>NZ_JAWIRR010000014.1:43013-112051 GCF_036320065.1 Stenotrophomonas sp. SMYL8
CCGGGGGGGGGGGGGGGGGGGGGGTCGGGCGGCGGGGGGGCGGCGGGCGGGGGGGGGGGGGGGGGGCCGGCCCCCCCCCCCCCACTACCGTGTGCCCCGGTAGTTGCCAACCTTGGTTGGCAGCTCTTTTAGGAGGCGCCAACCAAGGTTGGCATCTACCAGAGCGGGGTCTCAACGTACGTCGCGCAGTTCCCAATGGTGGCCGGCCAGCAGGCGCAGGCGCTGCTTGAACACGTCACTGTCGATGCGGGTGGTGGCCACCAGGTTGATGCGCAGGTCCTTCTGCTCGCCGGTCACGGTGGCATCCGGATCGGTCACGCCCCACTGCGGTTCCACCGCGTCCGGGTCAGGCTGCTTGGCCTTCCAGCGCTCGAACAGCGTGCCGCTGCGCAGGGCATCCTGCAGCTCTTCGGCGAAACCGGCGGCGCCCTGCGAGTGGAAGGACAGGTCAGGGTCATTGCCACGGGCCTTGGACGGGTCGGGCAGGCTGATGTGGTACTGCGCAGGCATGGAGTTCTCCTTGAAGTGCGGGAAGACTGGCACAACCGCGGTGGAATCGATGTGCAGATCCGCGCCGCGTCGGGGCCTCACTCGAACCGATGCGGCCCATCGGCGAAGCCCACGGTGACCGCGCCCTTGCCGACGTTGACCATGCCGGTCAGGCTCATCACCGATTCGTACACGGTCACGCCATGGGTGGCGCAGACCTCTTTCAGCTGTGCATAGCCGGGCAGGGTGCGCAGTTCTTCCAGCTCACCGCCGTAGCTGACGCACACCGTCGGTGTCATCAGCCCGGCGCGTACGCGCTGGCCAACTACCGCGAACAGCTTCTGCACGGCGTTGTCGAAGCCCTTGATCTTGGCCACCGGTCCGGTCTCGCCGCGGTAACCGTGCAGCACCGGCTTGATGTCCAGCGCACTGCCCAGCGCCGCGCTGAGCAGGCCGACGCTGCGGTCGCCCTTGTGCCGCGCACGCGCGCGCATGTAGTACAGGTCACGGGTGACCATGTAGCCGTGCACGTTGCTGGCCAGCTCCTCCAGCCGCTCGCGGATCTGCTGCACGCTGGCGTTGCTGTCGCGCAGGCGCACCGCTTCCACTGCGGTCACCGCCTGCGCGGCGAACAGGTTCTGGGTGTCGAGCACGCGCAGCGCGAACGGCGAGTTGTAACCGGCCGCCTGCCGCACCGGCTTGTAGTCGTTGAGGATGGCGAAGCTGGCCTGCAGCGCGTTGTCATGGATGGGGCTGCGGGTCTTGGTGATGGTCATGCAGAACACGTGGTCGTAATCGATCACCAGCTGCTGCAGGAACAGGTCGCGGATCTGGTTGACGCTGAAGGGGATGGTTTCCGCTTCAGCACCGTGTTCGGCCACGTGCGCGTGCAGGAAGCTCAGTGTGGCCTGTTCATCGCGATGATCGGCCAGCACCGCTTCGCCGATGCGTACGGTGATCGGCAGCAGCACGATGTTGTGGGTGGCGATGAAGTCCGGCGGCAGGTCGCAGGCCGAGTCGACGACGATTCCGATGCGCATCCGCGGCTCCCCCTCCAGGGCGGTTGTAGGTTCGGAAACGTGAAATCTATCTCAAATCCCAGCCAGGCGCGCGAGGGAAACGCGCCACGCCCTGTTCAGCGACTGCGCTGCACCGCCACCGGCAGGGTGGCCAGGCGCAGCCATTCGGGCTGCCGCAGCAGGCCCGGATCGGCCAGCACCGCCGCCATCAGCGGGTGCGCGTCGTTGCCCCAGAACAGCTCCTCATCGATAGCCAGGGTCGGCACACCGAACACCCCGGCGCCAATTGCGGCCTCGGTGTTACGGCGCAGCTGCTCCTTCACCGCCGGGTCGGCGATGGCGCTGGCGACATCGTCAATACCCAGCTGTGCGGCCGGTTCGCGCAGGGCGTCAGGGCTGTCGGCCGCGTTGCCGTCGCGCCAGATCCAGTCGAACAGGACGTCCACCGCCTGCACGCTGGCACCCGCGGCCAGGCACAGGCGCAGGGCGGGGAGCGGGTTGAACGGATGGCCGGGCGGGAATCGCAGCGGTGTGCCCTCGGCCTGCGCGGTCCACAACAGCTGGCGGTAGATGAAGCGGCGCTTGGCCGGAATCTCGGCCGGCCCGAGGTTGCCCAGGTGATGCAGCACCGCACCGAAGGCAATCGGCACGGTCTGGATCTGCGCGAACTGCGGCAGCTGCTTCAGCTTCTGCCAGTGCAGGTAGGAGTAGGGCGAGATGAGGTCGAAGTACCAGCGCAGTGTCGCCATCGGTGTGTCCTCGTGTGCGGTCAGGGCTGCGCGTTGCGCTGCAGGTAGCGGTCACGCAGTTCGGTCTGGCGTGAGCGCATCGGCATCGCACGGCCGCCCAGCCAGACCTGCTCGGCATAGTGCGCCACGTCCAGCGGATCGCCCTCCCACAGCACCAGGTCGGCGCGCTTGCCGGGCTCGATGCTGCCGATCTGGTCGGCCACGCCGAACGCCTGTGCGGGTACCCGGGTCAGCCCGGCCAGACCGTCAGCCCAGGGCAGGCCGTTGGCCACTGCATTGCCAGCCAGCTGGCGCATCTTGCGCGCGTTGTGGGTGGCGTCGCCGCGCTGCACGAAGGAAACCGCCACGCCGGCACGCTGCAGGCGCGCGGTGCTTTCCAGGGTGGCGCCGATCTGGTCGAAGCTGGCCGGCAGGTTGGCCAGCACGTCAACGAACACCGGCACCTGTGCGGCGGCCAGCTCCGGCGCGACCTGCCAGGCTTCGCTGGCGCCGGCGATGGCGATCTTCACTTTCTCGCGGGCGGCCCAGCGCAGCAGCTGGCGGATATCGGCGGCACGGTCCACTTCCACCACGATGCGGCCCTGGCCGGCCAGGTAGCGGCTGAGCGTGCGGCGCCCGGCCGGGGTCAGCAATGCATGCGGCGAGTCCGCAGCCACCTGGCCACGCGCCTCGTCGATCATCTGCTGCAGCAGCATCCACTGTGCGGCACGCGAATGGCCGGTCAGTTCTGAGGCCGCTGCGCCGATGCGCAGGAACAGGGCACGCGGGCCGATCGGATCGGTGCTGCCATCGAGCCGCATCACGCCGCCCTGGCCGGCCACGAAACCACCGCCGGTGGCAGCGCCCAGCGCGGTGAAGCCGATGCCTTCCAGGCGCGTGACCGGAATCAGCACTGAGGCCGGGTTGTAGGCGAGGGTGACGTCGAATTCCGGGCGCAGTGGCTGCTCACCGAGCTTCAGCGAACTGTCCACCGTGCTCGATTCACCCGACACTTCTTCGATACCGATCTCGGTGATGCCACCGAACAGTGCCGGTGTCAGGGGACGGCCATTGGCCTCGACCACGCTGGTGCCGGCCGGCGCCGACAGGCCGTTGCCCACCGCGCGGATGATGCCGCCCTGCACCAGCACATCGGCGTTCTGCAGGCTGCCACGCGTGCTGGCCGTATGCACGGTCGCGTTGCGCACCAGCAGGTCCTGCGCCGAGGCTGCGGTTGTCATCAACAACAGCGCAACCAAGGTAGCGCCGGGCCATGCCCGGCGACGCTTGTTCAACACGCCCATCAGCGCACCTCCTGGCCAAGCTGGAAATCGGAACGCGGCGTCGCTGCCGGTGCACTGCGGTCGTACAACCTGCGGCCATCAATGAAGACCTTCTCGGCCAGCGCGTACGAGCTGAAGGGATTGCCGTTCCAGACCACCACATCGGCCATCTTGCCGGCCTCCAGGGTGCCGGTCTGGCCTTCAATGCCCAGTGCCTTGGCGGCGTTGGCGGTCATCCAGGTGATGGCATGTTCGGGTGTGATCTCCGGCATGCGCGCGCGGCGCGCGGACGCCATCACCTTGGCCGCTTCCTGGTTCAGGCGCTGGATGCCTTCGGGTGAGTCGGAGTGGACGATGGCGCAGCTGTTCTTCGGCCGGTCGACCAGCGCGATGTTCTCCGGGATACCGTCGAAGGCTTCCATCTTGAAGCCCCACCAGTCGGCCCACAGCGCACCGCAGACGCCGTCGGCGGCCAGCCGGTCGGCCAGCTTGTAGGCCTCCACGCCGTGGTGGAAGGCGGCTACCTTGAAGCCGAATTCCTTGGCCAGATCGAGCATGGTGGCCATCTCGTCGGCGCGGTAGCAGTGGATGTGCACGCGGATGTCGCCTTCGATCGCACCGGCCAGCGTGTCCAGCTTGAGATCGCGCTTGCCGCCGGCATCACCGGCGCTGTCGCCCTTGTCGCTGCCGAACCAGCCCTTGCGCTTGGCCGGCTTCGGTTTGTTCTTGGCGATGTAGTCGGCGGCATCGATGAAGGCGGCGCGGTAGCCGGCCACGTTGCCCATGCGCGTGGCTGGGGTCACGCCCTTGCCTTCGCCATAGACCCGCTTGGGGTTCTCGCCGCAGGCCATTTTCAGGCCCCAGGGTGCACCGGGGAACTTCATCGCCTGGTAGGTCACCGCGGGTACGTTCTTGAGGGTCACGCCGCGGCCACCCACCAGATTGGCCGAGCCCGGCAGCACCTGCATGCTGGTCACGCCGCCGGCCAGCGCGGTGGCGAAGCCCGGGTCCTGCGGCCACACCGAGTGTTCGGCCCAGACGTTGGCGGTGACCGGTGCGGTCATCTCGTTGCCGTCGCTGTGCGCGCCGACGCCGGGGCTGGGGTACACGCCCAGGTGCGAGTGCACGTCGATCAGGCCAGGGGTGACCCACTTGCCCTGCGCATCGATGCGGGTGACACCGGCATCGGCCTGCAGCTGGCGGCCAACGGCGACGATGCGGCCCTCGCGCAGCAGCACGTCGGCATTGTCCAGGCGCTGGCCGGTGCCGGTCAGCACGGTGGCGTTCTGGATCAGCACCGGCGCATCGGGATGCGCCTGGTAGGTGCTGGGGTAGGGATCGGCGACGAAGCGCGAGGCGCCCACCGCCGGAGCCGTGCTCAATGAAAGCAGTGCCAGGGCTACCCCGGCGCGCAACAACGTCGATGCCATGCATTTCCCCTTGCAGCTGGTCCAACCGTCGACGCTAGCCCGGAGGCGGCGGGCTTGCCAAGTGACCTTCTTCACAGGCCTGTCGACGGTGGCTCGACGGCACCGGCCGGGTGGCTGAAAATACCCGGTCCCCCGCCGTACCGGACTGCCCATGAAGAGCAAGCAGGAAATCGTCGACAACTGGCTGCCGCGCTATACCGGCGTACCGCTGGACCAGTTCGGCCAGCACATTCTGCTGACCAACTTCGGCGGCTACCTGCATACGTTCTCCGAGCTGACCGGCGCGCCGGTCATCGGCCTGGACCGGCCAATGGCCAGTGCCACCATCGATGGCATCACCATGATCAACTTCGGCATGGGCAGTCCCAATGCCGCGATCATCATGGACCTTCTGTCGGCGGTGATGCCCAAGGCGGTGCTGTTCCTGGGCAAGTGCGGTGGTCTCAAGCGCAAGAACCAGCTGGGCGACCTGGTGCTGCCGATCGCTGCGATCCGTGGCGAGGGTACCTCGGGCGACTACCTGCCGCCGGAAGTACCGGCGCTGCCGGCCTTCGCGCTGCAGCGTGCGGTTTCGACCATGATCCGCGACCTCGGCCACGATTACTGGACCGGCACCGTCTACACCACCAACCGCCGGGTCTGGGAGCACGACGAGGCCTTCAAGGAGCGGCTGCGGGCGATGCGCTGCATGGCCATCGACATGGAAACCGCCACCGTGTTCGCCGCCGGCTTCGCCAACCACATCCCCAGCGGTGCGCTGCTGCTGGTGTCGGACCAGCCGATGATCCCCGATGGGGTCAAGACCGAAGCCTCCGATGCCAAGGTCAGCTCCCAGTTCGTGGAAAACCATATCCAGATCGGTATCGAGGCGCTTAAGCTTATCCGGCGCAACGGCAAGTCGGTCCGCCACCTGCGCTTCGACGAATGATGATGATGGCCTGGCGCGGCGCGCCGGCCCTGGGGAGTAGGTGATGGACGTTGCCGCGCAAGTGGTGGAATTCTGGAAGGAGGCGGGCCCTGCGAAGTGGTTCGCCCGCGACGACGCGTTCGACGCGCAGTTCCGCCAGTTGTTTCTGGATGAGCATTTCGCCGCCGCTTCGCGCGCGCGCGAACATTGGCTGGGCAGTGCCGAAGGGGCGCTGGCCCTGATGCTGCTGCTGGACCAGTTCCCGCGCAACTGCTTCCGGGGTACTGCCCATTCCTACGCCACCGATGGCCTGGCCCGGCATTACGCCATGCGCGCCATCGAGGAAGGCCTGGACCTGCAGCTGGTGCCGAAGCTGCGCGCCTTCATCTACCTGCCGTTCGAGCACTCCGAGGATCCGCTGGACCAGGACCGCTCGGTGGCGATGTTCGACGTGCTGGGTGACAAGGAATACCTGCAGTACGCCGAACTGCACCGCGACATCATCCGCCGTTTCGGGCGCTTCCCGCATCGCAACGCCGTGCTGGGCCGCATCCCCACGCCGGAAGAACTGGATTACCTGGCCGAAGGCGGGTTCGCCGGCTAAGAAAAAGGGGACGGAGGGAATTAAGTCGTTTTTGCCACAAACGACTTAATTCCCTCCGTCCCCTTTTTCAGTGCCGATCAGTACTTCGGCACGCCGTTGTCCACGTCTTCCGACCAGGCGTTGATGCCGCCGGTGACGTTGAACACCTTGGTGAAGCCGAGGGCGCGGAACTGCTCGGCGGCCTGCGCGCTGCGGCCACCGTGGTGGCACATGAAGGCCAGCGCGGTGTCCTTCGGCAGGGCTTCCAGCGCGGCGCGGCCGTTGCCGTCGAAGCTCTTGAACGGTACGCCGACGGCTGCGATGGCGCGCTCGTCGGCCGGGCGCACGTCCACCAGGGTGATGTTGCCGGCACGCACCAGGTCGTCGGCATCGCGCACGCTGATTTCCTGTACCGGCTTCGGCGCGTTCGGGTTGTCGATGGCCAAGCCCTTGCCGCGGATGTCGTCCACCCAGTCGATGGTGATGCCGTTGGCGCGACGCGCGCTGGCCAGGTCGAACTGCACGCGCAGGCCGTTGGACTCGGCGGCAATCGCGCCTTCGTCGTGCGGGGCCAGCTGGAAGTTCGGCTGGAAACCGGCGTCGATGGACAGCTGCAGGGCCGCGCCCGGGGCATCGGCCAGCGCGCCCTTGAGCATTTCCACGGCTGCCGGGGTGACGGTGATGCTCGGCGGGGTACGGTCCGGCGCAGCCAGGCCCAGCACGCTGCTCAGCTCGCCGCTGGCGGCCATCTGCAGCACGATGTCGCTGCCGCCGACCAGTTCGCCGTCGATGTACAGCTGCGGGATGGTCGGCCAGTCGCCGTAGGCCTTGATGCCTTCACGGATTTCCTGGTCGGCCAGCACGTTGACGTGGGCGAACTCGACGCCGAGGTCCTGCAGGGCGCCCACGGCCTTGGCCGAGAAACCGCACTGCGGCATCGACGGCTGGCCCTTCATGAACAGCACGACGCGGTTGGCGTTGAGGATGGATTCGATGCGCGAACGCAGGGCGGGATCGAGGGACATGGACGTCGGGGTTCCGGGAATTCGAATCATCAATTCTAACCCCCATGGCATCATGGGGGATGAGCAACGCAGGAACATTGCATCGCATCCCGGCCCGCCCCTGGCGCTGGCTGCCCTGGCTGGTGGCGTCGCAGCTGGTCGTGATCCTGGTCTGGGCCCTGGACGGCTGGCAGTGGGGTCTGCCGCTGATGGTGGCCAGCCACGCATTGTTCATGGTGCCGGTGTTCCTGCCCAACAGCCGCTTCTATGCGCCGGTGCTGAGCCGACTGCCGGAGGCCGCCAACACGGTATGGCTGACCATCGATGACGGCCCCGGTCCGGAAACCCGCGCCGTGCTCGACCTGCTGGACCGCCACCAGGCACGCGCCACCTTCTTCCTGGTGGGGGAACGAGCGCTGGCGCAGCCGGAACTGGTGCAGGAGATCCTGCGCCGTGGCCATGACCTCGGCAATCACAGCCACAGCCATCCGCAGGCGCGCTTCTGGAGGCTGGGCCCGGCGGCGATGCGCGCCGAGATCGAGGGCTGCCAGCATGCCCTGCAGGCGGTAAGCGGCCAGCCGGTGCGCTGGTACCGCTCGGTGGTGGGCATGACCAATCCGTTCGTGGCGCCGGTGCTGCAGCGGTTGGGGCTGGTCCGGGTAGGCTGGAGCGCGCGCGGCTACGACGGCGTCGGCTGCACGCCGGACGGCGTGCTGGCACGGCTGCTGCCAGACCTGCGCCCGGGCGCGATCGTGCTGCTGCACGAAGGTGCCGCCCATGGGCACAACCTGGTGATCATCGAGCGCGTGCTGCAGGCGCTGGACGAGCGGGGGCTGAAGGCGCGGCTGCCGGTCCTGTAAACCAGGCTTCTGGCCGCTTGGGCAGCCGGGCGTGGGCTCGCCCCTACAGGAATGGTCGCGAGACCATCCACGCATGGCGTGGATCTACCGCAACAGCACAGCCGAGCGTGGGTTCGGCCCTACAACGCGGGGCGTTTGGCCACCAGCAGCCAGCTGTTGAAGGGGGTACGCCCGTGCAGCGGGCGGGGTGCGGTCACCTGCAATCCAGCTTCGGCAAGCGTTGTCTGCAATACCTGCGGATCGGGATAGTGGCGCGGTCGTGTGCCCATCCAGCCGATCAGCCAGGCCAGCCGGTCGGCCACCCGCGTGGTGCGGTCGCGGCCATCGCCGGTGGCCAGCGGTGTACGCAGCAGCAGGCAGCCGCCGTGGGCCACCTGCGCGCTGGCCGCGCGCAGCAGGGCCTGCTGTGGGCCCGCGTCCAGATACTGAAGCACGTCCAGCAGCAGGACGTGCCCGGCCTGCGCCGGCAGCGGCGCCTGCACATCCACGCAGTCGAAGCGCACGTCCTGCAGGTCGGCGGCAGCACGTTGCGCGCGGGTGATCTTGCCGGCATCCACGTCCACGCCCAGGTAATGCTGGGTACCGCCGCGCTGGCGCAGCACATGGGCGAACAGGCCCAGCCCGCAGCCCAGGTCCAGCACCGGCTGCCCATCGTCAGGCAGATGCTGCAGCACGCCGTCGTACAGCGGATCGCTGCCGAGCTTGCCGCGGGTGTAGTAGTAGTCGCGGCGGCTGCCCCAGGCCTGCGCTGGCCGGAATGCTTCTGCGATCGCGCGGGCCTGCGGGGCGGTCAGGGGCGTGCAGGGCAGGGGCGTGCCGTTCCGTGGCGTGCCGTCCATCGCCTCAGTCCGTGCCGCCAAGCAGATGCGCGGCCACCGGCAGAGCGCGCGCGCTCCACAGCGCATACATCCGCGCTGAAGGATGCAGGCCGTCCTCGGCAATCATCGTCGGGTCTTCGCCCTGCGCGCGGCTGATATCGGTGATGTCGACGAAGGCCACGCCCTGCTGGGTGCTGATCACCTCGGCAGCCGCATTGAATTCGTCGGTCTCGATCTCGATCGCGGCCAGGTCGCGGCCACTGCCGGCGCCGAACGGGGTCGCACCCCAATCGGGGAAGGACAGCACCAGCACGCGGCCGGCATCACCGCCAACGAAACCGATCGCCCGCTGCAGCAGGGCCTGGAACTGGCTGCGGTATTCGTCCAGCGGACGCCCGCGGTACTGGTTGTTGACGCCGATCAGCAGGCTGACGAAATCGAACGGCCCCTGCGGCGCGGCCGCATCGATGCCCGCATCGAGCTCGTCGGTGGTCCAGCCGGTAGTCGCAATGGTCTGCGGATCGGACAGCTCAGTGCCCTGTGCACGCAGCGCGGCAGCCAGCTGGTGCGGCCAGCGGCCTTCGACTGCAACCGCTTCACCGATGGTGTACGAATCGCCCAGCGCCAGGTAGGACAGGGTCACAGGTCAGGCCACCGAACGGCGCGGCTTCAGCGGCACGACCTTGGTCGCGTCCTCGGCACGGCGGGCCAGGGCACGGTCAATGCGCGCGAATACATCGCGCATCACCGAGGCTTCCGGCATCAGGGTCACGCGGAAATGGTGGCGGTAGGGCACGTTGAAGCTCGAGCCCGGCACCACCAGCACGCCCTCGTTGTTCATCAGGTCCAGCGCGAAGTTGTGGTCGTCGAAGCCCTTCGCCGCAGCGCCGACCACGGCCGGGAACGCGTACAGCGCACCGGCCGGCGCGACCAGCGACAGGTGTTCGCTGGCTTCGCAGGCTTCGATCACCGCACGGCGGGTTTCATACAGGCGGCCGCCCGGCGTGCACAGCTCGGAAATGGTGTCCGGGCCGTTCACCGCGGCCTCGATGGCGTACTGGCCCGGCACGTTGGCGCACAGGCGCAGCGCACCGAGCAGGTCCAGCGCCGCGCGGAAGTCACCCAGGCGGGCATCGTCGCCGCTGAGGTGGGCCCAGCCCACGCGCCAGCCGCAGGCGCGGTGCACCTTGCTCAGGCCGCTGAAGGTCAGGCACGGATGATCACCGGCCAGCGGTGCGACCGGCTGGAACACCGCGTCGTCGTACAGGATCTGGTCGTAGATCTCATCAACCAGCAACAGCAGGTTGTGGCGGCGCGCGATCTCGACCACGCGCTCCAGCAGTTCGCGCGGGTAGCTTGCGCCGCTGGGGTTGTTCGGGTTGATCAGCACGATGGCGCGGGTGCGCGAGGACACCAGTGTCTCGATCTCGCTCGGGTCCGGCTGGAAGCCGTTCTCCGGTGCGCAGCGGTAGTACACCGGGCGGCCATCGTTGAGGATGGTCGAGGCCGACCACAGCGGGTAGTCGGGCGAGGGCACCAGCACTTCGTCGCCGGGATTGAGCAGCGCACGCAGCGACAGGTCGATCAGTTCGCTGACGCCATTGCCGAGGAAGACGCGGTCCGGGTGCGCATCGGGCGCGCCACGGCGGGCGTAGTAGCTGGCGATGGCTTCACGCGCGACCGGCAGGCCCTGCTGGTGCGTGTAGGGGTCGGTGCGGCCCATGTCGTCGGCGATCGCACGCTGAAGGTGCTCCGGCGCGCGGAAACCGAAGGCGCCGGGATTGCCGATGTTGAGCTTGATCAGCTTGCGGCCCTGCGCCTCCAGCTCCCGGGCTCGCCGCGCCAGTTCTCCGCGGATTTCGTAGCGCACTTCGGAAAGGCGCTCGCGGATGGCCAGGGGCTTGGGCGAGTTGGTGGACATGGGAGCTGGGCCGTCAAAAGGCATGGGGCTTCCATCCTACCGGAATTGCTGCAATGCATGGCAAGGGCTCCGGGCCCGTCATTGCTGGGCTGGCAGGGCGCCGGCACAGGTAGAATGGCGGCGATGACCCAGACCCCCGATTTCTTCGCCCTGCAGACCATTGGTTGGCCCTGGCCGGGCCCGGCGCAGCAGGCCGACTGGCAGGCCGCGATGGCCGCACATCCGCAGGCCCGCCCGGCACGGGTGATCGAACAGCACCGCACCCACTACGTGGTGGCCGATGGCCCGGATGCGTCGATCAAGGCCGAGTCCCTCCCGGAATGGCAGCGCCCGCGCTTCCCCAGCCATGAACGGCCAGCGGTGGGTGACTGGGTGCTGCTCGATGGCATCCGCATCGTCGCCCTGCTGCCGCGGCGTACCGCGATCAAGCGCGGTGCGGCCGGCGAGCATTACCACCAGCAGGTGATCGCGGCCAACATCGATACGGTGTTCATCGTCTGTGGCCTGGATGCCGACTTCAATCCGCGCCGCATCGAACGCTACCTGCTGCTGGTCGGTGGTGGCGGTGCAGAACCGGTGGTGGTGCTGACCAAGGCCGACCAGACCGAGTACAGCGAGGATGCGCTGGCGGTGCTGGAAGAGCTGGAGATGCAGGGCATCGCGCTGCATGCGATCAACGGCCTGGATGCCGACAGCGTGGCGGTGCTGCAGCCGTGGCTGGGCCCGGGCCGCACGGTGGTGCTGGTCGGTTCCTCCGGTGCCGGCAAGTCCACGCTGACCAACACCCTGCTGGGCGAGCAGCGGATGAAGACCAACGCGGTGCGCGCCAACGATTCGCGCGGACGCCACACCACCACGCACCGCGCGCTGATGCCGCTGCCGACCGGCGCCTGCCTGATCGACACCCCCGGGATGCGCGAGCTGAAGCCGACCGGCGAAGAGACCCTGTCCGAGGGTGGGTTCGCGGACATCGAAGCGCTGGCCGCACAGTGCCGTTTCAACGACTGCAAGCACCAGCAGGAACCGGGCTGTGCCGTGCGTGCAGCGATCGAGGCCGGCGAGATCGAAGAGAGCCGGCTGCTGAACTACTTCAAGCTGAAGGAAGAAGTGGCCGCCGCTGCCGCCAAGCTGGCGGTGCGCCAGGCCGAAACCGCGCAGGAACGCGGCGGCAAGAAGGGCAAGGGCCAGCAGTTCCGCCCGGCCGGCAAGCCGCGCAGGCGCTGATCGGTATCGCGGGGTCGGATCCCATTGCACCGCAATGGGCGCTGACCCCTGCAATGAAACCCGCCTCTGCCTGCTTCGGGTGGATGCCAACTGCCCGCTCCTGGTAGGTGCCAACTTTGGTTGGCACGGATGTATCCGAAGTCCGCCTTCGGCGGATGCCAACCAAGGTTGGCAGCTACCCGATCCATTGCACCTACCAACGTGCGGGCAGGGCGCTATAGTCCGCGCATGGAACCGACTGCGACGCTGGACCGTGACGTGGCCCACCATGCAGCGCTCGATGCGCGCCTGGTCGAGGCCGTGGGAGGCATCCGCCTGCTGGGCCTGACCAGCTGGCCAGCCACGGTGCAGGCACCGTTCCTGGACAGCGTGGCGCGTGGCCAGCCGGTACTGCCGAAGGTGGATTACCCGAAGCTGGACTTCAGCGAAGAACGCCGCGCGCTGGCCGCGATCGCCGCCGACTGTGACGACAGCCATCCGCTGGGCCACTACGTGCGGCAGTCGGCACAGAGCTGGGACCTGGCCGCACAGCTGCTGGAAGGGCTGGGCACCGCTGCAGTCGATACCTGTTCTGTGCAGCTGTTCGGCGCCCCCGAGCAGCCGCTGCCGGGCAATGGCCCCAGTACGCGTGAGGCTGCACGCCACTTCATCCAGATCGCCGCCGAACTGGACCACGAACTGCTGGCGCCGGAAGAACAGGTGCCGGTCTCGGCCATCGCGCTGCAACTGCAACTGCAGAACGATCTGGACGCGTTCTTCGAATCGCGCATCATCCAGGTACAGCTCGACCCGGAGCTGGTGTCCAAGGCCGCCGCCGGCCCGACCCGCATCCGCCTGCGCACCAGTGCGCGCTTCAGTGCCTACGACCGCGCGCAGCTGTTCCACCATGAAGCGCTGGTGCATTCGCTGACCGCCCTGAACGGCCGCGAGCAGCCGGTGCTGCCGAGCCTGGCACTGTCCTCGCCGCGGGTGACGGCAACCCAGGAAGGGCTGGCCACCTTTGCCGAGCAGATCACCGGCAGCATCGACATCGAGCGCCTGAAGCGCATCAGCCTGCGTACCGAAGCGATTGCGATGGCCCGCGAAGGTGCTGATTTCATCGAAGTGTTCCGCTATTTCTGCGATGCCGGGCAGAACGCGGAGGAGAGCTTCGCCTCGGCACAGCGCGTGTTCCGTGGGGTACCGCCGAGTGGCAGCCTGGCCTTCACCAAGGACACGGTGTACCTGCGCGGCCTGGTGTCGGTGCACACGTTCTTCCGCCACATGCTGGCCGAGGACCGCCTGCAGGTCTGCCGCTGGTTGTTTGCCGGCAAGATGAGCCTGACCGATGCGATTGCGTTCGCGCCGTTGTTCGATGCGGGGGTGCTGAAGCCGCCGCGCTGGCTGCCGCACTGGATGAGCCGGGCGAACGGCCTGGCCGGCATGCTGGCGTTCTCGCTGTTCGCCAACCGGATACGGATGGACCAGCTGGCGCCGGAATGAAATGCGTTGGCGGACCCGCCAGCGCCTGCCTGCTATCGGTGGGGAGGAGGCGGGGCACCCTGGCCAGGACACGCAAAAGCCCCTCCATGGTGCTCGATGGCGCCTTGCTCGTGCGCGCTGTCCTGCGCACACGGCAAGACCGGGGTTGGGCGTCCTGCCCAACCCGCCCGAGGCATGCCTCGGGCCCATGGCGCCAACGGTCCTGGCCAGGGTGCCCCGCCTCCTCCAGACAGTTTTCTGCGGGCGCGGTAGCAGGTCCACCAGAGGGATTGCGCTTGAAAAGCAAAGAGCCGGGCAACGCCCGGCTCTTTGCTTTTGCTTTTGCTTTTGCTCTTGCTTTCAATTGCCTCCGCGCCGGCGCGGGGAACTGTCCAGCGTGGGTAGGCAGGCCCATGCAGGACCGTGAGGCGCATGGATGCGCCGATCGAGCCCCCATGGATGGGTTTACGGCGTGTCCTGCATGGGCCTGCCTACCCACGCTATGCAGGAACAATCAACGCGCCGCAGCGCCCGCTTTCGATTTAGAACTCCGCCGCCACCGTCATGAACAACTGCCGCGGTGCGCTCGCATGGATCGCATAACGCTTGCCCTCCGGATCGGTCGGTGCGAACGAACTCAACTGGCCCGCATAGCGCTTGTTGGTCAGGTTGGTCGCGTTCAACGACACCCGCACATTGCGCAGGCCCAGGCCCGGGCCGAAATCGTAGCCCGCACCGGCGTCGAAGGTGGTCACGCCCGGCACCGACTGGTCGTTGGTGTAGGTGTAGTAGCGCTTGCCGGTGTACTTGGCACGCAGGCTGGCGAAGAAGCCATCGCGGTTCCAGCTGATTTCACTGGAGGCCATGCGCTGCGGCGTATCCACGGTGATCTTGCCGGCCACCGGCACCACCGCGCCGCCGGACAGGTAGTCGTCCTCGTAGGTGGTCTTGTTCCAGGACAGCGCGTTGTACCACTGCAGGCCGTCGATCGGCTTGAGGATGAAGGTCAGTTCCGCGCCGTAGCTCTTCACCGAACCGACGTTGATGAAGCGCGTCACGCACTCCGGACGCGTGCCGACTTCGATGCTCGAGCACGGGTTCAGCGACAGCAGGCGGTTGTCGAACTTCACGTTGTAGCCCGCGATCGACGCCTGGTACTTCTCGCCGAAGGTACGGAAGCCGGCTTCCAGGCTCTTGGACTTCTCCGGCTCCAGCCCGGCACTGGCCGCGAACGATTCCGGCGACACCTGCAGCGGGCCGCCGCTGCCACCGCCGACGAAGGCAGCGATGTTTTCGGCATACGAGGCGAACAGCTCGTTGTTGGCGTTGAGCTTGAAGCCCAGGCCCAGCTGCGGCAGCACCGATGCCTTGGCAGTCAGCGTGCCTGAGGCGATGCTGGTTTCCACGCCCGGGTTGGCAGTGGCGCGCATGCGGGTGTTCGGGCTCTTGATGCCGACGTCCACGGTCAGGCGCTGGTCGAGGAAGCGCATGCGGTCCTGCACGTAGAACTGGCGCGTGCGGATGTCGAAGTCCTGGTTGAACAGCAGGCGGTCCGGGTTCTTCAGGTACAGGTCGTCCAGGAACGGGCCGCTGATGTAGTAGAAGTTGCGCGACACGTTATGGTCGTTCTGCTCGTACCACAGGCCGGCTTCCAGCTCGTGGATACCGACCGTCCACGACAGTGCGGCGGTCAGGCCATCACGGTTGATCGTGTAGTTGGTGCTGCGGATCGAGATCGGCAGCATCTTGTCGGTGCCCGGGTAGGACGGCTGGCCCGGTGCCCACCAGTGGCCCTGGCCACGGTTGTCGTGGTGATAGGCCAGCAGCTTCAGGCGCCCCTGCTCACCCAGGCGCAGGTCGGCATCCACCGAGTACAGGTTGTCGTCACGCAGTGCACGGCTCTGGTAGTACGCATCGTCGATGCTGGTGACGCCACCGCTGAACCTGCACTTGCTGCGGTCCAGCGTGCCCGGCGCGCAGTACGCAGCAGCCACGGCTCGATCCCAGTCCGGTGCGTAGATGTTCCAGTCATAGCCCAGGCCGCGGGCCAGCATGTCCTTGGACAGGTAGGCGTAGTTGGCCTGGCTGGCGCGCGAGGTGGCCACGAACGCACCGAAACGATGGTCGCCCACGTTCCACACCGCCTTGGCGTTGAACTGGCGAGTGGTCTGGTTCTGGTACGGCGCAGCCCACATGTCCTGGTCCTGGTGCACGCCGGACACGTAGGCCGAGAAGCCGTTGATGTCGCCGGTATCCACGCGCAGGTAGCCACGGCGCTGGCTGTTGTCGCCAACGGTGACGCTGGCGCGGCCGCCGAATTCGGTGGACGGGTCCATCGAGAAGTACTGGATGGTGCCGCCCAGGTTGCTGGTCGAGGCCACGCCCAGCGAACCGATGCCCTGCGACAGCTCGGCACCGGCCAGGTTCTCGGCGATGATCGCGCGGGCGATGCTCAGGCCGTTGTAGTTGCCGTAGCTGTTGTCGCCCAGCGGGATGCCGTCCAGCGTGTAGCCCAGGCGGCTCTTGTCGAAGCCGCGCAGGCTGATGGTCTGCGATTCTTCGTTGGCGCCGAAAGCGTCGTTGGACTGCACCGACACGCCCGGCAGGCGATCGAGGATCTTCTGGCCGCTGGTGCCCGGCGGCAGCACCTGCTTGTCGACGGCGGTGATGCGCTGCACCTGGCGGGTCTCGCCCTGGCCGATCACGGAGACGGTATCCAGCGTCTGCGCGCTCAGCGCGGCATCGGTGCTGGCGCCGGCATCGGCGGCGGTGGCGGCATGGGCGCTGGCGGCGGCGGAGAGCGCGATCGCCACGGCGATCGTCAGGTGTCGGGTCTGCATGGTGGTCCGTTGCATTGGGGGTGGTCACCGGCACGCGTGCGCGGTGCATGGCCACTATGCGAACGGAACATGAAACCTTCTTTACGGAAAACCAACGAACGGTGCAGGACAGTGGTGTGCGTCCTGCAACATTCTTGTCATGGCGGCGATGCGTCTGCCGGCTTGAGGATCACCTCCGCGACGCACGTGTGATGCAATCCGGGAAAGAGGTAGCTCACCCATCGGTCCGGGGCCGGGTAGCTCAACGTCAATGCCTGCTCCGGGGCGTGGCCTGAAGGAGGAAGAACATGCGCTGGCGCGGCCTGGCGCTGGACGATCTGCCGACGCGTCACACAGACGCCTCCGACATCCAGGCGCACGGAGTGCACGTGCTGGCGATCGGCCTGCAGCAGGACTATGCCGCCGGTGATCCGAAGCGGTGGGGACAGGGCCACCGGCGGCAGCGTGATGCCCGGCAATGCATAAGGTGTTTCGATGACGGCCGCTGTCGCCGGCAGCATGGCGCGAAGGTCTTCCAGTTGCGCCGCGCGGGGCAACGGTTTGCCCCAGCTGAGGGTCAGTTCGAGCAGACGATCAGCCTGCACATCGTCAGCCATCGGCAACTGGTCGGGTGCGGCCGCCGCACACAGTGCAGGCAGCAGGATCGCAAGGTTTCCCCACCACAGACGCTGCATGGGCGAACTCCCGGTGCACGGATGCTGCCGGTATAGCACGCACCGGGTACAGGTAGAAAAAAGGGGCCGGATCCCCCTCGCAAGCGAAGGTTCACCGGCCCCGCGCACTCCGTGGGGGAGGCGGTCCACGCGCTGCGTGGAGACGGGCTCAACCCATGTACAGGCCACCGTTGACCGGATAATCGGCGCCGGTCACGTACGAGGCTTCGTCCGAGGCCAGCCACGCGCACAGGCCGGCCACTTCTTCCGGGCGACCGAGGCGGCGCACCGGTACCGAGGCGGCCAGTCGGTCCAGCACATCCGGCGGGAAGCTGCTGATGGCCTGGCTGGCGATATAGCCCGGCGACAACGTGTTGACGGTCACCCCGCGCGAGGCCACTTCCGCGGCCAGCGCACGGCTGAAACCATGCATCGCGGCCTTGGCGGTGGCGTAGTTCACCTGGCCGATCTGGCCCTTGTGGGCGCTGACCGAACCGATGTTGATGATGCGGCCCCAGCCCCGCGTGGCCATGCCGTCCACCACCTGCTTGGTCAGGTTGAACAGCGCATTGAGGTTGGAGGCGATCACCGCGTTCCAGTCTTCCACCGTCATCTGCCGGAACAGCAGGTCGCGGCTGCCGCCGGAATTGTTGACCAGTACATCCACCTCGCCGACTTCGGCGCGGACCTTGGCGAACGCCGCGCTGGTCGAGGCCCAGTCGGTCGCGTTGCCTTCGGACGCGATGAAGTCGAAACCCTGTTCGCGCTGTTCGCGCAGCCAGTTGGCCTTGCGCGGCGAATTCGGCGCGCAACCGGCGACCACGGTGTGGCCGCTGCGGGCCAGGCTCTGGCAGATGGCAGTACCGACACTGCCCATGCCGCTGGTGACGTAAGCGATTCGAAGCGTCATTGCAGAAGGCTCCTTGGTAAGGGGTCAGGCGGCGAGCGGATACAGGCCGAACAGCAGGCTGCCGACCATCAACAGCATCGAGATGGCGATGGCCCACTTCAGGGTGAACTTCTGGTGGTCGGCGAACTCGACCTTGGCCAGGCCCACCAGCAGGTAGGTGGACGGCACCAGCGGGCTGAGCAGGTGCACCGGTTGGCCGGCCAGCGAGGCGCGCGCCATTTCCACAGGGGTGATGCCGTAGTTGCCGGCGGCTTCGGACAGGATCGGCAGCACGCCGAAGTAGAACGCGTCGTTGGACATGAAGAAGGTGAACGGCATCGACGCCACCGCCGTGATCACCGCCAGGTATGGCCCCCACGATTCCGGGATCACCGCCAGGAAGCTGTGCGACATCGCTTCGACCATGCCGGTGTTGTTGAGGATGCCGGTGAAGATGCCAGCGGCGAAGATCAGCGACACCACCGACAGCACGTTGCCGGCGTGGTTGACCACGCGGCGGCGCTGCTCGGCCAGGTTCGGGTAGTTGATCACCAGGGCGATGGCGAAGCCGACCATGAACAGCACCGGCATCGGCAGCACGCCGATGATCAGCGCGGTCATCAGCGCCACGGTCAGGGCCAGGTTGACCCACAGGAGCTTCGGACGCTTGATGTCCTCGGCGTCTTCCACGGTCGGCAGCGGGTTGCTGTCATCGGACACGCTGTTGTCCATCCAGCTGCCGCCCTTGGGCAGGGTCACCACGCCCAGGCGACGGCGTTCCTTCAGGCCCAGGTACCAGGCCAGCAGCAGCACGCCGGCACAGGCGATCACCATCGACGGGATCAGCGGCACGAACACATCGGCCGGGTCCACGTGCAGCGCGGTGGCCGCGCGTGCGGTCGGGCCGCCCCACGGGGTCAGGTTCATCACGCCGCCGGCGAGGATGGTCACGCAGGTCATGTTCAGCGCGTTCATGCCCAGCCGCTGGTACAGCGGCAGCATCGCCGAGACGGTGATCATGTAGGTGGTCGAGCCATCACCGTCCAGCGAGATCAGCATCGCCAGCACCGCGGTGCCGAGCACGATCTTCATCGGATCGCCCTTCACGAAGCGCAGGATCACCCGCACCAGCGGATCGAACAGGCCGGCGTCGATCATCACCCCGAAGTAGAGGATGGCGAACATCAGCATCACGCCGGTGGGCGCGATCTTCTTGATGCCCTCCAGCATCATCTCGTCGATGTTGGCGCCGAAGCCGCCGATCAGCGCGAACAGGATGGGGATGGTGATCAGGGCGACGAGCGGCGACAGGCGTTTGCTCATGATCAAGTACATGAACGTAATGACCATGCCAAAGCCGAGGATGCTCAGCATCATCTGCGGACTCCTTGCGAAAACAGGACGTGGGGGAGTGGAAGGGGCCCGGGCGGAATGCCCGGAATGTCGGGCTTAGAAGTCGTACTGCAGGCGGCCGGTGACCGCACGCGTGCGGTCCACCGTGACCCCGGCCAGGCGGTCGCGGTTGCGGCTTTCGATCACGTTGAGCATGAAGCGCAGGTTGTCGCGCAGGTACCAGTTGCCACCCAGCGTCCACGCTTCGGTGCTGCCGCGGCGCAGGTCAGGGGCACCGTCGAGGTGCTGTGCGCCCCACATCTGGTCGTAGCGCAGCGCCACTTCGAAGGCACCGGCCTTGTGCCGGATGTCCTTCACCCGCGCGAAGCGGCCGGTCTTGCGGTCGTAGGCGCGGCTTTCGCCGGTGACGAACCAGCTGAGCATGCCGTAGGCCGCCATCACGTCGCCACGCTGCGCCCCGTCGTCGAAGGTGGCGCCACTGAATTCGCCCTGCCACGACAGCGGACCGCGCACCTGCGCGTATTCCAGCGACCACTTGTTGACGTCGGTATCGCGGCCGGCGGAGAAGTCGACCAGGGTCAGGCGGCTCTCGTCGGACAGGTGGCCGGCCGGGCGCGGGCGGATGCGCAGGCCAGGCACGCCGTTGGCGCCGGGGTTGTCGTAGGCCTCACGGGCCAGCGACAGGCCCAGGTGCAGCACGTCGCCCTCGCTGGGCGAGGGCGCCCAGGTGACGCGGCCACCGGCGGCGCGGCCCTTCACCTGCCAGGCGTCGATGCTTTCCAGGCTGTAGATGCTGGCCGCCCAGGTGAAGTCACCGGGGTTGGCCTGCCATGACGCACCCAGGCGGTACAGCGGCGCCAGCGTGGTGCCGGCGTTGCCGCGCTCCAGGAAGGTGCCGTAGTTGGAGCTGGTACGGTCATCCAGCGAGAAGTACTGCTTGAACTGGCCGACGGTCAGCTTGCCGACCTTGCCGAAGCTGCGCGCCAGGTACACGTCCTTGGCCTCGACGCGGTCGCCGGAGAAATCGGCTTCCAGCTTGTAGTCGACCACGAAGAACTTGCCGGACACATCGACCCAGGCACGGCGGATCTCGGTGTCATCCTTGTTCGGCGTACCGCGGTTGTCGTTGTCGAAGGTGGCGAAGTCCAGGTGCAGGCGGCCTCCGAGCGAGGCCGTGACCGGACGATCGTCTTCGGCGGCAAAGGCCGGCGCCGACAGGGCAGCCAGCGCCATCATGGCGGCAGGGCGCCGCCAGGCAAACGTGAATTCCACAAACCCTCCCAGGTGCGCGCCAGGCGCGCGGCAATCGTGGGCACCGGACGGTGCGCGGCCGCAGTCTGGGTTGCCGTAGCTGTCATCGTCCTGTCAACGGATTGTGCGGTGCAGCGTAAAACCGGCCACTGCGCTCACTGAGCCACGCCCGGCAAGCGCGGCGGCGGCATGCGGTAGCATTCGTTTCCCCTCCCACCCCCGTGCCCATGCGCCTGCTGCTGGTCGAAGACAACCCGGATCTGGCCGATGCGATCATCCGCCGCATGCGCCGCAGTGGGCACGCCGTGGACTGGCAGGCCGATGGCCTGGCGGCCGCCAGCGTGCTGCGCTACCAGAGCTTCGACCTGGTGGTTCTGGATATCGGCCTGCCCAAGCTCGATGGCCTGCGCGTGCTGGCCGGCATGCGCGAGCGCGGCGACAGCACACCGGTGCTGATGCTGACCGCGCGCGACGGCATCGAAGACCGTGTGCAGGCGCTGGACGTCGGCGCCGACGATTACCTGGGCAAGCCGTTCGATTTCCGCGAGTTCGAAGCGCGCTGCCGCGTGCTGCTGCGACGCGCGCGCGGCCAGGCCAGCGAAGTGGTGCAGATCGGTGGCTTCCAGTTCGACAATGCCGCGCACCGGGTCAGCCTCGACGGCGAACCGATCGAACTGCCGAACCGCGAGTACCGGCTGCTGGAGATCCTGGTCGGCCGCCTCGGCCAGGTGGTCGGCAAGGACGAAATCGGCAATGGCCTGTTCGGCTTCGACGATGAAGCCGGCCCGAATGCCATCGAGCTGTATGTGGGGCGCCTGAGAAAGAAGCTGGCAGGCGCACCGCTGCGCATCACCACGGTGCGCGGCGTTGGCTACCTGCTGGAAACCAGTGATGACAGCACCGACGCCGATGGCTGACGCGCGTACCGCGAACGCCGCACCGGGCTCGCTGCGGCGTACGCTGCTGCTCTACCTCGGCGCGTTGCTGGCGGTGTTCGCGGTGGCTCTGCTGTTTGCCGCGCGCGGCTATGGTCAGCGCGCCGCCAACCGTTCCTACGACCACCTGTTGGTGTCCTCGGCGTTGTCCATTGCCGATTCGGTGGCCCTGGTCGATGGCCAATGGCAGGTCGATCTGCCCTATGCGGCGCTGGACCTGCTGGCGATGGCCCCGGAAGACCGCGTGTTCTATCGGGTCGCCGACAGCCGTGGCAACCTGATCACCGGCTATGGAGACCTGCCGGCGCCGCCGCGCCGGCCCGGCACGCAACCGCAGCTGTTTGATGCGGCGTACAGTGGCGAGACCGTGCGCTTCGTGGTGGTCGGCCGCAGTTTTGCTGCCGCCTCGGCGCAGGGGGAAGTACAGGTGCAGGTCGGCCAGACCCGGCGTGCGCGTGAAGCGGTCGCGCAGGACATGGTCAACCGCGCACTGCTGGCGATCGGTGTGCTGTCCGGCCTGCTGCTGGCGCTGGTGGCCTTTGGCGTGCATCGCGCATTCCGGCCATTGGTGCGGGTGGAACGCGAGCTGTCACGCCGCGAGCCCTCTGACCTGAAGCCGCTGGATGCCCGTGTACCGCGCGAGATGGACCAGATGGTGGCGGCGTTGAACCGCTTCATGGAACGCCTGTCCAGCAGCAACGAGACCTTGCGTGCGTTCATGGCCGAGGCCGCGCACCAGATGCGCACGCCGTTGGCGGCATTGCGTGCGCAGGCACAGCTGGCGCTGGATGACGACGATCCCGAAGACATGCGGCGCAGCCTGCAGGCGATCGAGCGCAACGCCACCCACATGAGCCGGTTGTTGAATCAGTTGCTCAGCGATGCCAGCGTGATCCATCGTTCGCATCTGCAGCGCTTTGCTGCAGTGGATCTGGCCGAGACCGTGCACCAGGCCCTGCATGAAGCGCTGCCGCAGGCCGGCCCGGCGCCGCGCGTGCAGCTGGCGATGACTGCCGAGCCGGTACAGGTGCATGGCGATGCGCTGCTGCTGCGCGAGGCGATCAAGAACCTGGTCGACAACGCGTTGAAGTACGGTGGTGATGGGCCGTTGCAGATCGCATTGACCGTGGAAGGCGGGCAGGCCGTGCTGACCATCGCCGACCACGGTGCCGGCATTGCCGCCGCCGATGCCGAACGCGTGTTCGAGCGCTTCGCCCGTGGCGAGGGCGCGCCGTCCGGCGGCGCCGGGCTTGGCCTTGCCATCGTCAAGCGTGTGGTCGACAGCCACGGTGGCCGCATCGACCTCAGCAATCGTCCTCAGGGCGGGCTGATCGCCACCATCCGCCTGCCCCGGAGCAGTCCATGATCCGCCTGTTCACTGCTGCCGTTGCCTTGCTGCTGGCCCTGCCGGTGCTGGCTGCGCCCGGCGATGTGCGCCGTTTTCCCGCACAGGCAAAGACCACGGCGCAGCTGCGCATCCACGGCACCACCGACATCGAAGTGTTCGCGGTGGTCATCGCCGACTACCAGCGGCTGCACCCGGGCACCGAAGTGGTGTACGAGGACATCATCACCCAGGACCTGTACGCGCGGTACCTGCACGACCGCGGCGGACCGGCATCGCCGGACCTGCTGATCTCCAGTGGCATGGACCTGCAGACCAAGCTGGTCAACGATGGTCATGCACTGCCGCACCGCTCCGCGCAGACCGCCGCGCTGCCGGCCTGGGCGCAGTGGCGCAACGAGGCATTCGGCATCAGCTACGAGCCGGTGGTGATGGTCTACAACACCCGCGCGCTGACGGCTGCGAGGGTGCCGCACACGCGCCGGCAACTGCTGGACCGGTTGCGCGCCGAAGGCGCACCGCTGCGCGGCAGGGTCGGCACCTATGACATCGAACGCAGCAGCGTCGGCTACCTGCTGTCAACGCAGGATGCGCAGCGTGGCAGCATCGCCGGTGCGCTGCTGGGCGCGCTGGGCGACAACGATGTGGTGCGCGAGGAGCGCACCGGCGTGCTGCTGGACAAGGTGGCCAGCGGACAGCTGTCGCTGGTCTACAACGTGCTCGGCTCTTACGCGCAGGCGCGCATCGACGCGGGTGCTCCGCTGGCGATTGTGGAGCCCGAGGACTACACGCTAGTGGTACTGCGTACCGCGGTGATTCCACGCACCGGCCCACACCCGGAAGAAGCCCAGCGCTTCCTCGACTACCTGTTGTCGCCGCGTGGCCAGCAGGTGCTGTCACGCGAGGCACGGCTGATGCCGATCGTCACCGGCAGCGCACGTGGCGACGATGCGCCCGGCCGCAGCCGCCGCCCGATCCAGCTGGGCCCGGGCCTGCTGGTGTACCTGGATGCACTCAAGCGCCGCCAGTTCCTCGATGCCTGGCGCAGCAGCGTGGAGCCGGCAGGGCGCTGAGGCGACGGCCTGCCCGTACAATGGCGGCATGAGCGAATACACCATCCTGATCGCCGATGACCACCCGCTGCTGCGTTCGGCGGTGGTGCAGTCATTGCGGCAGAGCCTGCCGCTGGCGCAGGTGCGCGAGGTCGCCAGCGCCGAGGCATTGGCCGAAGCCCTCGACGCGCACCCGGACGTGGACCTGGTGCTGCTCGACCTGACCATGCCTGGCGCACACGGTTTTTCCGCGCTGCTGCACGTGCGCGGCTCGCATCCGGACATCCCGGTGGTGATCCTCTCGTCCAACGACCATCCGCGGGTGATCCGCCGTGCGCAGCAGTTTGGCGCAGCCGGTTTCATCCCGAAGTCGGCGCCGGCCGAGACCATCGGCGAGGCGGTGCAGGCGGTGCTCGACGGCGGCCTGTGGTTCCCGGCGATGGCCGCCGAACGCTCCGAGGCCGACGCGCTGCTGGCCAGCCGCCTGGCCCAGCTGACCCCGCAGCAGTTCCGCGTGCTGCTGTGCCTGGCCGACGGGCTGCTCAACAAACAGATCGCCTACACGCTGGGGCTGGCGGAAAACACGGTGAAGGTGCATGTCACCGCGATCCTGAAGAAGCTCGAATGCCATAGCCGCACGCAGGCGGCAGTGCTGGTGAAGGCGCTGGAGCCGGAAGGCGACGCGGGCATCGGGTTGTAGTTTCCAGCCAACGGCGCAGCCCCTCGTGGGTGGACACGTAGAGCAGTTCATGGGTGAGGCCGGGCAGGTGGACTGCGCAGGGGCCGCTGCAAGTACGTCCATGTAAGCTCGGTCGCCGCTTGCTCGTGTGCGCAGTCCTGCGCACACGGCAAGACCGGGGTTGGGCGTCCTGCCCAACCCGCCCGAGGCATGCCTCGGGCCCATGCGGCTCACGCCCCTGCGCAGCCCACCTGCCCGGCCACGGACAGGTTCCGTGCGCATCCATCCACGGAAGAGAAAAGAACATCAAAAGCAAAGGCAGCCTGGCAGGCCGCCTTTTGTAGAGCCGAGCCCACGCTCGGCTGCTTTGCGGTCAGCCCGCGATGCCGAGCATGGGCTCGGCTCTACACGAGCAAGCGCAGCGCGCGACCGGCTTTTGTTCTTCTTTTTCTTCTCCGTGGGTGGCAGGCCACCGAAATCTGTCAGAGGCCGGTCGGGTTGGGTTCGCGGGGGTGTCAGCCGCATGGATGCGGCTGCCAAGCCTCCAGGGACGGATTCACGGCGTCCCCCGCGAACCCATCCCGACCGGCCCACCCACGGCTTCTGCTTTCCACGACCAATCAGGCACCACCCATGAGGGGCTGCGCCGTTGGCTGGAATCACCCGCGATGCCGGATCAACAACTGACTCATCAGCGCCCGCAGCGCCGGCGGCTTCACCGGCTTGGCCATCATTCCCCAACCACGCTCGGCAGCCATCTCACGCAATCCCGCATCGCGCTCGGCAGTGACCAGCACCACCGGCGGGCGGGCCTGCCACAGCTCTGCCAATGTCTCGTACAGCACCGGGCCGTGGTGGTCACCCATGCGCACATCCAGCAGCACCAGCTCCGGCACGGTTGTCGTCGTGGCCAACTGCAGCGCTGCCTGCGGGCCATCGGCCAGCAGCACCTCGCAGCCCCAGCGCTCCAGCAGCGCGCGGCTGGCCGCGCACACGTGCGGATCGTCATCGATCACCCACACACGGCGCCCTCGCAGCGGGTTGTCCGCCGCCGGTTCCTGCGCCAGCACCGGCGCGGGCGCGGTGGCGGGTATCGCGCTGGCGTCGCCGAACGGCACGCCCACCGCGAACACGCTGCCCTGGCCCAGCTGCGAGCGCAGCCGGATCGGATGTCCGAGCAGGCGGCCGATGCGGTCGACGATGGCCAGGCCGAGCCCGGCACCGCGCTGCTGGCCGTCGTGCAGGCGGCGGAATTCCTCGAAGATTTCGCCCTGCAGCGCATCGGGAATGCCGGGGCCCTGGTCGTGCACTTCGATCCACAGCAGGCCCTCGCGGCGGCGGCAGCCGAGCAGCACGCGGCCACGTTCGCTGTAGCGCAGTGCGTTGGACAGGAAATTCTGCAGGATGCGGCGCAGCAGCGCTTCATCGCTGACCACCACCGCATCGGTATCGACCCAGTCCACCACCAGGCCACGTGACTGCGCGGCGATGCCGAATTCGCGCGCCAGTGTCTGCAGCAGCGGCCCGAGCCGGAACGCCTGCACACGGGTCGGCAGGCTGCCCGATTCCAGCCGCGCGATATCCAGCAGGCTGTTGAGGATCGCATCCTGCGCGGCCAGTGCAGCGTCGATGTGATCGCTGGTCTGCTGTTGCGCCGGGTCGCTCAGCTTGCCGCGCAGCACCGAGACGAACATGCGTGCTGCGTTGAGCGGTTGCAGCAGGTCGTGCACGGCCGAGGCGACGAACCGGGTCTTGTAGCGGTTGGCCTGTTCGGCCTCGCGGCGTGCTTCGTCCAGGTCGTGGGTACGTTCGGCGATGCGGTGTTCCAGTGCATCGGCCAGCGAGCGCAGTTCGCGTGCAGCATTCTTGTAGCTGGTGATGTCGGCGTAGCTGGTGACGAAACCGCCGTCGGGCAGCGGGTTGCCGCGGATTTCCAGCACCGTACCGTCGTCCTTCTCACTTTCGCGCATGTGCGGACGGCCGCTGCGCAGGTGGTTGAGGCGACGCTCGATGGCCTCGTCGACCGGGCCGGGACCGAGCAGGCCACGGCGTGCGTTGAAGCGGAACAGTTCCTCGATGGGCCGCCCCACGCGCACCAGGTCCAGCGGGAAACGGAACAGTTCCAGGTAGCGCGAATTCCATGCGACCAGACGCAGGTCCCGGTCGATCACCACCACGCCCTGCGGCAGGTGTTCAAGGCTGCGGCTGAGGCCGCTGTCGGCATCGGTGGCGGCCTGCAGCAGGCCATCCTGTGCGGTGCGCAGTTCCTGTGCATGCTGCTTGAGCAGGGTTTCCAGCTCGCGGCGGCTGCGCAGGCGATGCTTGGCCAGGCGCCGGCGCTGCTGCACGAACAGCACCAGGAAGCCCAGCGCCAGCCACGCAGCACCTCCGGTAAGCGCGGCCGCACGGCCCGCGGCGGTGGCGGCACTGGCGTCGTGCAGCAGGTGAAGGTTCCAGTCTTCGGCCGGCAGCGCAAGGCTCTGCCACAGCATCGGCTGCGGCAATGCCGGATCCAGCAGGCGCACCATGCGGCCGCCATCGGCCAGTACATCCTCGGTACGTGCGCGCAGTGGCTGCAGGGTACGATCGGCGTACTGGCGGGCGTCCAGCATTTCGCGGCGCTCATCGGCGCCCAGCGGTCGCAGCAGGCGGTAGCGCCAGCTGTCACGGTTGGCCAGGAACACCACGTCGTGGTCGTCACTGGCCAGCACCACGTCAGGGCTGCTCAGCCACTCCTGCTCCAGTGCCGACAGCTCGACCTTGATCACCACCACGCCGAGCCGCTTGCCGTCTTCCTCGATGGCCTGCGACAGGTAGTAGCCGGGCACACCGGTGGTCATGCCGATGCCGTAGAAGCGGCCGCGGCCCTGGGCCAGCGCCTGGCGGTAATAGGGACGATAGCTGTAGTTCTCACCGACGTTGGTGGTCGGCTGGTCCCAGTTGCTCGCCGCCACCGCCACGCCATCGTGACCGACCAGGGTCAGGGTCGAGGCACGGGTGACTTCATTGGCGCGTTGCAGCTTGAGGTTCAGCCGCTGCCGTTCGGTGGGCGAGGGCTGCACACGCAGGGCGTGCAGAAGATCCGGATCCAGTGCCAGTACCTGCGGCAGCGTGCCGAAGCGGTCGATGCGCTGCTGCAGGCCCTGGCCATACAACTGCAGCTGGCGTTGTACCTGGCTGCTTTCCTCACCGAGGGCGCGCCGCCAGGCGTAGTGGCCGGCGGCGACCGCACACAGCACGGTGCCGCCGACCATCACCGCGATGGTCAGCAACAGCATCCGGTGGCGGCTGAGCCAGTACATGGCGGCAGTCTACGCAGGGCCGGCGGGCGTGGCGTACACGCCCGCCGGGATCTGACGTGGAAGGGGTCAGAAGTGCATCTGCGCGCGCAGTTCGAAGATCTCCGGCGTGCTGTGCACGCCGCGACGGCTGGCGTCGACCTTGACGTAGTTGGCCTGGAACTTGAAGTGGCTGGTCAGGTACCAGTTCGCACCCAGAGTGAGGTCGTGCTGGCGGCCGCCGAGGATGCTGCCATCGTCGAGGTCGAGGCGGCTGTAGCGGGCCACCAGTTCCACTGCGCCGTAGTCGTGCGCCGGCTTGATGTTGGCCACCGCACCGGCGTTGTACGGGCGCGATTCGCCGGTCAATACCCAGCTGGCCATCGCGTACTGGCCGCTGCCGGTGTAGTCGGGCTTGCCGTCATTGCGGGTGACCGTGGCGCGCAGGGCTTCGGCCTGCAGCGAGAACGGGCCGCGGATCCAGATGCCTTCCAGGCCGGTGCGGCGGATCTGGTCGGCGGTGACCAGCGCGCCGGAATCGACATAGCGGATGTCGGTCAGGCCGGCTTCCGGACGTGCGCGCAGGCGCGCGCTGGCCTCGTGGTGCACGTCGCGGCCATCGCTGTAACCGCGCGGATTTTCCTGCGAGTAGGCCAGGCCCAGGTGGATCACGTCACCCGGCGCCTTCACCGGGGTCCACACCGCACGCACGGCCTGGGTGGTGCCCGGGTTGTCACCCTGCAGGTCCTTGCCGCCATAGGCGCCGGCCTGCAGCAGGTACTGCGGGCGCTCAAGCACCCATTCCACACCCGTGCGGCGGCCAGCGTAGAAGGCCTGCACCGGCAGTGCGGTTTCCAGGAAGCTGCCGGCGCGCGAGGACGTGTTCGCGTCCAGGCCGACCGGGGTCTTCATGTAGCCGAAGCGGAAGCGGCCGATGTCGCGGCCGAAGAAGGCCTTGCTTTCGAAGCGCACGAACACGTCCAGCCAGGTATCGGACTGGAAGTCGTAATAGACCATCGCGTCGTAGACGCCCTTCTTCTTCAGCGTCGCACCGAACTCCTTGCGGCGCACGGCGTCGTCGTCCTCAAGGCCACTGCCCGAGGAGAAATCGTTGTAGTCGTAGGCGATGTTGGCGGTAGCGGCCAGCTCGGTGCCGTCGCCGAAGGCGTACTTGGTCGGCCAGTTGTCGAAATCGGCAGCCGAAGCGAAGGCGGGAAGCGCGGCCAGCGACAGGGCCAGCAAGGTGGGAATCGGGCGCATGTTGGGTGCGGCTCTCTCAGATTGCGTGTGGACAGGACAACAACGGCCGCAAGGGCCGGAACTTTCGCAATGACGCGCCCGGCCGTTCAGCTCGGGCCACCGGCCTCCCCTTGATCGGGCGGTGCGGCGCCAGTGTAGGCATCGCGGCCACCTGAACCGGGGGGCTAGTACCAATAGGTTATCTGCGCCAGCGTGCCCGGCGCGTACAAAGGCGTCCATTGGTCGCACCCCCTGCGCGTGCTGCACAGGGCCTGCGGTCAGTTTCCACGGTAACGGTTCCCGTGCAGTCCCGGGGCCGTACGTGCCTGAAAACGCCCCTTCCGGAGTCCGCCATGCACATCCCGACCGCAGCACCGGTGCCTGCAAAGCCGTTGCCGATCTATCGCCAGCTGTACTTCCAGGTGATCGTGGCGATCGTCCTGGGCGCCATCCTCGGCCACTACGAACCGTTGATCGGCGAGAAGATGAAGCCGCTCGGCGATGCCTTCATCAACCTGGTGAAGATGATCATCGCACCGGTGATCTTCCTGACCATCGTCACCGGCATCGCCGGCATGACCCACCTGCGCACGGTGGGCCGCGTATTCGCCAAGGCGATGGCGTACTTCCTGTTCTTCTCCACGCTGGCGCTGATCGTCGGCATGATCGTGGCGCACGTGGTGCAGCCCGGCGCCGGCATGAACATCAACCCGGCCGAGCTGGACCAGACCGCGGTGCACAGCTACGTCGAGAAGTCGCATGACCTGACCCTGGTCGGCTTCCTGATGGACATCATCCCGAAGACGCTGCTCAGCGCGTTCGTCGATGGCAACATCCTGCAGGTGCTGTTCGTGGCCGTGCTGTTCGGCATCGCGCTGGCATCGGTGGGCGAGAAGGGCAAGCCGATCGTGAACTTCCTGGAGGCGCTGGTCGCCCCGGTGTTCAAGCTGGTGCACATCCTGATGAAGGCCGCGCCGATCGGTGCCTTCGGCGCAATCGCCTTCACCATCGGCAAGTACGGTGTTGGCTCGCTGATCAACCTGGCCTGGCTGGTGGGTTCGTTCTACCTCACCGCCTTCCTGTTCGTGGCGGTCATCCTGGGCCTGGTCTGCCGCCTGTGCGGCTTCTCGGTGTTCAAGCTGGCGCGCTACCTGAAGGCCGAACTGCTGCTGGTGCTGGGCACCTCCTCGTCGGAGTCGGCGCTGCCGTCGCTGATGGAGAAGATGGAACGCGCCGGCTGCAGCAAGTCGGTGGTGGGCCTGGTGGTCCCGACCGGCTACTCGTTCAACCTGGACGGCACCAACATCTACATGACGCTGGCGGCGCTGTTCATCGCCCAGGCCACCAACACCGAACTGACCCTGGGCCATCAGATTGCCCTGCTGCTGGTCGCCATGCTCAGCTCCAAGGGCGCGGCCGGCGTCACCGGCGCCGGCTTCATCACCCTGGCCGCCACCCTGGCCGTGGTGCCGGAGGTGCCGGTGGCCGGCATGGCGCTGATCCTGGGCGTGGACCGCTTCATGAGCGAATGCCGCTCGCTGACCAACTTCATCGGCAATGCCGTGGCCACGGTGGTGGTCTCGCGCTGGGAGGGGGCGCTGGACCGCAACCGCCTGAAGCTGGCGCTGGATGGCCGCGAAAGCGAACTGCCGCCGCTGATCGATGCCGTGCCCGAGGCGCTGCCGGCCAGGGGCTGATCCAGGTGTGTGGTACCGCGGGGCCGATCACGACAGTGGTACGGCCCCGCGGCGTTTCAAGGCGTCCCATGGCTGTCATGGGACGCACCAAAGCTGGTGTCGCGGTACCGTCGCATACGGCACGGAATTGTGCGGTCGCAGCATGCCTGCGACAGGATAGCGACAGGTCCAGACGCTCCAACGGGGGTATCATCCCCTGTCCCTTCTGCCCATTCATGTAACCCACATCGATGTCCAACGAAGATTTCAAACAGGCCGCCCTCGATTACCACCGGATGTCCCCGCCGGGCAAGATCAAGGTTTCCGCTACCAAGCCCATGCTGACCCAGCGCGACCTGTCGCTGGCGTATTCGCCGGGCGTGGCGTACGCCTGTGAAGCGATCAAGGCCGACCCGCAGCAGGCCAGCGAGCTGACCGCCCGCGGCAACCTGGTGGCGGTGATCTCCAACGGCACCGCGGTGCTGGGCCTGGGCAACATCGGCGCGCTGGCCGGCAAGCCGGTGATGGAAGGCAAGGGTGTGCTGTTCCAGAAGTTCGCCGGCATCGATGTGTTCGACATCGAAGTGGATGAAACCGACCCGGACAAGCTGGTCGACATCATCGCCTCGCTGGAGCCGACCTTCGGCGGCATCAACCTGGAAGACATCAAGGCGCCGGAATGCTTCGTGGTCGAGCGCAAGCTGCGCGAGCGCATGAAGATCCCGGTGTTCCATGACGACCAGCACGGCACGGCGATCATCGTCGGCGCAGCGGTGCTCAACGCCATGGCGATCACCGGCAAGAAGATCGAGGAAGTGAAGCTGGCGACCACGGGCATGGGCGCGGCCGGCATTTCCTGCGTGAACATGCTGGTGCAGCTGGGCCTGAAGCCGGAGAACATCCTGGCCTTCGACCGCGAGGGCGTGATCCACACCGGTCGTACCGACCTGGACCCGGAAAAGCAGCGCTATGCGCGCGACACCGACAAGCGCACCCTGGCCGAGATCGTCGACGGCGCGGACATCTTCCTGGGCCTGTCGGCGCCGGGCATCCTGACTGCCGACATGGTCAAGACCATGGCGCCGGATCCGGTGATCTTCGCGCTGGCCAACCCGACCCCGGAAATCATGCCGGAACTGGCGCGCGCCGCCCGTCCGGACGCGATCATCGGCACCGGCCGTTCGGACTACCCGAACCAGGTCAACAACGTGCTGTGCTTCCCGTACCTGTTCCGTGGTGCGCTGGACGTGGGCGCGACCGCGATCAACGAGGAAATGAAGATCGCCTGCGTGCGCGCCATCGCGGCGCTGGCGCGTCGTGCGGCCACCGACATGGGTTCGGCCTATGGCGGCGAGACCCCGAGCTTCGGTCGTGAATACCTGATCCCGCGCCCGTTCGACCGCCGCCTGCTGGTGGAGCTGTCGGCCGCCGTGGCCCAGGCCGCGATGGACTCGGGCGTGGCCTCGCGCCCGATCGACGACATGGGCGCTTACCGCGACAAGCTGGCCCAGTTCGTCTACCGCACCAGCCTGATGATGAAGCCGGTCTACGACCGCGCGCGCAGCGACAAGCAGCGCGTTGTGTATGCCGAGGGCGAAGAGGAAGTGGTGCTGCAGGCGGTGCAGAACGTGGTCGATGACGGCCTGGCGCACCCGATCCTGATCGGCCGCCCGGAAGTGATCGAGTCGCGCATCGAGCGCCTCGGCCTGCGCCTGAAGATCGGCGAGAACGTTGAAGTCACCAACATCAACGACGACCCGCGCTTCAACGAGTACTGGCAGTACTACCACGGCCTGACCGGCCGTCGTGGCGTGACCGTGGCCGCGGCGAAGAACCTGATGCGTTCGCGCCCGACCCTGATCGCTGCAGTGATGGTGGCCCGTGGCGAAGCCGATGCGATGCTGACCGGCATCGTCGGCCGTTTCCACAAGAAGCTGGGCTACGTGCGCAGCGTGCTGCCGCTGGAGCCGAAGGTCACCTCGACCTCGGCGATGACCGGCGTGATCAACCAGCAGGGCGTGTTCTTCTTCGTCGATACCCACGTGCAGGAAGACCCGACCGCCGAGCAGCTGTGCGAAGCGACCCTGCAGGCGGCCTACCGCATGAAGCTGTTCGGCATCGAGCCGAAGGTGGCGCTGCTGTCGCACTCCAACTTCGGCAGCCACGATTCGAAGGACGCGCTGAAGATGCGCCAGGTGCGCGAGCTGCTGCTCAAGCGCAACCCGCGTCTGAACGTGGACGGCGAAATGCAGGGTGACACCGCATGGGACGAAGCGCTGCGCCAGAAGCTGCTGCCGGGCTCGACCCTGCAGGGTCGCGCCAACCTGTTCGTGCTGCCGAACCTGGAAGCGGCCAACATCGCCTACAACCTGGTGCGTGTGTTCACCGACGGCGTGGCGATCGGCCCGATCCTGATGGGCGTGAACAAGCCGGTGCATATCCTGACCACCAGCGCGACCTCGCGCAGGATCCTGAACATGACCGCCATTGCGGCGGTGGATGCGCAGATCCGCAAGCAGCTGGAAGCGGAAAAGAAGGCGTAAGCCTTCTTTCCAGCGTCAGCTGCAGAAGCGCGCCCCCCAGGGCGCGTTTCTGTTTCCGCAAAGCGGAAACGGGTAGTGCCGGCCGCTGACCAGCAACCGCAATCATGTCCACCACCACCGCAGCCGGCCAGCGGCCGGCTCTACCGCCCGCCGGCCTGTGCCACACGCGCTACGCCGCCCGGTCATGTCCCTGCAACGCCGTTGCGGCCCAATACGCCCACGCGGCCCGGCCGTGGGAAGGGACCGGACCGGCCTTCCCACCCTGGGCCCGACCAACTTTTCATGGGCGAGGGTGTCATGCGCAATCGAGTGACGCGGCGGTACTTCCAGCAGCTGTTCGCGCTCTACGCCGGCTTCGTGCGGTCGCGCTGAGGCAGCGATGTGGTAGCGCCGGGCCATGCCCGGCGAGCGCGCAGCGTGGCGAATCAGGCATTTCGCCGGGTGTGGCCTGGCGCTACTGAGCGAACGTGGCAACCAAGGTGTGCCGCAGTGGTAGCTATTGAGCTACCGAAACATCTCCGATGGTCACCCTTCCTCCGCCACCATATCCCCGGCTACATTGCAGGCCTTGCCGCAGTAGAATTTCCCAACCGACGCTGCGATTGCTGTGCCACCCAGGCACGCGACCACGATCATCAACCAGCGATTGTGTTTCAGCTTTCCGTTCATTTCATTTCTCCTTTTCTTCGACTCGATATCTCGATATGCCATCGGTTCGATTCCCGTTGCTGGTCCGGTGAGAGTTGGCTCCAGAGCCGCTCGGCATAGCGAAGCCCCTTGCCGCCACTGGCCTGGCTGAATGCGCGCGCATAGGCGTGTGCGCGTGCTGCATCGCGAGGCACATGCAGACCATCCTCAAAGGTGGCCGCAAGATGCATCAGGGCATTGCTGTCACCCGAGTCCGCGGCTTCGTTGAGGAATCTCACTGTCGCTTCCTTGAATCGCTTGACGAGCTCTTCATCGAACATGGAGTGCTCATCGTCGAACTGATGAGACGCCAGTCCCGAGAACATCAATTTCGCAGTGGAGTCGCCGTCTGACGCCGCGTAGTAGGCGAGGTCATAGATGGAGTGTTCTGATTCAAGAGCGGAGCAGTCTGAGTCACCCAGAACGTTTTCCCGGAACTCACGCTGCTGGTCGGGAGTCAGTCCCGTCGGAATGTCTGTTTCCGCCAAGCTTGCGGCGTTTGTGCAACGCGCTATGTCCTGCGCCAGCAGAAGGGCCTGCTGGGGCGACAACTTTCGGCGAATTGCAATCAACTGAGTCACGGCGGCGGCAACGCTTGTGGCCTGCGTCGTCTCGATCGCAGCATCTTTTCCGTTGATACGAACCCGTACGGTCTGCTGCTCTTGGGGGGCAACAGCGAGAACGCTCGGCGTGTTGCTTCTCGTCCAGATCGCGGTCGTGATCAGTGCAATGGCTGCTCCTGTCACCAGCACAACGACCGCTTTGCGCCTACCGACCTTGGTTCTGATTTTCATGCAAGCAAGGTTAGCGACCCTCGCTCAGTCACGATGTCGGTTGCTGCCGCGTGCTGTTGTGAACAGGCGCCTATCCGACTTGTCGGATTACTCCGCGTGAGATCGTAATGAGATCCCGTTGGGCAGGTCATGCCGGGCCATGCCAGGCGGGCGCGCAGCGCGGCGAAACAGGCGTTTCGCCGGGCAAGCCACGGTGCTACCTGCGGTCAGCGCTTGCCGCGCCGTGCCGGCGGCGGTGCGTCCGAACGCGGCTTGGCGTACTGGGCCCACAACGCCGGCAGTGCCTTGCCGGTGTGCTTCTGCCACAGCGCCGGTGCATAGCGGCCGTCGCGCAGGGCCTTGTCCAGTGCCAGCACCAGGCCGGGATGCTCCGCCTCCGCCCACTTCAGGAACGCACCGGTCACCCGGTAGCCGCTGTCGACGTTCTGCCCCTTCTCGACCTTCACCGGCAATGCCCAGCCAGCGGCGGCGTTGTCCATGCCGTAGCGGTCGCGCGCGTAGTCGGCGATGCCTTCCACCAGCCAGCCCGGTACCCGTGCATCGCCGTAGCCGGGATACCCCTGCACGATGTGCATCGCCTCGTGGGTGACCAGGTCGATGTCGTTCGGATGCTGCGCCAGCCAACCCGGATTGATGGTGATCGTCGCTGCCTGGTCCTTGTCGCCGACGAAGGCGATGCCGGTGTAGGCCGGATCGATCACGATGCGCACCATTGACGGCGCAGCGGGATGGAAGTCCGCACGTTCGCGCAGGTACGCGAAGAAGAACGTATCGATCACCCGCTTGCGCTGCGGTGCGGCCAGGGCGCCACGGGCGTCCTGGTAGTTCAGCGTCACGCCGTCGCGGGTCAGCTGCGTATCGAACGCCTGGGTCTGGCCGAAGCTTGAGAAGGACAGGGCAACAAGGGCCAGAGGCAGTAGACGGAAGCGCATGCAGCTCATTGTACGGTGCCGGCCGCCAGCAGTTCGATCTCCGCCAGCGGCAGCCGTGCCGGTGCCGCCAGGCGCAGGCGGTACTCGCTGTAACGACCGGGTTTGGCGATGCGGAACGGACGGGTCTGGCGGGCGGATTCGAAGTCTTCGCCGCTGCGCTGGTCGAGCACGGCCCAGCTGCCGCCGCCGTTGCGCGCCTCCAGCGTCCACTCACCGCCCTGGATGCGGCCGTCACCGCTGGTCAGCGTGTACATCGTCGGGGTGCCCTCGGCCAGACCGGTCAGCGCGATGGTTGCACCGGCGCCCAGACCCACCGTGGTGCCGGCATCGTCATCGACCAGCGCGGGCAGGGCACGGCCATCGGCCAGCGTCGCCTTCGCGCCGCTGCCGAGCAGGTCGTGCAGCAGCTGCGGGTGCTGGCCGCGCGCGGTCAACGAGCGCGGCACATCGTCCACGCCGCTGCCCCAGCGCGAGGGGCGGGGTCCCATCACGAAGTCGAGGGTCGCGCCCTTGGCGATCAGGTCGTGCGGCACCCAGGTCTTCGTCCACGGCGTACCGTTGATCTTCAGCGACTGCACGTAGACGTTCTCACGCGAGTTGTTGGCCGCGTTCACGGAAAGCACCGCACCACCCTGCAGCTCCACCCGTGCATGCTCGAATGCCGGCGAGCCGATCACGTACTCCGGGGCGCCCATGCGCAGCGGGTACAGGCCCAGCGAGGCCAGTACGTACCATGCCGAGGTTTCACCGTTGTCCTCATCGCCCGGGTAGCCCTGGCCGATCTCGCTGCCGACGTACAACCGCGACAGGATCTCGCGCACGTGCTGCTGGGTCTTCCACGGCTGCCCGGCGTACAGGTACATCCACGGGATGTGGTGCGCCGGCTGGTTGCTGTGCGCATACATGCCCATGCGCACGTCGCGGGCTTCGGTCATCTCGTGGATGGTGCCGCCGTAGGAGCCGGCCAGTGCCGGGTCCGCGGTTTCAGGTGTGGCGAAGAAGGTATCCAGCTTCGCCGCCAGCTTTTCGCGGCCGCCATACAACGCGGCCAGGCCTTCGCCGTCATGGGCGGCGGTGAAGGCGAAGGTCCAGCCATTGGATTCGGTGTAGTCGTGGCCCCACACGCGCGGATCGTAGGCCTTTGCGTCCACGCGCCAGCGACCATCGGCCTTGCGGCCCTGGAAGAAGCCTGCCGCCGGATCGAACATCGTCGCGTAACTGGCGGCGCGATGGCGGAAGTAGTCGGCCTCGGTGCTGTAGCGCTCGCGTGCGGCGGGCGCGGTCGCGCGCTTGGCCAGGGCATCGGCCATGTTGGCGATGCCAAAGTCATTGAGTGCGCCTTCCATCGTCCACGACATGCCTTCGTGCACGTCGGCACTGGCATAGCCGCGGAAGGTCGAACGGTTCATGCCTTTGCGGCCGACATGGCGGTCCGGCGGCACCACGGTCGCGTTCTTCAGCGCGGCGGCATAGGCCTCGGCCGGATCGAAACCGCCGACGCCCTTCAGCCATGCATCGGCGAAGGCCACATCGGAGCTGGTGCCGACCATCAGATCGGCGTAGCCCGGCGACGACCAGCGTGCGATCCAGCCGCCGGCGCGGTACTGCTCGATGAAGCCCTGCACCAGCTGCCCGGCATCGTCGGGCGTGAACAGCGCATAGGCCGGCCAGGTGGTGCGGAAGGTGTCCCAGAAGCCGTTGTTGACGAACACCTTGCCGTCGCGCACGGCGGCATAGCTGCGGGTCGCGCTGCCCTCGGTGTTGTCATCGCTGGCGCTGGCCTGGTTGGCGTAGCGCCACTCCGGTGCGGCGGCGCTGCCCACGTTCTCATGGCCGGAATTGGGGTACAGGAACAGCCGGTACAGGCTGGAGTACAGCGTGGTCTTCTGGTCGTCGCTGGCATCGCCGATGTCGAAACGGGCCAGGCGCGCATCCCATGCATCCTGGGCACGGCCGGCCACGCTTTCCAGCGTATCGGCTGCGGCCATTTCCAGGGCCAGGTTGTGCCGTGCCTGCTCCACCGAGATCAGCGAGGTGGCGATGCGCATGGTCACCCGCCGGTCGCTGCCGGCATCGAATTTGATGTAACCGGTCGGTCGGCCGGTGTTGAGGCGCCCACTGCTGCGCCACGGCCTGTCGAAGCTGGCCACCACGTACATGCGACTGGCGCCGTTGGACAGGCCGCTGCGCGTATCGGTGTAGCCGGACAGTGTCTGCGTGGCAGCGTCCAGGGTCAGGCCACCGCGTGCATCGACATTGTCGAACAGCAGGTTGGCGTCGCCGCCCTCGGGGAACTCGAAGCGGAACAGCGCGGCATGATCGGTCGGCGCGATGGCGGCCGCGATGCCGTTGTCGAAGCGCACGTCGTAGCGATACGGGCGCGCGCTTTCATGGCTGCGCTCGAATGACAGCGCGCGCTTGCGACGGTCGGCCTCCGGCACGCCACGGCTGGCCGAGGGCATCACCTGGAAGGTCTGGCGGTCGCCCATCCACGGGCTGGGCTGATGGCTCAGCGCAAGCGCCTGCAGCTGCGGGCGGTTCTGTGCGTCGTTCTGTTCGTTCCAGCGGTACAGCCAGTTCAGTGCGCCAGCATCGGTCACCGGGGTCCAGAAGTTGAATCCGTGCGGTACCGCGGTGGCCGGGAAATTGTTGCCGCGCGAGAAGGTGCCGTTGGCCTGGGTGCCACGGGTGGTCAGCACCCAGTCGGAGACGCGCGCTGGCTGCTGACGTGGCACTGTGTCCAGGCGCACGTCATCGATCCAGCCCGAGACCGGTGCACCGTCGGCACTGGCCACGTCCAGTTCGATCGCCAGCACGCGGCGGCCCTTCAGCGCGGGCACGTCGCCCAGCCGCACCGCCTTGCGCGCCCACTGCTGCGGATACAGCGTCTTCGAATCGCCCTGCGCGCGCGCACCGATGGCCACGCCATGCTGGTCGCGTGCAGCGCTGGCCGAAACGCGGCTGCCATCGTCCAGCAGCAGGTCCAGTGACACATAGGTCGAGGCCACGGTGTCCTTGCCGACGATCTCCGGCAGCACCAGCCACGACAGGGTGGTATCGGCCTCGATGGTCATGTCCGCCTTGAACAGCTCGCGTCGCGCGCTGCCGCCTTCGCTGCTGTAGCGCAGTGCATGCAGGCCGCTGTAGCCCGCATTGCGCTTGGCGGCGTAAGGCGCAGCAGGGCCGTTGCCGATCGTGACCTGCAGTGCGCCTGCGGCCGGTGCCGGAGCCGGCTGGCCCGGTTCGAACGAGGTCTGCAGTCCCTGTGCCCGCACCGGCATCGCGGTAGTCGCACAGGCCAGGGCCAGGGCGAGCGGGAGCAGGGCGCGGCGTGGATCGGACAGGGTCATGCAGGGGTCTCCCGGAAGGGCAGGCGGCGGGCAGAACCCGCATCGGCGGACACCACGGACAGCATCGCTCCGCCCGCCGGGATGGCAGTGGAAGAAGCGATGCCGGTCCGGTGGGGGCGGGCCATGCGATCGGGTCGGATTGGAGTGGGCCGGTTTACGACCTGGCCCGATCCTGCAACAGCCGTGGCAACCTGACAAGTGCCATTTAGTTCGATCCAAATGCGGGAAATATCGTTGTAGGCGGATTTTCGGCGTGAACCTGCAGGATCGATCGGGAATTTCCACCGGCACCCCGTCCCGAGGTGGCATGCAGGGCCGCAGGGAATCGGCCCGGTACGCGCAAAGACCCGTTGCGGCGCAATGTCGGGGCGGCCCAGATGCTAGAATCACAGGCCTCGCAACCCGTTCATCGACATCCGCCATGAGCCATACCGCCACCGCGCCCGCCAACGCCGAGAAGCGCTACACCGTGCACCGCAGCGATCTGCCGCTGAGCTGCCCGACCCCGGAAATGGCGCTGTGGAACTCGCATCCGCGCGTGTACCTGCCGATCGAAGACGAGCCCAACGGCGAAGCGCAGTGCCCGTACTGCGGTTCCGTGTTCGTGCTGGCCGACTAAGCGGCCGCCCCTTCGATGCGCCGATTGACCGTGGTGCAGTTGCTGCCGGCGCTGCACTCCGGCGGTGTCGAGCGCTCGACCCTGGAAATTGCTGCGGCCCTGGTCGCTGCCGGCCATCGTGCGCTGGTGGTCTCCGCCGGTGGCCGCCTGGTGCAGCCGCTGCTCGATAGCGGTGCCGAGCACCTCACCCTTGATATCGGCCGCAAATCGCTGCTGACCCTGCGCCACCTGCCGACCCTGCGCCGCCTGTTCGCTGAAGTTGGCGCCGACATCGTGCATGCCCGTTCGCGGCTGCCGGCCTGGCTGGGCCTGTACGCGATCCGCGCGATGCCTGCCGCACAGCGCCCGCATTGGGTGACCACCGTGCACGGGTTGAACTCGCCCAGCCGCTACAGCGCAGTGATGACCAGCGGTGAACGCGTGATCTGCGTGTCCAATACCGTGCGCGACTATGTGCAGCGGCACTACCCCACGGTTCCCGAAGCGAGGCTGCAGGTGATTCCGCGCGGCGTCGATGTCGCACAGTTTCCCCGCGTGGCCCGCGCCGACCGTCGGCCACGACTGGCGCTGGCAGCCGATTACCCGTGGCTGGCGCAGGTTGAGGGCCCGCTGCTGCTGCTGCCGGGGCGGGGCACCCGGCTGAAGGGGCATGCTCATGCGCTGCAGTTGCTGGCGGATGTGCGCGCGGCCGGTGTGCCGGCACAGCTGTGGATGCTGGGCACCGATGAACCCGGCCGTGAAGCCTACGTGGCCGACCTGCGCCGGCAGGCGACTGCTTTGGGCGTGACCGACGCCGTGCAGATCAGCACGCCGACCGCGCGCATCGCCCAGGCCTATGCGGCCAGCGATCTGGTGCTGCAGCTTTCGGACAAGCCCGAAGCGTTCGGCCGCACCGTGGTCGAAGCGTTGTCGGTCGGTCGCCCGGTACTGGGCTGGGACCATGGCGGCGTCGGCGAACTGCTGCAGCAGCTGCAGCCGGCCGGCGCCGTGCCGCTGGGCGATGCACGGGCGCTGGGTGAACGTGCGCTGGCCCTGCTGGCGCAGCCGCCGTCCTTGCCGACCCGCATCCCGTTTACCCTGCAGGCCATGCAGCGCGACACCCTCCGCCTCTATGCCGACCTCGCCGGCTGACCCCGCAACCCTCGTGCGCGAGGACCGCGCCGGACGCTGGGCGCCGTGGTGGGTGCTGGCCTACGTGGCGCTGTGGCCGTTGCCGGGCATCGCTGAAACCGTGCTGGGTCTTGGTGCGCTCTATGCCGCGGTGCGCATGATCATGCGCCGCCTGCAGCGCCGCCCGCACCTGCTGACACCCGCCGCGTGGGCGCTGACCTCGATCCTGTTCCTCGGTTACTGGCTGCCGCAGGCGTTCTCCGCCTTCGATGCGATCGATCCGGCGGCGTCGTGGACCAAGGCGGCCGCCGGCCTGCGCTACCTGCCCTTCATGTGGCTGGTGGCGATCGCCGTGGCCACGCCGGAACGCCGGCGGCTGACCTTCGGTGGCCTCGCATTGATTACCGCTGCGTGGACGCTGGATGCACTGGTGCAGGCGGTTGTGGGTACCAGTCCGTGGTTCTGGTCACTTGAGCAGCTGAAGTTTGCAGTAAGCGGTCACGCGTTGTGCCCGGCCAGCGAGGCAGCATGGGTCGATCGCCTCAGTGGCGCGCTGGGGCCGTGCAACCTGAAGTTCGGCCAGGTCCTGGCCAGCCTCTCACCGTTCCTGTTGCTGCCGCTGGCGCGCCGCTTCGGCAATCCAGGGTGGGTCCTGGCTGCGGCGGCGCTGGGCTGCGTGCTGCTGCTGGCCGGCTCGCGCGCGTCGTGGATCACCTTCGCGCTGGTGCTGGCCTACAGCGGCGTGCGCCAGTTCGGCTGGAAGCGGTTGGTGCTGCTGGGGCTGGTCGCTGTCCTCGGAGCGGGTGTGCTGACCGCCAGCGTGCCGCAGCTGCGTGAGCGCTTCGCACGTACGGCGATGGCCTGGGAGGGGAGCGAACGCGGTGTCGACGAGGCGTTGTCGGGGCGCGCGCGGATCTGGGACGCCGCGGCCTGCATGATTGAAGAGCACCCGATCAACGGGGTCGGCGCGCGCGGTTTCCGCGATGCCTATCCGGCCTGCGTGTCTGGCGACGAACCGGCGGTGTGGGGCGATGCCCCGGCGTTGCATGCCCATCAGATCGTGCTGGAGATCCTGGCGGAAACCGGTGTGCTCGGCCTGCTGCTGTGGTTGGCTGCGGTGGCCCAGGCCTGGCGGGCCTGGCGATATGCACCGGCCGCCGCCCGTGAGCGTGCGCGCCCGGCGATGCTGGCGCTGGCGGTCACCGTATTCCCGCTCAATACCCATCTGGCGTTCTATTCCGCGTTCTGGGGGGGCCTGACGGTGATGCTGGCCGCGTTGTTCGCCGGCAGCCTGTTGGCCCGCGAAACGGACGACACGCCGACGGTGGTGTGATCGTCCATCCACGCATGGCGTGGCTCTACTCCGTACCGAACAAACGTCCCCATGGTGGATCCACGCCATGGCGTGCATGGGGCGGTCACCGAACGAACGTCGCCGTAGTAGATCCACGCCATGCGTGGATGGGGCTTTACCGACGCAAACACGCGCCAACCTCCACTAGCCGTGCCTCCGTGTGTATCGCACGCTGAGGCCATGGCCAGCCCAAGACTCCGCTACGGTCGTTACTCCTGCACCGGTAACGTCTATTCATTGACTACGGTAACCCTCGATCGTGAACCCTTCTTTGCCGATGCTTCCAACGTAGCGATTCTGGTTGAGGCACTGCGCTTCGTAGAGCGCAAGGGGGTGAGCCACAGCTTCACCTGGGTGGTGATGCCCGACCATCTGCACTGGTTGATGGAATTGCGCGGGGGAACCCTGGCCGAGTGCATGGCCCTGCTCAAATCACGCAGCAGCCGGCTGCTGAATCGGCGATTGGAGCGGCGAGGGTCGCTGTGGCAGCACGGTTACCACGATCACGCCGTACGCAGCGATGAATCCCTTCACGAGAAGGCGATGTACATCCTGGCCAATCCGGTCCGTGCGGGCTTGGCGTGCGTGATGGGGGAGTACCCGTACGCCTGGTGCCGCTGGCCGTTGTGAATCCCGGCACGGAATCGAAGAGCATCCACGCATGGCGTGGATCTACTTCAGAATGCCCCACGTCATTGAATCCACGCCATACGCGGATGAAGCCGCACAAGGCAGTAGATCCACGCCATGCGTGGATGAAGCCATCCCTCCCACCGCTACTTGTAGAAATCGCTCCGCCCGCCCGGCTGGCGCTTGAACCGCCGATGGATCCACAGGTACTGGTCCGGGGCTTCGCGCACCATTTCTTCGATGGCCTGGTTGACCCGCGTGGTATCGGCTTCCACATCCTCGCTGGGGAAATTCTCCAGCGGTGCGCCGATCTTCAGGAAGTACTTCCCGCCCTCGCGGCGGTGGAAGTACGGAATCACCGCGCAGCCGGTCATCCGCGCCAGCTGGTGGGTGGCGGTAATGGTGGATGCGGTATGGCCGAAGAACGGCACGAACACGGTGTCCTTGCCACGCATGTCCTGATCCGGCGCATACCAGAGGAAGCCGCCCTTCTTCAGGTGGCGCACGGTCGCGCGGATGTCCTCGTTGGCGAACATCGCCTTGGCATAACGCAGGCGGCCGAACTTCACCGCCCACTCGTACACCGGGTTCTTGTGCTTGCGGTACATGCCTGAAAGATCGACGTAGTCGCACAGCAGGCGGCCGCACATCTCCAGGGTCATGAAGTGGCCGGAGACCAGCAGCACGCCGCGGCATTCGGCCTGCATCTGCCGCAGATGCTCGAGGCCTTCGATCTTCACCTGCGGGCGGATGCGGTCGATGCTGCCCCACCAGGCGCGGATGCACTCGAGCACGCCCACGCCCAGCGCGTCGAAGCTGTCGCGCACCAGGCGCTGGCGCCAGGCTTCGTCCTTCTCCGGGAAGCACAGCTGCAGGTTGACCTCGGCGGCGCGACGGCGGCTGCCGAGCAGGCGCCAGCTGATCCAGCCGACGCCACGGCCGAGCGCACGCTGCAGCATCCACGGCAGGCGGGCGATGGCGAAGGCGCCGAGCATGGCGGCGAACATCGGCCAGTTGCGGGGATCGCGCAGCGACGGGCGGACGGCGGTGGTGGCATCGGACATGGCGCCATTCTACCAACCCGGCTGCGTGTCTTTCCCGGGGGGCTCCCGTATCCTTGCCGCATGCGTAAAGACCCTGTCGAATGGATCCTGCGCGGCCTGTACTCGGCCGTGCTCTACATCCTGCTGCCGATCACCGTGTACCACCTGGTCTGGCGCGGTTTCCGGGTCCGTGAATACTTCCGGCGCTGGGACGAGCGTTATGCCTCGTATCCGCAGCCGACCGGCCAGCCGCGGGTCTGGCTGCACGCGGTCTCGGTGGGCGAGGTCAATGCCGCCGCGCCGCTGGTGAATGCCCTGCGCCAGCAGCGTCCGGACATCCGCTGGGTCATCACCACCATCACCCCGACCGGCTCGGAGCGCGTGCGCGCGCTGTGGGGAGACGCGCTGGACCATGTCTATCTGCCGTACGACGTACCGGGCAGCGTCAACCGCTTCCTCGGCCATTTCCAGCCCAGCCTTGCACTGATCCTGGAAACCGAGCTGTGGCCGAACATGCTGTTCGGCTGCCGCGACCGTCGCATCCCGGTCTACATCCTCAACGCCCGCCTGTCCGCGCGTTCGCTGCGCGGTTACCGGGTGCTGGCGGCGCTGATCCGCCGTGCGCTGCGCACGGTCACCTGCGTGGCCGCGCAGTCGCAGGACGACGCCGAGCGCTTCGTGCAGCTGGGTGCTGCGCGTGAACAGGTGCAGGCGCTGGGCAACCTCAAGTTCGATATCGCCACGCCGGATGTGCAGGGCTTCGTCGAGCAGTTCCACGCCTGCGTGCCCGCCGGGCGCCCGGTGTGGATCGCGGCCAGTACCCACGATGGTGAGGAGCAGGCGGTGATCGACCTGCATCGGCGCCTGCGCCAGCAGCACCCCGACCTGTTGTTGCTGTGGGCGCCGCGGCACCCCGAGCGCTTCCCGAAGGTGGAGGCGCTGGCGCGCGAGCAGGGCTGGAACGTGACGACCCGTCGCGCGAAGCAATGGCCGGAGGCCGGCACGGATGTATTCGTCATCGACACCCTGGGCGAGCTGATGCCGTTCTATGCCTGCGCGCAGGTCGCTTTCGTCGGCGGCAGCCTGCAGCCGATTGGTGGCCACAATCTGCTGGAACCGGCGGCGATGGGCACTGCCGCTGTGACCGGTCCGCACCTGCACAACTTCGCCGAGATCTCACGGCGCATGCGTGAGGCCGGTGCCTTGCTGATCGGCGAGGACGTGCAGGCGGTAGGTGACCTGCTGCAGCACCTGCTGGGCGACGCAGCGGCGCGCGAGGACATGGCCCGTGCTGGATGCACGCTGGTCAGCAATGGCCGCGGTGCCCTGCAGCGCACGTTGGCGCTGGTCGCGCCACATCTGCCGCCGCCGCGCAGCTGAGCCGGGCAGCAACACCGCCAGGGCGGACACTACGTGGACCGACTGACGTGATCGACTGCATCAATTCTGCTTAGCAACCGGATTCCTGTCGCAGCAGGACCGGATGCGTGGCTGCGAACGTGTTTGTGGTCACATCGCGATGCGCACGGTACGGATTCTGATACCGCCCTTTGGCGCAGGCTGCCAGCCTGCTGTCGACCGCGCATGGGCGGAATCAAGAGGGCTTGCGATGGACAGCGACAACCGCCGTGGCCGGCACGCGCTGCTGGGAATGGATCACTTCGCGTTGGTGGCGTTGACCTTGTTGCTGGGGGGCAGCGTGATCGCCCTGGTCGGCCAGTACACCGCCGCCCAGGCCGGCCCGGCCATCGTACTGAGTCTGCTGCTGGCCGCACTGGGCACAGCGCCGATGCTGTATTGCCTGCACGTGCTGAACCAGCAGCAGCCGGAAGCCGATGGCCTGTACGGCCCGCTGCGGGCCGCCTGGGGCACGGCAGTCGCGCGCCTGCTGGGTGCTGTGCTGCTGCTGGAGCTGGTGGTGACCAGCGCCGGCGTGGCGCAGTCCATGGCGGGCCACGCGCGTGTGGTGTTTGCCAGTCGCGGTATTGAAACCGGCAGCGCATTGCCGGATCCGGTGATGGCTGTCACCAGCCTGCTGGTGCTGGGTGCGTTCGTGTTGCTGCCTCCGCGTCGCATCGCGCTGATGGTCTGCGTGCTGTTGACGGCGAAGATCGGTGTTGGGCTGTTGCTGCTGGCGCTGGCGGTCCGCCACGTGCACTACGCGAACTGGATCCCGTGGCTGCCGGACGCCACCGCGCCCTATCGGTTCGGACCCGGCGGGGTGCTGGCGGCAAGCGTGCCCTTGCTGGCGGTGTTTGCCAGTGTGGGTCTGGCATTGGGGTTTCCTGGGCGTGGCCCGCAGGTGCGTGCGCGGTCACCAGGGCTGCTGGCGGCCGCGCTGCTGCTGGCAATGCTGCTGCTGATCGTGCTGGCGGCGTTGCAGGCCGGCCTGGTCGAGTTCCCGGCATTGGCCGGTACGCGGCCGTTGTCGGTGGCATTGCAGGGCCATCCGCAGTTGCAGTGGCTGCTGCCGTTGCTGCCGCTGGCGGGCATGGCTGGGCTGGCAGCACTGCTGCTGGTGCTGTTGTCGTTGGCCACACAGCTGGCAGCGCAGCTCTGGCCTGTGGCCGTGGATGAAGCGCCCGGGTTCCGGACACGGCTGATACCGGTTACCGTGGTGCTGGCGGCGCTGCTGGCGTTGGGAACGCCCGTCGATGCATTGCCGGTGCTGCCAGGTCCGGCAACCCTGCTGGTGATGGCGGCTTTGTGCCTGGCAGTACTGCGTGTGCGCGCGCCGATGCCGGGTGCTGCGATGGTGCTTGCGCCCCTGGCCGCGGCGCTGTGCGTGCTGGCCGCAGTGGAGCGGGCAGGCGCGTGGCCGGGCTGACGGCCGGCGGATCTGCGCCATGTCTGGGTGGGGCCGTACGCGCTGCCCACAAAAAAGCCACCCTCCCAGGTGGCTTCTTCGTTGCCGGCAGGGCGACGACTCAGTGCGTGGTCGTCGACGGGTTGCCCGCGTCCTGGGTCAGCAGGCGGTTCACGTCCTGCAGCTCGGCCACGTCCAGCGCACCCAGCGACTGGCTCAGCAGCAGGCGGTTCTGCAGGAAGGTATAGCGGGCCTGGGCGTAGTCCAGCTGCGCCGAGAACAGGATGCGCTGGTTCTGGATCACGTCCAGCACGGTACGGGTACCGACTTCCAGGCCAACCTGCGACGCGTCGTAGGCGCTCTGTGCCGAAACGACCGCCAGGCGACGGGCTTCCACTTCGCTGATGCCCTGCACCAGGGTCTGGTAGGCATTGCGGGTGTTGCGGTCCAGGGCGCGCTTCTGCTGTTCGTAGCCGTCCTGGGCGATGTCACGCTGGGCCAGCGCCTGGCGCACGCCCGACTGGGTGGCACCGCCGGCGAAGATCGGCACGCTCAGGGTCAGCCCGATGCTGTTGGTGCGTGCATCCGGCGACAACGAGCCAGCACCGGTGCTGTCGCCCCAGGTGGCGGTCTTGCCCCAGCTGCCGCCCAGCGACAGGGTCGGGTAGTGGCCACCACGTGCGGCCTGCACGCCGGCCTCGGCGGCGCTGACCTTCAGTTCCTGTGCCTTCAGTGCCGGATTCTGGTTGGTGGCCTGGTGCACCAGCTCATCGATGTTGCCACGGTTGGCCGGCACTTCCGGGCGGAAGTCCGCCGGCAGGCCGCGCAGGTTCACCACCGGCTGGCCGGTCAGTTCGGTCAGGGCTTGGTAGTTATCGGCCAGGGTGTTCTGCGCAACGATGGTGTTGGCACGCGCCTGGTCGTACTGGGCGCGTGCTTCGTGCACGTCGGTGATCGGCGCCAGGCCCACTTCCAGGCGCTTGTCGGCGAAGTCGAACTGCTTCTTCGCGGCCGCTTCATTGGTCTGTGCGGCGTTCAGCGATTCGATCGCCACCAGCACGTTGAAATAGGCTGCCGAGGTGCGCACGATCAGGCTGTCGTTGGCCGAATCGAGGGTGAAATCCGCCGCCTTGCTCAGCTCGCGCTGCGAACGCAGGTTGTTGATCTGGGTCCAGTTGAACAGCGTCTGGCTGCCGTTGATCGTGTAGTTGCGGCGCTTGCTGGTGACAGTGCCGGAGTTGGCGTCATGGTCGGCTTCGCTGCGCGAGCGGTTCAGCGTGGCTGTGCCGTCGATCTGCGGCAGCAGGGCAGCGCGCGCCTGCACGGCGCCTTCCTTGTCGTACAGCCGGGTCGATTCGGCAGCCGACAGCTGCGGATCGCCGTTGCGGGCCATCTCGTAGACCTGCAGCAGGTCGGCGGCATGGGCGGACAACGGCAGCAGGGCAGTGGCCAGCGCAACAGCGAGGGATCGGCGGATCATTGCGGCTTCCTTGGACTCAGAGGTGGAACTGGGGTGCCGGGGCGGCACCGCGCAGGTAATCGATATCGGTCTCGAACAGGGACTCGCTGCTGCCGTCGGCCTTGACCAGCAGGGCCTCCATCGCCGGCGAGCGGCCGTGGATCACGAACAGGCGACCACCCGGACGCAGCCACGAGGCGAACTGTGACGGCACCACGTCGACCGCACCAGTGACACAGATCACGTCAAAGCGGCGTTCGGTCTGCCAGGACAGGGCGTCAGCCACTTCCACGCGGACGTTGGTGCCCAGGCCGGAAGCATCCAGGCGCGCACGTGCGGCGGCAGCCAGCTCCGGGTCGATCTCCAGGCTCAGCACGTCGCGCGCCAGCGCGCCGATGCAGGCTGCCAGGAAGCCGCTGCCGGTGCCGATCTCCAGCACTTCGTCACCCGGCTGCAGGTCCAGCGCCTGCAGGGTACGGCCCTCGATGACCGGCTTCATCATCTTCTGGCCATGGCCGATCGGCAGTTCGACATCGGCGTAGGCCAGTGCCCGGTGTGCATCGGCGACAAAGGCCTCGCGCGGCAGGCGGGCCAGGACGTCGAGCACCTTGATGTCCAGCACGTCCCAGGGACGGATCTGCTGTTCCACCATCAGTTCGCGGGCGTGGGCGTAATCAATCGTCATGAGGTTCAAATCCAGCGCAGTGGGCCGGCCATTTTACCGGTGCCGGAGGCCGGCGGCGCGCCCAGAGCATCAGCTGCCGGGTGGCCGGGGTCGCAGTGCCGGAAGTCATCGCGACCTCCGGTTTGTTCAGTTTTGGTTATTCAGCCGTCCCGGCCCCTCGCGGCGCATAGGCGCGCAGGAAGAAGTCGATGCTGGCGGTCACATGGGCAAGAGGGTCGCACTCCACCGGTGACAGTGGCATGCCGCACATCATATGCATGTGCACTTCGCCCTTGACCAGCGTCAGGAACTGCTGACCGGCCAGGTAATAGTCGGGGATGTCCAGCTCGCCGCGTTCACCGCGCGCGCGCAGGAAGTCGGCCAGAGCCTCGCAGGTACGCTCCGGGCCGGCCTGCCAGAACAGCTCGCGCAGGCGTTCGTCGGTCTCCGGCGCCATCATCATGCGCTGGATCGAGATCGCCGCATCGGAAGTGATCAGTTCGAAGAAGGCCAGGCCGATGCCGATCAGCTGGTCGCGCAGCGGGCCGTCCGCGTCGGCCACGAACAGGGCATCGGGCAGCATTTCAATGCACTTTGACTGCACGGCCTCGGAGAACAGGGTCTCCTTGTCGCCGAAGTGGCTGTACACGGTCAGCTTCGAGACGCCGGCCTGGGCGGCAATGGCGTCCATGCTCACGCCGGTATACCCCTGTTCGATGAACAGTACCTTGGCTGCTTCAAGGATCGCCGCGCGCTTGCCCAGATCCTTGGGGCGCCCGGGTCCGGCGGCCTTGGCAGCGGGCTTGGCCGACGGCTTGCGGGAAGTGGAAGAACTCATCGCAACAATACTAGACCAAGCGGTTCGATATTTATACTATACCGGCCGGTTTATTAAATTGGGCCGGCAGTCGCGGCTCCCCCTTGTTGCAACCCTGCGTTTTCAGGACGTTGACCGATGAAGATCGTGCGCTGGATGGGCGGTATGGTGTGGGTGGCTGCGCTGGCAGCCTGTTCGGGACAGGAACAGGCGCCGCAGGCGGCCGTGCCGGTACTGGTGGTTCACCCCGGCGAACAGGCCGGACAGGCGCCGGCGGCATTCCCGGGCACGGTGCGTGCCCGTCAGGAAAGCCCGCTGTCGTTCCGCGTCGGAGGCAACCTGGTCAAGCGCCACGTCGATGCCGGCCAGCGGGTGAAGAAGGGCGACGTGCTGGCCGAACTGGACGTGGCTGACTTCGCGCTGCAGGCCCGTGCCTCACAGGCGCAGCTGGCTGCGGCCGAGGCCGACCTGGTGCGTGCCCGCGATGACCTGAAGCGCTACCAAGTGCTGGCCGACCAGCAACTGGTCAGCCGCTCGCAGCTGGACCAGCAGTCCGCGGCGTTCAAGGCCGCGCAGGGCCAGGCCAACGCGGCCCGCGCCAACCTCGATGTGCTGCGCAACCAGGCCGACTACGCGCAGCTGCGCGCGCCGGCCGATGGCGTGATCGCCAGCCGCGAGGCCGAAGCCGGGCAGGTGGTGTCCGCCGGCCAGACCATCTTCAACCTGGCCGCCGATGGCGGCCGCGAAGTGCTGATCGACCTGCCCGAGGCGACCATCCGCGACTACGCGGTCGGCCAGCCGGTCGAGGTGGAACTGTGGAACCGACCGGGCCAGCGCCTGCCCGGTACGATCCGCGAGATCGCCGCCGCCGCCGATCCGCAGGCACGCACCTATGCCACCCGCGTCAGCCTGGCCGCCGATGCGCTGGCCGATGTCGAACTGGGCCAGAGCGCACGCGTCTACAGCAGCGCCGGTCGCCACGGTACCCTGCAGCTGCCGCTGGGCGCGCTGCAGCGCGGTGCCAACGGTGCCGCCAGCGTGTGGGTGGTCGATCCGGCCAACAGCACGCTGAAGGCCGCCTCGGTCACCACCGGTGCGTTTGGCAGCGAGACCGTGCCGGTGCTGTCCGGCGTGAACGCGGGTGACTGGGTGGTTGCCGCCGGTGGCCACCTGCTGCGGGCGGGCCAGCCGGTGATCGCCGTGGACCGGCAGAACCGCCCGGTGCTGAAGCCGGCCGCGCCGGCCGCTGCCGCCAAGGCCAAGGAGTAAGCCGGTGCGCCGCTTCAATCTATCCGAGTGGGCGCTGGCCAACCGCCCCCTGGTGCTGTTCGCGATGCTGGCCTTCGCGCTGATCGGCGCGTGGTCGTACAAGCACCTGGGCCAGTCCGAGGATCCACCGTTCACCTTCAAGGCGATGGTGGTGCGCACGCTGTGGCCGGGCGCCACCGCCGAACAGGTCTCGCGGCAGGTGACCGAGCCGATCGAGAAGGCGCTGATGAACACCGGCGAGTACGAGTTCATCCGCTCCTATTCGCGCCCCGGCGAATCGCAGGTCATCTTCATGGCCCGCGACAGCCTGCGTTCCAGGCAGATCCCGGACCTGTGGTACCAGGTGCGCAAGCGCGTGGGCGACATCCGTGCGACGCTGCCGCGCGAGATCCTCGGTCCGTTCTTCAACGATGAGTTCGGCGACACCTACGGCAACATCTATGCGTTGACCGGCAAGGGCTTCGACTACGCGGTGATGCGCGACTACGCCGACCGCATCCAGCTGGAACTGCAGCGCGTGCCCGATGTCGGCAAGATCGACCTGGTCGGCCTGCAGGACGAGAAGGTGTGGATCGAGCTGTCCAACACCCGCCTGGCCACGCTGGGTGTGTCGATGCAGCAGGTACAGCAGGCGCTGGCCGACCAGAATGCGGTCACCGGCACCAGCTTCTTCGAGACCGCCACCGACCGCGTGCAGCTGCGCGTGACCGGCCAGTTCAACGCCATCGAAGCGATCCGCCAGTTCCCGATCCGCGCCGGTGACCGCACCGTGCACCTGGGCGACATCGCCGAGGTCAAGCGCGGCTTCGCCGACCCGGCGTCGCCGAAGATGCGCTTCATGGGCGAAGAGGCCATCGGCCTGGCGGTGGCGATGAAGGATGGCGGTGACATCCTCAAGCTCGGCGCCAACCTCGATGCCGAGTTCGAACGCCTGCAGAAGACCCTGCCGGCCGGCATGCAGCTGCGCAAGGTGTCCGATCAGCCGCAGTCGGTGGAGGAGTCGGTCGGCGAGTTCGTGCAGGTGCTGACCGAAGCCGTAGTGATCGTGTTGCTGGTCAGCTTCTTCTCGCTGGGCCTGCGCACCGGCCTGGTGGTAGGTGTGACCATCCCGCTGGTGCTGGCGATGACCTTCTTCGTCATGCACTACTTCGACATCGGCCTGCACAAGATCTCGCTGGGCGCGCTGGTGCTGGCGCTGGGCCTGCTGGTGGACGATGCGATCATCGCGGTGGAGATGATGGCCACCAAGATGGAGCAGGGCTACGACCGCCTGCGTGCGGCCAGTTTCGCCTGGGAGTCGACCGCGTTCCCGATGCTGACCGGTACGCTGATCACGGCGGCCGGCTTCCTGCCGATCGCCACGGCGGCATCGAGCACGGGTGAGTACACCCGCTCGCTGTTCCAGGTGGTGACTATCGCACTGGTGGTGTCGTGGATTGCCGCGGTGCTGTTCATCCCGTACCTGGGCGACAAGATGCTGCCGGACCTGTTCAATCCGCAGCCGCCGAAGCCGGGCAGCCTGTCCGCGCGCTGGCATGCCAAGCGCCAGCAGTGGGCCGACCGCTATCCGGCGCTGGCCAACCTGATCGCGCCGCCGCTGCACGGGCACGACCACGATCCGTACCAGCGCCCGTTCTACCGCAGCTTCCGTCGCTTCCTCGATGGCTGCCTGCGCCACCGCTGGTGGGTGATTGCCGCGACCATCGCCCTGTTCGTGTTCTCGCTGATGATGTTCCGCTTCGTGCCGCAGCAGTTCTTCCCGGATTCGACCCGGCCGGAACTGATGGTGGACATCGAGCTGGCCGAGGGCGCATCGCTGCGCTCGACCCAGGCCCAGGCCGAGAAGCTGGAGAAGCTGCTGTCCAACCGCGATGGCATCGCCAACTACGTGTCCTACGTGGGCACCGGTTCGCCGCGCTTCTACCTGCCGCTGGACCAGCAGCTGCCGGCCACCAACTTCGCCCAGTTCGTGGTACTGGCCAAGGACATCAAGGCGCGCGAAAGCACCCGTGACTGGCTGCTGCACGAGGTGATTCCGAAGTTCCCGGACGTGCAGATGCGCGTGACCCGCCTGGAGAACGGCCCGCCGGTCGGCTATCCGGTGCAGATGCGCATTTCCGGCGAGCACATCGAGAAGGTGCAGGCGATCGCGCGCCAGGTCGAAGCCAAGGTGCGTGAGAACCCGCACGTGATGAACGTCAACCTGGACTGGAGCGAGCCGAGCAAGGTGGTGCGGCTGGTGATCGACCAGGAGCGTGCGCGGGCGCTGGGCGTGAGCAGTGCCCAGGTCAGCCAGTTCCTGTCCAGTTCGCTGGCCGGGCAGTCGGTGAGCGTGTACCGCGAGGGCAACCGCCAGATCGAGATGCTGCTGCGTGGCCCGGCCGATGAGCGCAACCAGCTGGAGCTGCTGTCCAGCCTGTCGATGCCGACCGCCAACGGCGGCAGCATCACGCTGTCGCAGGTGGCGACGATGGAGTACGGCTTCGAGGATGGCATCATCTGGCACCGTAACCGTCTGCCGACGGTGACCGTGCGCGCCGACATCAGTGATGGCATGCAGCCACTCGACGTGGTGCATCAGATCCTGCCGACGCTGGATGGCATCCGTGCCGAGCTGCCGAATGGCTACCTGCTGGAAACCGGCGGTACCGTGGAGGATTCGGCACGTGGCCAGAACTCAATCAAGGCCGGCATGCCGCTGTTCCTGGTGGTGGTGGCCACGCTGCTGATGCTGCAGCTGCGCAGCTTCTCGCGTGCGGCGATGGTGCTGGTGACCGCGCCGCTGGGCATCATCGGCGCGACGTTGTTCCTGCTGCTGTTCCGCGCGCCGTTCGGCTTCGTGGCACTGCTGGGCACGATCGCGCTGGCCGGCATGATCATGCGCAACTCGGTGATCCTGATCGACCAGATCCAGCAGGACATCGATGCCGGGCATGACCGCTGGCATTCGATCATCGACGCGACGGTGCGCCGCTTCCGCCCGATCGTGCTGACCGCGCTGGCGGCGGTGCTGGCGATGATTCCGCTGTCACGCAGTGCGTTCTATGGCTCGATGGCGATTTCGATCATGGGTGGCCTGATCGTGGGCACGGTGCTGACCCTGGTGTTCCTGCCGGCGCTGTACGCCGCGTGGTTCCGGGTCAAGCCGGACGAATCCGGGGCGTAATGCCCCGGGTTCGGCGGCCACTGCCCTGGTAGGTGCCAACCTTGGTTGGCACTGATGCACGCATCCACGCATGGCGTGGATCTACCGCAGCGGGTCTTGGCCCTGGTAGGTGCCAACCTTGGTTGGCACTGATGCACGCATCCACGCATGGCGTGGATTTACCGCAGCGGGTCTTCGCCCTGGTAGGTGCCAACCTTGGTTGGCACTGATGCACGCATCCACGCATGGCATGGATTTACCGCAGCGGGTCTTCGCCCTGGTAGGTGCCAACCTTGGTTGGCACTGATGCGTGCATCCACGCACGGCGTGGATCTACTGCAGCTGCAGGCCGCTCCGCAGCGCTGGCAGCAGCCATTCAATGAACACCTGCACGCGTTGCGCGCGGTGCTGCCGATGCGGCTGCAACAGGGTCACCGGCAGCGGTTGCGCCACGTGCTGTGGCATCACTTCCACCAAGGTTGGTAGTTTCTGCAGTAGAGCCACCCCATGGGTGGCTGCGGAGGACCAGGATCAGTCATCCACGCATGGCGTGGATCTACTGATCTGCGCGGCATGCATCTACGCATGGCGTGGATCTACTGCAGCTGCAGGCCGTTCCGCAGCACCGGCAGCAGCCATTCGATGAACACCTGCACGCGTTGCGCGCGGTGTTGCCGGTGCGGCTGCAGCAAGGTCACCGGTAACGGCTGCGCCACGTACTGCGGCATCACTTCCACCAGCGCACCGGATTGCAGTTCGGCCTGCACGTCGTAGCGCGGAATCTGCAGCAGGCCGAGCCCCGCCACGCAGCACGCGATCGAGGCCTCGGCGCTGTTTACCCGTACCCAGCCAGGCATCGGCAGCGTGCGCAGCTGGCCACCGTCCTGCCATTCCCACGGTTCCACCCGCGCCGTGGTCGGCGATGCGTAGTTCACCGCGCGGTGCTGCTGCAGGTCGGCAGGATGCTGCGGTACGCCGTGTTCGCGCAGGTAGGCCGGCGCGGCGACGTTGACGAAGTCGAGCTGTCCCAGCATGCGGGCCACCAGGCTGGAGTCACCCAGCTGGCCGACCCGCAGCACCGCATCACAGCCGTCTTCGATCAGGTTCACCGCGCGGTCGGTCATGCCCAGGTCCACTTCAACCTGCGGATGGCGCGCGAAGAAGTCGGGCAGGGCCGGGGCGAGGATGCGGCGGCCGATCCGGCTGGGCACATCGATTTTCAGCAGGCCCACCGGCTGCGCATCGTCTTGCCGGAACAGCGATTCGGCGTCTTCAACCTCGGCGATCAGGCGCAGGCAGCGGGCATGGAACACGTCCCCATCATGGGTGGTGGACACCCGACGGGTCGATCGCTGCAGCAGGCGGGTGCCGAGCCGCTGCTCCAGTTCGGCGATGGCCGCCGATACCGTGGAGCGGGGCAGGCCGAGCTGGTCGGCGGCGCGGGTGAAGCTGGCGCATTCCACCACCCGGGTGAAGATGCGGAAGCGATCGATCCGGTCCATTGTTCGCCTACTCTGGAAAGTTAAGTCAATGTGGCGGGCTTTATCCGCATTTTCTGCACGATATCGTCGTCAGGGCAGGGTTGCCACCCCGGGCAGCCCCCTCCTGAGACAAACGCCATGACCGACCATTCCCTCAAGGGCAAGACCGTGCTGATCGCCGGTGGCGCCAAGAACCTGGGCGGACTGATCGCCCGCGACTTCGCCAGCCAGGGCGCCAAAGCCATCGTCATCCACTACAACAGTGCCGCCACCCAGGCTGATGCGGAAGCAACGGTCGCCGCCGTGCAGGCCGCTGGCAGCAAGGCGGTGGCGCTGCAGGGCGACCTGACTTCGGCCGCAGCGATGGAGCGCTTGTTCGCCGATGCCGTGGCCGCAGTCGGCCGTCCCGACATCGCCATCAATACGGTCGGCAAGGTGCTGAAGAAGCCGCTGCTGGAGATCAGCGAAGCCGAGTACGACGAGATGAGCGCGGTCAATGCCAAGGCCGCGTTCTTCTTCCTCAAGGAGGCTGGACACCACGTCAACGACGGTGGCCGCATCTGCACTCTGGTCACCTCACTGCTGGGTGCGTTCACGCCGTTCTATTCCAGCTATGCCGGCACCAAGGCGCCGGTTGAGCATTTCACCCGCGCCGCGTCGAAGGAGTTCGGTGAGCGCGGAATCTCGGTGACTGCGATCGGGCCGGGCCCGATGGACACGCCGTTCTTCTACCCGGCCGAGAGTGCCGATGCGCAGGCGTACCACAAGACCGCGGCCGCGCTCTCGGCGTTCACCCGCACCGGCCTGACCGACATCGCCGACATCGTGCCGTGGATCCGTTTCCTGGTCACCGATGGCTGGTGGATGACCGGGCAGACCATCCTGGTCAATGGTGGGTACACCACCAAGTAACGCAGCCACGCAGGGCGTGGCTCTACTGCGGTGGTAGGTGCCAACCTTGGTTGGCACGGATGGCGCATCCACGCATGGCGTGGATCTACAGTAGAGCCACCCCATGGGGGGCGGCCCGCAATGTGCGAAGGGAGAGGCGCCACGCATGGCGTGGCGCTATCGGATCAGGCGAGTTTGGCCAGCACCGCGTCGGTGGCGGCTGCCGTGCTCACCGCGTGGCCCTTGGCTGCCAGATCAGCGGTGAACACCCCATCATCCAGCACGGCGTGCACGGCGGCTTCCACCGCAGCGGCTTCGGCTTCCAGCCCCAGCGAATGGCGCAGCAGCATCGCGGCGCTGAAGATCGTCGCGTACGGATTGGCGATGCCCTTGCCAGCGATGTCCGGGGCCGAGCCATGGATGGGCTCGTAGATGCCGACCGCACCGGGTTCGCCCAGCGAGGCCGACGGCAGCAGGCCGAGCGAGCCGGCCAGCATCGAGGCTTCGTCGGTGAGGATGTCGCCGAACATGTTCTCGGTGACGATCACATCGTACTCGCGCGGCTTGGCCAGCAGGTGCATGGCCATGGAATCGACCAGCTGGTGCTCCAGTGCAACGTCCGGGAATTCCTCGCGGCCGATGCGCGCGGCCACGTCACGCCACAGGCGCGAGGTCTCCAGCACGTTGGCCTTGTCCACCGAGGTGACCTTGCCGCGGCGCTGCCGGGCCAGGCGGAAGGCACTGCGCAGCACGCGTTCGATCTCGGCCACGGTGTAGCGGCACAGGTCGCTGGCGCTGTCGGCGTCGCGGGTCTTGTCGCCGAAGTAGATGCCACCGGTCAGCTCACGTACCACCACGAAGTCCACGCCCTGCAGCAGCTCGGCCTTGATCGGCGAGGCGTGCACTGCGGCTTCGTGGGTACGCACCGGGCGCAGGTTGGCATACAGGCCCAGCGCCTTGCGGATCGCCAGCAGGCCCTGTTCCGGGCGCACCTTGGCGTTGGGATCGGACCACTTCGGGCCGCCGACCGCACCCAGCAGCACCGCGTTGGCGGCTTGGCAGGCGGTCAACGTAGAGGCCGGCAGCGGCTCGCCGTGGCGGTCGATGGCGATGCCACCGATGTCGTGCTCGCTGAAGGTGAAGGTGTGGTTGAAGCGTGTGGCGACAGACTTCAGGACGGCGACTGCCGCGGCGGCCACTTCCGGGCCGATGCCATCACCGGGCAGGACAACAATTTCAGCGTGCATGCTCACTCTCGTAGCGTTCGATTTCAGGGACACGGCCCAACAGATACCCCAACTGGTCGACGCCTTCCAGCAGGCAGGTCTGCGAGAAGCCATCCAGCGGGAAGGAATAGACGCGCCCATCGGGCGTGCGCAGCTCGCGCGCGGCCACGTCGATGGTCAGCTCGTCGTCCGGGCGCTGCATCAGCGCCTGCACGTCGGCTTCGTCCAGTACGATCGGCAGCAGGCCGTTCTTCAGCGAGTTGCCGCGGAAGATGTCGGCGATCTCGCTGCTGACAATGGCGCGCAGGCCCAGGTCGGTCAGTGCCCACGGTGCATGCTCGCGCGACGAGCCGCAGCCGAAGTTGCGGCCCGCCAGCAGGATGCTGCGGCCGGCGTTGTGCGGCTGGTTGAAGGCGAAGTCGGCCACCGGCGAGCCGTCGGCCTGCCAGCGCCAGTCATTGAACGCGTTGCGGCCGAGGCCGGCGCGTTCGGTGGTGGACAGGAACCGGGCCGGGATGATCTGGTCGGTGTCGATGTTGGTCTGGCGCAGCACCACGCTGGCCGAGGTCAGGGTACGGAAACCGGCCATCACGCCACCTCCTGTGCGAACAGTTCGCGGGTATCGGCGACGTGCCCGTTCACCGCGGCCCACGCCGCGCTCATCGGCGAGGCCAGCAGCGTGCGCGAACCGGGACCCTGGCGGCCCTCGAAATTGCGGTTGCTGGTGCTCACTGCGAGCTGGCCAGGCGCAACCAGATCGCCGTTCATGGCGATGCACATCGAACAGCCCGGCTCGCGCCATTCGGCACCGGCCGCGCGTACGATCTCATGGATACCTTCGGCCTCGGCCTCGCGCTTGACGATTTCCGAGCCCGGCACCACCAGCATGCGCACCCGCTCGGCGACGCGGCGACCGCGCAGGACCTGCGCCACTTCGCGCATGTCGCTCAGGCGGCCATTGGTGCACGAACCGACGAACACCACATCCACCGGCGTACCCGCCAGCGCCTTGCCGGCCTGGAAGTGCATGTAGTCCAGGCCCTTCTGTGCGGCGGCATCATTGGCCGCTGGAATCGGCGCATCCACCGCGATGGCGGTGCCCGGATGGGTGCCCCAGGTCAGGGTCGGGCGGATGTCGGCAGCGTCGATGTGCACTTCACTGTCGAAACGCGCGCCCTCATCGCTGCGCAGCTGCTGCCAGCGCGCCACGGCAGCGTCGAAGTCGGCGCCCTTGGGTCCGCGCGGGGTCGCGGCGACGAAGTCGAAGGTGACCTGGTCCGGGGCCACCATACCGGCGCGTGCGCCGGCCTCGATCGACATGTTGCATAGGGTCATGCGCTGTTCCATGTCCATCGCTTCGATGGTGCTGCCGCGGAATTCGATCACGTGGCCGGTGCCACCGTTGACGCCGATCACGCCGATGATGTGCAGGACCACATCCTTGGCACCGACGCCCGGCGCCAGGACGCCATCGACGGTGATTGCCAGGGTCTTGGCCTTGCGCTGCAGCAGGCACTGCGTGGCCAGCACGTGGCCGACCTCGCTGGTGCCGATGCCGAAGGCCAGCGAGCCGAACGCACCATGGGTGGAGGTGTGGCTGTCGCCGCACACGATGGTCATGCCGGGCTGGGTGAACCCCTGTTCCGGGGCGATCACGTGGACGATGCCGCGGTTGTCCGAGGCCATGTCGAACAACTCGATGCCGTGCTCGGCGCAGTTGCGCGCCAGCGTGGCGACCTGGGCTTCGGAGGCGGCGCTGGCGTAGGGCAGCGTGCCGTCGGCGGCGGCCGGCAGGGTTGGTGTGGAGTGGTCCATCGTTGCCTTGGTACGGTCCGGTCGGCGCGGTGACAGGCCGCGTTGGCGCAGTTCGGTGAACGCCTGCGGCGAGGTCACCTCGTGGATCAGGTGCAGGTCGATGTACAGCACGGCGGGCGCGCTGTCGGATTCAGGGACAACCACGTGGGCGTCCCACAGTTTGTCGTACAGGGTGCGGGGTGCGGAGGTCATGCGTATGCCTGGCAGAAGTACGAAGTTGCGGACATCGGAAAAGATGACGAATGGATCATGTCAGCGGCGACGGGCAAGTACCCGCAGCCGCACGTAGTCGGCCAGCGGCTGGCCGGCGGCGTTGCGCGGCAGGTGGGCCAGCAGCGCGGTGGCGGCCTCGCGCACGGTCGCGCGTGCCTCGGCGGGCAGGTCGTCCAGCAGCGGTGCTGCGAACACCCGCAGCCAGCCGGCCACGCCGGTCGGCAGTGCGGTCGGGCGCGGTGTGCACTCGATCAGCTGCACCTGGAAGCCATGCTGGCGCAGGCGATCGGCGTAGGCATCGGCAGTGGGGAAGTACCACTGGAAGGCGCTGGCACCATGGCCGTGGGCCACGCGCGCGGCCTGCACCGCCGCGATGATCGTGGCCACGTTGCCGTGGCCGCCGAACTCGGCGACGAAGCGGCCGCCGGGGCGCAGCGCGCGGCGCACGCCTTCCAGCACCTGATCGGGGTTGGTCATCCAGTGCAGTGCTGCGTTGCTGAACACCGCATCGAATGCGTTGTCGAAGGTCAGTGCGTGGCCATCCATCACCTGCGCATCGACGCCGCGCGCACGCGCGGCGATCACCAGTTCCGGTGAGGCATCCACACCGCGGATGTGTGCGCCACTGAGCGCCAGTTCGGTGCTGAGCATGCCATCGCCACAGCCCAGGTCGAGGATGCGTTCACCGGCGCGCGGGTCGAGCAGGCGCGATACCGCGCCGCCGAGCAGCGGCACGAAGCCGGCGTCGATCGCATAATCCTGGGCGTTCCACTGCTGGCCAGCGGCGCTGGTCGGGGTGGGGGTGTCGAAGGCGCTCATGGCGGGGTCCTCAGGCGGTGGCGGGGGTGGCAACGTCGGTGTTGCTGTGGGCGGCAGCCTGGCGCTGGCGCAGCAGGCGGTTGGCCACATCCAGCCAGGCCAGCGCGGAGGCTTCGATGATGTCCTTGCTGGTGCCGGTGCCGTCGTACTCCACGCCCTCGTGGCGCACGCTCAGATTGGCTTCGCCGCGCGCATCGGCGCCGATGCCGACGCTGTGCACGTGGTAGCTGTCCAGCATCAGCTGCACGCCGGTAGCGGCCGACAGCGCGCCGAACAGCGCATCGACCGGGCCATCGCCCTGCGCGGTCTCGGCCACGCGGTTGCCGTCCGGGTCGGACAGTTCGACCAGTGCATTGGCGCGGCTGCCGACGTCGCTGATGGTCATCGACGCCAGGCGATAGCCCTGCGCGTTGGAGCCGCCCTGCATCAGCGTCTGCAGGTCGGCATCGGTGACCACGCGCTGCTGTTCGCACAGGCCCTTGAACTGCTCGAACACCAGCTTCAGTTCGTCTTCGTCCAGCCAGAAGCCCAGCGCGCGCAGGCGCGCTTCGACGGCGGCGCGGCCACTGTGGCGGCCCAGCACCATCTGCGAATCCTCCCAGCCCACGTCTTCCGGACGCATGATTTCGTAGGTGCCGCGGTGGCGCAGCATGCCGTGCTGGTGGATGCCCGATTCGTGGGCGAAGGCATTGGCACCGACGATGGCCTTGTTGCGCTGTACCGGCATGCCGACCAGGCGCTGCAGCAGCTGCGAGGTGCCGACGATGCGCGGGGTGTTGATCGAACTGTCCTGCTCGTAGAAGGCCTGGCGCACCTTCAGCACCATCGCGATCTCTTCCAGCGAGCAGTTGCCGGCGCGCTCGCCGATGCCGTTGATGGTGCATTCGACCTGGCGCGCGCCGCCTTCGATGGCGGCCAGCGAGTTGGCCACGGCCAGGCCCAGGTCGTTGTGGCAATGCGCGCTGAAGATCACGTTGGCGGAATTCGGCACGTCGGCGACGCCGGCGATGACCTGCTGGAACATCGCGCGGATCTCTTCCGGCGTGGTGAAGCCGACGGTGTCGGGCAGGTTGATGGTGGTGGCGCCGGCAGCAATGGCCACGCGCGCGACTTCGATCAGGTAGTCCAGCTCGGTGCGGGTGGCATCTTCGGCCGAGAATTCGACATCGTCGATGTAGGACCGGGCCAGCGATACGTGCTTGCGTACCGACTCCAGTACCTGCTCGCGGGTCATCCGCAGCTTGTGCTCGCGGTGCAGCGGGCTGGTCGACAGGAACACGTGCAGGCGCGGGTTGGCAGCGGCCTCCAGCGCACGTGCCGAGGTTTCGATGTCGGCCTGCAGGCAGCGCGACAGCACCGCCAGGGTCAGGCTCGGACGGCGCAGTTCGCGGCCGATCAGTGCCATCGCCTCGCGGTCGGACTGCGAGCTGGCCGGGAAGCCGGTCTCGATGATGTCCACGCCCAGTTCGTCCAGCGCACGCGCCATCACCAGTTTCTGCGGCGGGCTCATGCTGCAGCCGGGGGACTGCTCGCCGTCACGCAGGGTGGTGTCGAAGATGCGGATGCGCGGGGTGGTAATTCGTTCGATGGTGGTCACAGGGAAATCTCCTCGACAGCGGGTGCGACGGCTTGCAGGGGGGAAGGGGAAGAGGTGTGGGAAGCGGTGGCGCTGGCCTTGGCGGGCGAGCGCGGGGTTTCACTGCGCCGTCGGCGCGGCTTGCGTGGCGGGCGCGGGCGGATGTCGGTAAGCAGGCCGGCGAGGACACCGGCATCGATGTTGCCGCCGGAGACCACCGCGCACTTGCGGCGGCCGGCGACGCGGCGGCCGGCGGCCAGCGCCAGCGCACCGGCGCCCTCGGCGATGATGTGTTCTTCCAGTGCCAGGCGGACCAGGGTTTCGCGCAGTTCGGCTTCGCGCACGATCACCACGTCGTCCAGCAGCGAGGTGCACAGGCGGCGGGTCAGGAAGCCGGGAATCTTCACCCGCACGCCGTCGGCCAGCGAGGCAACGGGGGCGATCTCGCGCACGTCACCGCGGATCGCGCGGGCCATCGAATCGACGCCTTCCACCTGCGCGCCAACGACGCGGACGCCCTGCGATTTCAGTGCCAACGCAACGCCGGAGGCCAGCCCGCCGCCGCCGATCGGCACGATCACCACATCCGGCGCGTGTGCGGCCAGCTCGATGCCGACCGTGCCCTGGCCGGCGATCACGTCGGCATCGTCGAACGCGGACAGGAAGCGGTAGCCGTGGCGTTGTGCCAGTTCAACCGCGAAGGCGTAGGCCTCGTCATAGCTGGTGCCGTGCTGGCGCACGGTCGCGCCCCAGTGGGCAACGCCGGCGATCTTGGTGGCCGGTGCGCCGTGCGGCATCACGGTGATGGCCGGCACGTCCAGGCGATAGGCAGCCCATGCCACGCCCTGGGCATGGTTGCCGGCCGAGGCGCAGATCACTGGCCGGGTGTCGCCGCGCTCGCGGCCGGCCAGCAGCGCATTCAATGCGCCGCGTACCTTGTAGGAACCGGTGCGCTGCAGGTTCTCCAGCTTCAGCCAGGTGCCGAAGCGTTCGGCATGGTGCAGCGGGGTGGGCGGCAGGAAGCGGCGCAGACGAGCCTGCGCCGCCAGTACGTCGGCGACGCTTACGTCGCCGACATCGCTTTCCTGGCTGGTGTCAGCGGCCGGCATGGGCCACCAGCGCAGTGCAGAAGACCGCCGCATGCGGGCACGGGCGGCGAAGAAGACGCCTCCGTACCGGCACCGTGGTCGCTACGGTACGGGTGTTCATACGGATGCTCCTTCCACGGCGGTGACCTGCACGGACACGCAGTCGTAGATCTTCTCGATCTGCCGGCACAGCGTTTCCGCCGGACGCTGGCCATCCACCACCAGCTGCAGGTGCCAGCGGCCATCGTCGGCGGCCACCGGCGCACCACTGATCGCACGCGGCGCGAAGCCACGGCGTTCGGCCATGCCGATCACGCGCAGCAGCGCGCCTTCGGCCGGGTGCAGCACCAGGTCAAGCCGGTATTGCATTGGGGGTCTCCTGGCGGGCGTGGGCGGGATTGCTTTCCAGCATCGTGCTGTTGGCAGTGTTCGGCGGCACCAGCGGCCACACGTTGGCGCGTGCATCGATGGCCACGTGCAGCAGCGCCGGGCCTGGTTCGGCCAGCAGTGCGGCCAGGCCGCCCTCCACGTCGTCGCGGTTGTCGATGCGGGTGGCGGCGATGCCGAACACCTGCGCCAGTGCCACGAAGTCCGGGTTGTCGGACAGGTCGATCTCGCTGTAACGCTCGGCGAAGAACAGCTCCTGCCACTGCCGCACCATGCCCAGCGAACTGTTGTCCAGCAGCACGATCTTCACCGGCAGGCGGCAACGCGCGATGGTGGCCAGCTCCTGCACGTTCATCATGAAGCTGCCGTCGCCGGAGACCAGCACCACGGTGCGCTCGGGGCATGCGAACTGCGCACCCATCGCGGCCGGCAGGCCGAAGCCCATGGTGCCCAGCGCGCCACTGGTCAGATGATTGCGCGGGTGGTTGAAACGGCAGTGCTGGGCGACCCACATCTGGTGCTGGCCGACATCGCAGGCGATCACTGCATCGGCCGGTGCCAGCTCGCTCAGGCGCTTCAGCAGCGCCGGGGCGTAGATATGCTGGCCGGGGGCGTCGTAACGCGCAGCGAAACGATCACGATGCTGTGCACAGCGCTTGCGCCAGGCGTCCTGGTGGGCCTTGGGGGAGGGGAAGGCCGCACGCAGGGCGCGGATGGCGTGGCCGACATTGCCGGGCACGGCGACGTCGGCGCTGCGCAGCTTGGAGATCTCGTAGGCGTCGGCGTCGATGTGGACGACGCGGGCGAACGGTGCGAACTCGGCCAGCTTGCCGGTGGCACGGTCATCGAAGCGCGCACCCAGCACCAGCAGCAGGTCGCTTTCCTGCACCGCCATGTTGGCCGCGCGGGTACCGTGCATGCCCAGCATGCCCAGCGACTGCGGGTGGTTGGCCGGCAGTGCGCCCAGCCCACGCAGGGTCATCACCGTGGGGATGGCACTGGCCTCGACGAAGTCGCGCAGGTCCTGCACCGCGTCGCCCAGCGCGATGCCACCACCGGCGTAGACCACCGGCTTTTCGGCGGCTGCCAGTGCGGCGATGGCCTCGGCGATGGCCGCTTCGGCCGGCGCAGGTGGCGGCTCGACGCTGCTCGGCACGTGCGCTGGCAGATGACCGGCATCGGCCAGCTGCACGTCCTTGGGCAGATCGATCAGCACCGGGCCGGGCCGGCCTTCGCGGGCGATCCGGAATGCATCGGCGACCACGCGCGGCAGGTCATCGACGCTGCGCACCAGCCAGCTGTGCTTGACGATCGGCATCGTCAGACCGAACACATCCAGTTCCTGGAAGGCGTCGGTGCCCAGCAGCGGCGTGCCGACCTGACCGGTGATGCAGACCATCGGTACCGAATCCAGCATCGCATCGGCAATGCCGGTGACCAGGTTGGAGGCGCCCGGGCCAGAGGTGGCCACGCAGACACCCACCTGGTTGCTGGCGCGGGCGAAACCATTGGCGGCCAGCGCCGCGCCCTGCTCATGGCGTACCAGGATGTGCTTCAGCGACGAATCCACCAGCGCGTCGTAGAACGGCATGATGGTGCCACCGGGATAGCCGAACAGCGTACGGACGCCTTCGGCCTCCAGCGCCTGGGTCAGCCAGCGCGCGCCGTTGGGCGGCGCGCTGCGATGTGTCGAAGAGTTCATGGGGGAACCTTGCAAAGCGGGTGGGGGAGGGCCGCGCGGTTACGCGGCCTGTCCTTGCAACCAGACCATCTTGGCGCGCAGTTCCTTGCCTACCTTCTCGATCGGGTGCTCCAGGTCGGCCTGCTTGAACCTGTTGTAGTTCGGCAGGCCCGCTTCGTACTCGGCCACCCAGTTCTTGGTGAAGGTGCCGTCCTGGATGTCCTTCAGCACTTCCTTCATGCGCGCCTTGGTGCCGGCGTCGATCACCCGCGGGCCGCTGACGTAGTCGCCGTACTGCGCGGTCTCGGAGATGAACTCCAGCATGCGCGAGATGCCGCCTTCGTAGAACAGGTCCACGATCAGCTTCAGTTCGTGCAGCACTTCGTAATAGGCGATCTCCGGCTGGTAACCGGCTTCGACCAGGGTTTCGAAACCGGCCTGCACCAGTGCCGAGGCACCGCCGCACAGCACCGCCTGCTCGCCGAACAGATCGGTCTCGGTCTCTTCCTTGAAGGTGGTCTGGATCAGGTTGGCGCGAGCGCCGCCGAGGCCGGCCGCATAGGCCTGCGCGTGCTGCGCAGCCTTGCCGCTGACATCCTGGTAGACCGCCCAGATGCACGGTACGCCGCGCCCGATCTCGTACTCACGACGCACCAGCGCACCCGGGCCCTTCGGCGCAACCAGCACCACATCCAGGTCGGCGCGCGGCTCGATCATGCCGTAGTGCACGTTCAGGCCATGCGCGAACAGCAGGCAGGCGCCCTGCTTCATGTTCGGCGCCAGCACGTCGTTGTAGAGCTTCTTCTGCACCATGTCCGGGGTCAGCACGGCGACCAGGTCGGCGTCTTTCACCGCTTCAGCGGGCGCGATCACGGTGAAGCCATCGGCCTGCGCCTTGGCTTCGGTCGGGCCGCCCGGACGCAGGCCTACCACCACATCGAAGCCGGATTCACGCAGGTTCAGCGCGTGGGCGCGGCCCTGGCTGCCGTAGCCGATGACGGCGATCTTGGTCTGGGGCAGGTCGTTGGTGCTCATGGGGGAGGTTCCTTGCGGTGGGAAGAAAAAAGAACGGCCGGTCGTCGAGGTGACGTGCCGGCCGGTCAGGGGAAAGCGGTGGAGGAGGCGCCGCGCGTTGCACAGGCACAGCCACCACGAGGCGTCGCGGTGGTGCAGGTCCGGGTTGTGCGATCGGCGTTGTGCATGGTGGTTGCGTCTGAAACCAGGTTCTGAAATGAAAAAACCCGCACCGGGGCGGGTGCGGGTTTTTGAAGAGTTCCGGTGTGTTTGTTGCTTACACGCTGGCTCGTCCCGCACCTGTTGGTTGGGTAATAAGTACGAGCACAAGAATCGAACGCAGCGAGGCGGCGCCGATGTCGGCGGCTTCGATGTGGGTTCGCGGTGGCGTGTTGTGATGCAACATGTGATCGAGAGAAACACAGCCGTTTCGGCGCTGTCAACCCTCGCAACGGATTTTCCATCGGTTTCCGGTGCATCCAGCGCAATCGCTTGCGGCACAAGGATGGTTGCCGCTGAAAGTGTTTCGGTGAACCCCAATTCACTCCTTTCAGGCCGGCTTTTGCGCGGAATCCGGCGGATTTTCGCCTTGGCGGGTGCGGAGCTTCCGCACCCCATCCCAGGATCAACGTCCATGACCTCTGCCCGATACCGCGTGAAGGCCGCAGCGGCGAAGATCGAGGGACCACCCTTCCATCGGAACCCGACCGTGTCCCGACGCCTTGCCCATTCCCTGCTGGCCGCTGCTCTACTGGCCGCTGTGCCCGCACTGTCTTCTGCCGCCGACCGCATCACCGGCCACACCTTTGCCACCCGTTCGGAGGTGATCGCCCCGCATGCGATGGCCGCCACCTCGCAGCCGCTGGCCACCCAGATCGCGCTGGACGTGATGAAGGGCGGTGGCTCGGCGGTGGACGCGGCGATTGCCGCCAACGCCGCGCTCGGCCTGATGGAGCCGACCGGCAACGGCATCGGGGGCGACCTGTTCGCCATCGTGTGGGACCCGAAGACGCAGAAGCTCTACGGCTACAACGGCTCGGGCCGCTCGCCGAAGTCGCTCACCCTGGCCGAGTTCCACCGCCGTGGCCTGAAGGACATCCCGGCTACCGGCCCGCTGCCGGTCTCCGTGCCCGGCGCAGTCGATGGCTGGTTCGCGCTGCACGACCGCTTCGGCCGCAAGCCGATGGCCGACAACCTGGCGCCGGCGATCCGCTACGCCCGCGAGGGCCATCCGGTGGCCGAGGTGATCGCCTACTACTGGGACCGCTCGGTGCCCAAGCTGTCGCAGTACCCGGGCTTCAAGGAACAGTTCACGATCAACGGCCATGCCCCGCGCAAGGGCGAGATGTGGAAGAACCCGAATCTGGCCAGCACGCTGCAGAAAATCGCCGACGGCGGTCGTGATGCCTTCTACAAGGGCGATATCGCCCGCACCATCGGCGACTACTTCAAGGCCAACGGTGGCTACCTGAGCTACCAGGACATGGCCGACCACCACGGTGAGTGGGTTGAACCGGTCAGCAGCAACTATCGCGGCTACGACGTGTGGGAGCTGCCGCCGAACAGCCAGGGCATCGCCGCGCTGCAGATCCTCAACGTGCTGGAAGGCTACGACTTCTCGAAGATTCCCTTCGGTTCACCGGAGCATGTGCACCTGTTCGTTGAAGCGAAGAAGCTGGCCTTCGCCGACCGCGCGCGCTTCTATGCCGACATGGCGTTCCAGCCGGCGCCGGTGCAGAAGCTGATTTCCAAGGACTACGCCGCACAGCGCCGCGCGCTGATCTCGATGGACAAGGCGCTGAAGGAAGTGCAGCCGGGCACGCCGAAGCAGCTGGAAGAAGGCGACACCATCTACATGACCGTGGCCGACGCCGACGGCATGATGGTGTCGCTGATCCAGTCCAACTACCGCGGCATGGGCAGCGGCATGGCGCCGCCGGGGCTGGGCTTCATCCTGCAGGATCGTGGCGAGATGTTCGTGCTGCAGAAGAACCATCCCAACGGCTACGCGCCGGGCAAGCGTCCCTTCCAGACCATCATCCCGGGGTTCATCACCAAGGGCGGCAAGCCGTATGCCAGCTTCGGCGTGATGGGGGGCGCGATGCAGCCGCAGGGCCACGCGCAGATCGTGATGAACCTGGTGGATTTCGGCATGAACCTGCAGGAAGCCGGTGATGCACCGCGCATCCAGCATGAAGGCTCGACCGAACCGACCGGGCAGGCCACGGCGATGACCGACGGTGGTGAGGTGAATCTGGAAACCGGCTTCCCGTATGAAACAGTGCGTGCGTTGATGCGCAAGGGGCATCGCATCGTGTTCGCCGATGGTCCGTATGGCGGGTATCAGGCGATCATGCGTGATCCCGAGACCGGGGTCTACTACGGTGCTTCGGAGAGCCGCAAGGATGGGCAGGCGGCGGGGTATTGAGGTTTCCCGGCCACCGGGCGCAGCCCCCTCTGCGGTGGATTCCGTAAAGCTGGGTTTGGCCGGGCGTGTGGATTGTCTGGGGGCCGCTGCAAGTACGTCCATGTAAGCTCGGTCGCCGCATCCATGCGGCTCACGCCCCCAGCCAACCCACCCGCCCGGCCACGGACAGTTTCCTGTGGCTGCCACCGCAGGAAGAGAAAGAAGAAGATCAAAAGCAAAGGCAACAGCAACAGCTGCGCGCTTTGGGTTGGGGTCGGATCCGTTTTCCGGGGGGCAACGG
>NZ_JAWIRR010000015.1:0-8386 GCF_036320065.1 Stenotrophomonas sp. SMYL8
GGGCGGGCGCCCCCCCCCCCCCCCCCCCCCGCCGCGCGCGCCGGGCGCCCCCCCCCCCCCCCCCCCCACTACCGGGGCATTCAACGCGGCGTGAAACGGATGGCCTGCCCGCCACCCGGCGCAAGCACCAGCGTCAGTGCGTCGGCGCTGGTCACCTCACGGGTTTCGCGCGCGAATGCGAAGGGATTGCTGCGGAAATCCGCGCCCGCGCCATCGCGGTAGATCTCGGCGCGATAGCGCACGCCCGGCTCCAGGAAGCCCAGCGACACCGGCAGCACACGGCCGTGCTCGTCGGTGATGCTGCCGAGGAACCAGTCGCGGCTGTTGCGGTCGCGGCGCACGATCGTCACGTAGTCGCCCACTTCGCCATCGAGCACGCGGCTCTGCTCCCAGTCCACCGCGACGTCTTCGATGAAACGGAATGCCTGGCGATGCTGCAGGTAGTGCTCGGGCAGGTCGGCGGCCATCTGGATCGGGCTGTACAGCACCACGTACAGCGCCAGCTGGCGTGCCAGCGTGCTGGGGAAGGCCTGGCCGTGGCGGCCCTTCAGGCTGAGGATGCCGGGGGTGTAATCCATCGGCCCGGCCAGCATGCGGGTGAACACCAGGTTGACCTCATGTTCCGGCGGGTTCGGCGGCTGGCCCCAGGCGTTGTACTCCATGCCACGTGCGCCTTCGCGCGAGATCCAGTTGGGATAGGTGCGGCGCAGGCCGGTGTCCTTGATCGGCTCATGCGGGTTCACCGACAGATGGCGGCGCGCAGCCTCCTGCACCACCGTCAGATGGTGGCGCGCCATGAACTGCCCGTCATGCCACTCACGCCACAGCGGGCCGCCCGAGGGATTACGGCGGTCGACCTGGCCGTCGTCACAGACGTAGCCGGTCTTGAACTGGTCCACGCCCAGCCGCGCATACAGGTCCAGTGCGGTACCCAGCTGGTCCTCGTAATGCTCGATGGCACAGCCGGTTTCGTGGTGGCCGATCAGATGCACATCCTTCTTCAGGCCATACGCTGACAGCGCTTCAATGTCGAAATCGGGTGTGGCACGGGTGAAATCGAAGTCGTAGCCATTGCCCACCCACATGCCGTCCCAGCCCGGATTCCAGCCTTCCACCAGCACGCCACGGAAGCCGTGCGCGGCGGCGAAGTCGATCACCTTCTTCGTCTTGGCGGTGGTGGCCGCATGCTTCGGCCCGGTCGCCCAGCTCTCGTTGTCCAGGTGCATCGACCACCACACCCCCAGGTACTTGGCCGGCTTCACCCAGCTCACATCACCCAGCGCATTGGGTTCGTTGAGGTTGAGGATCAGGTCCGATTCGACCAGGCCACCGGCACGGTCGGCAATCTGCAGCGTGCGCCACGGCGTGGCGAAGGGCAGGGCGCGGCGCACCTTCCAGCCTTCGGCCGAGGGCGAGAGCTGCGCGCGCAGGCGCTGGCCCTCGGTTCGCCGCAGCCACATGCCGGCATAGTCCACCAGTGCGGCCTCGTGGATCGCCACGTGCAGGCCATCGCGGCTGCGCAGGGTCATCGGCGTATGCACCAGCGGAACCTCGCGCAGCGGCGTGCGCTGGTACAGGTACTCGTAGTGGATCGGTTCGCCGGCAGGGATCCACCACGCGGTGGAATCCTGAGCGATGGCGAACTCGGTCAGCTCGTCATCGATGATGGCTTCGCGCAGGTTCGGCTGCTCGGGGAATACGTAGCGGAAGCCGAGGCCATCGTCGTACACGCGGAACACCACATCCAGCCGGCGCTTGCTGCCGGTGGTCTCGGCCAGCTGCACGGTCAGTTCGTTGAAGTGGTTGCGGGTGAGCCGGCGTTCGCCCCAGGGCTGTTCCCAGTTGTCATCGACGCTGCGTTGCTGTTGGCCGAGCAGGGCGAAATCCCGGTCCAGGCGCCCATCGCGCAAGGCAAAGCCCAGCTTCGAATCTTCCACCACGGTCTCGCCGAAACGCTCGACGCGATAGCGCGCGGTGCCACCGTCCAGCACCAGGCTGACCTTGAGCACCTTTCCCGGTGATTCGACGCTGGCCACCTGCGGCGCGGCCTGCGCCAGCGTGGCCAGGCCCAGCAGAGCCAGACCGAGCAGGTGCGCGAACACCGCGCGTACAGCAGTGGGTGACATCGGCATTTCCCCTCCCAAGGCGCCGTTGGCAGACCCGGACCATAAGCCAGCACGGCAGGCGCGCTACCGTGTGGTGCCATGAATACGTATGCAGCTGGACGCAGCCGACAGCACCGCGTCTACCATGGGGCCAAGGCACCTTGAGGGAGGGGCCGCGCCCGCCCGCCGGCAACGACGGTGCGGACCTACAACGCGTGCAGAGAGGGAGGGAGGCCGACGGGCGCAAGCCGGTCCGCCGCTTCGATGCTGAAGATCATTTGCCTGACCGCTGCCCTGGGGGCAGCGCTGGGATCGACCGCGCAGGCGGCCGACCTGCAATTCGACGGCCGCCATGCGCGCGCCGAAGCCGCTGCCAAGGGCAGCTACGTGCTGCATGCGCCGAAGGCTGAGGTGCGTATCGCGCCCATGCCGATGCGCAGCCAGACCGGCAGCGTGATGTTCGATGCACTGTTCGCGCTGGCCCAGCAGGAGATGGACCAGGACCGCGTGGATGCGATCCGCGATCCCGCGTTCGACGAAGGCCGGCCGGTGCCATGCGAGTGCTTCCAGACCGGCGCGCGCTGGCCCTACGTGTGGACCCGCGATGTCAGCTTCGCCGCCGACCTGGCGCTGGCGCGACTGGACCCGAAGCGCACCCGGCAGTCGCTGCAGTTCAAGCTCTCGGCGGCGCGCGATGGCCATACGCCCGGCCTGTTCGTCGCGCAGGACACCGGTTCCGGCGGCAGCTGGCCGATCAGCAGCGACCGCGTGGTGTGGTTCCTTGCGGCACGCCACCTGCTGGACGATCGCGCGTTTGCCGACCAGGTCTGGCAGGCGCTGCAGGGCACGCTGGCGCAGGACCGCGCGATGGTGTTCGACGCGCAGGTGGGCCTGTACCGTGGTGAGACCTCGTTCCTGGACTGGCGCGAGCAGACCTATCCGGACTGGACCCGCGAGGACGTGCGCTTCATCGGTGATTCCTACGCACTGTCCACCAACGTGCTGCACTACCAGGCACTGCGCCTGGCCGAACGCCTGGCCGGCCAGCACGGCGACGCCCGCGCGGCCGAGTACAAGGCGTGGGCCGATGCGCTGGCACAGCAGATCGATGCACGCTTCTGGCGCGAGGATATCGGCCAGTACATGAGCTACATCGGCGAAGCCGCGCACCCGGTGCCGTACGCCAAGGTCGATCTGCTTGGCCTGTCGCTGGGCATCCTCGCCGAGGTGCTGCCGCCCGAGCGCGCGCGCCGTGCACTGGCTGCCTACCCGATGGGGCCGGCCGGCAGCCCGGTGGTCTGGCCGCAGGAATCGCAGCAGCCGATCTACCACAACCGTGCGATCTGGCCGTTTGTCAGTGCCTACTCGCTGCGTGCGGCGCGGCAGCTGGACGATGCGCCGCGCATCGCCGCCGAGATCCGTTCGCTGATGCAGGGCGCTGCGCTGGCCGGTTCCAACATGGAAAACTACGAACTGGTCAGCCAGGCCGTGCATGTCGAGGAAGGTGCGCTGAGCGGCCCGGTGGTCAACTCCGAACGCCAGCTGTGGTCGGTGGCCGGGTATCTGTCGATGGTGGTCGAAGGCGTGTTCGGCGTGCAGGACGATGGCCGCGTGCAGCCCAAGCTGCCGGCCGTGCTGGTGCCGGAGCTGTTCGGCACGCACCCCCGCATCACGCTGGAAGCCAACGGCAGGCGCTATGTGCTGGAGCGCCCGCAGAACGTGGGCGATGGCCTGCTGGTGGCCGGCAGCACCATCACACGTGGCACGACTACCACGGTGCAGCTGGTCGCTGCCCCGGCAGCAACCGGTTTCGCTGCCACGACTGCGGATGCCAACGCGCGTGCGCCCGCAACACCGGCGGCACCGCAGGCCCTGCGCATGGGCACGGGCTGGAACGTTTCGGTGCAAGCCGAGCAGGTTCTGTGGAAGGACGGCAGGGCCCTCGTCGCCAGCAATGGCCCGGTGCACATCAGCGACGATGGCCTGCAGCACTGCCTCAGCCTGACCCGGCGCGAGGGTGCATTGGAATCACTGCACAGCCCGACGCTCTGCGTCGGTCCGCAGCAGGTGCTGAAGGGCGAGGAACGCTGGCAGTTCACCGCGGCCCAGGCCGGGCAGGTGCGCCTGCGCCTGCAGTACCGCAACCCGAACGGGCCGATCAACACCGGCGTCACGGCTGCGGTCAAGCAGCTGGTTCTGCAGTGCCCGGGCCAGCCGTTGCAGCGGCATACGGTCACCCTGCCGCACAGCGTGGCGGTGCAGGATTCGACCTCGGCAACGTTCGCAGTGCCCAAGGGGCGGTGCACGGTCACGCTTGAAGATGGCTTCAACATGAGCGCGCTGCAGCACTTCGCGCACTACACCGGCGGCAAGGGCGGGCGTGATGGTGTGCTCAACCAGGCCCAGGTGCAGGCACTGACGGTGGCGCCGGTGGCGATGGAAGAGGGCGCACGATGAGTCGTCCCGCCAAACCGCAGCTGTCGTTCTGGCAGATCTGGAACATGTGTTTCGGCTTCCTCGGCATCCAGTTCGGCTTCGCCCTGCAGAACGCCAACGCCAGCCGCATCTTCGAGACACTGGGCGCGGACATGGACGCGGTGCCCGGGCTGTGGATCGCGGCGCCACTGACTGGCCTGCTGGTGCAGCCGGTGATCGGTTACCTGTCCGATCGCACCTGGACGCGCTGGGGCCGTCGCCGCCCGTTCTTCATGATCGGTGCGGTACTGACTACGCTGGCGCTGCTGGTGATGCCGAATTCGCCGACGCTGTGGATCGCCGCCGGTACCTTGTGGGTGCTGGACGCCTCGATCAACGTGTCGATGGAACCGTTCCGCGCCTTCGTCGGCGATCAGCTGGCGCCGCGCCAGCGTCCGGCCGGCTATGCCATGCAGAGCTTCTTCATCGGTGTGGGCGCCATCGTCGCCAGCTTCCTGCCGTTCATCCTGGCCCACTTCGGTGTTGCCAATACCGCAGCTGCCGGCGAAGTGCCCGATACCGTGCGCTATGCGTTCTACTTCGGCGCGGTGGTGCTGCTGGCGGCGATCACCTGGACGGTGGTCAGCACCCGCGAGTACTCGCCGGCGGAGCTGGCCGGGTTTGACGATGCCGAGCCGCCGGCGCACCACGCAGGGGCTGCGATCAGTGGCCCCGCGCCGAGGGCACAGGTGGCGCTGTGGCTGGGGCTCGGCGTGGTGCTGGCGCTGCTGATCGCCTGGCGGCAGGGCGACAGGATGCTGTATGTGCTGGCAGGACTGTGCGCCGGCTACGGCCTGCTGCTGGCGGCCGCGCGTGCGTTGCCGGCCACGCATATGCTGGCCGCCATCGTCGGCGACCTGCGCGCGATGCCGGTGACCATGCGTCGTTTGGCGTGGGTGCAGTTCTTCTCGTGGTTCGCGCTGTTCGCGATGTGGATCTACACCACCGCCGCGGTGGCCGGTATCCACTTCGGCTCGACCGATCCGCAGTCGGCGGCCTACAACGAGGGCGCCAACTGGGTGGGCGTGCTGTTTGGTGCCTACAACGGCTTCGCCGCGCTGGCCGCAGTACTGATCCCGCCGATGGTGCGTGCGATCGGCCTGCGCTGGAGCCACCTGGTCAACCTGTGGCTGGGCGGCGCCGGCCTGGTCTCGCTGATGTTCATCCGCGACCCACACTGGCTGCTGCTGTCGATGGTCGGCGTCGGCTTCGCCTGGGCGTCCATCCTTTCGCTGCCCTATGCGCTGCTGTCCGACAGCGTGCCGGCATCGAAGATGGGCGTGTACATGGGCATCTTCAATTTCTTCATCGTGATCCCGCAGCTGGTCGCGGCCAGTGCGCTCGGCTTTGCCCTGCGCGCCTGGCTGGGCGGTCAGCCGATGCATGTGCTGGTGCTGGGCGGCTGCAGCCTGTTCGTCGCCGGCCTGTGCGTGCTGCGGGTTCCGTCCCGTCCGGAGGTGGTGTGATGCGTGGTGCGCTGTCTGTTGCTGTTTCCCTGGTACTGCTGGCCGGCCATGCGACGGCCGCGCCACGCCCGGACTATGTGGGCACCACCGAGCCGTTCGCCAGCGATGCGGTGTACTTCGTGATCACCGACCGCTTCGTCAACGGCGACCCGTCCAACGATCATCGCGACCAGGGCGGAACGCATCGCACCTTCGATATCCCGGTGCGGTGCCCGGACAAGGTGGACGGCAACATCGGCTATCTCGGCGGTGACTTCCGCGGCGTGCTCGACAATGCGCAGTACATCCGCAACCTCGGCTTCGGCGCGGTATGGATCACGCCGATCGTTGACAACCCGGACGAGGCGTTCACCGGCAGCAAGCCGATCAGCTGCACCAGTACGCTGACCGATCGCGGCAAGACCGGCTACCACGGCTACTGGGGCATCAACTTCTACAAGCTCGATGAGCACCTGCCCAGCAAGGACCTCGACTTCGCGGGGTTGACCAAGGGCCTGCATGGCGCAGGCCTGAAGGTGGTGCTGGACATCGTCGGCAACCACGGCTCGCCGGCCTGGACCATGCCGACGCGGCAGCCGCAGTTCGGCCAGATCTTCGACAAGGACGGAGCGCTGATCGCTGATCACCAGAACCTGCCGCCGCAGAAACTGGACCCGAAGCACAACCCGCTGCACGCGTTCTACAACAACGTCGGTCCGGTCGACAGCAAGGAGGGATCGATCTTCGACGGCAACCTCGCCGAACTGTCCGACTTCAACCAGGACAATCCGGCGGTGATGGACTACCTGGTCGGCGCTTACCTGCAGTGGACCGCGCAGGGCGTGGACGCGTTGCGCATCGACACCATCGGCTGGCTGCCGCACCCGTGGTGGCATGCCTTCGTGAAGCGCATCCGCGCCGAGCATCCGGGCATGTTCATGTTCGGCGAAGCGTTCGACTACAAGGCCGCGAGCATCGCCGAACACACCTGGCCGGCCAACGCCAATGTCAGCGTGCTCGATTTCCCGTTGCGCGGCGCACTGGAACAGGCCTTCGGCACCGCCGGCAAGGGCTTCGAGACCCTGGCCGAGCCGCTGCACCTGAGCGGTGGCCCGTACGCCAACCCGTATGAGCTGATGAGCTTCTACGACAACCACGACATGCCGCGCCTGCAGGCCAGCGACAGCGGCTTCATCGATGCGCACAACTGGTTGTTCACCGCACGCGGCACTCCGGTGGTCTATTACGGCTCGGAAACCGGCTTCATGCGCGGCCGCGCCGAGCATGCCGGCAATCGTGCCTACTTCGGCCAGCCGCGCGTGGATGCCGCACCGGAGAGTCCGATCTTCGCGCCGCTGCAGCGTATCGCGCGATTGCGCGAAGCCACGCCGGCGCTGCAGCGTGGCCTGCAGGTGAATGAGCGCCTGCAGGGTGATGAAGCGGTGTTCTTCCGCGTGCTGCAGCATGGCGACGTGGCGCAGACCGCGCTGGTGCTGCTGAACAAGGGCGACCGGACCAGGACCCTCACTGTGTCGCGTTACGTGCAGGCGGGCCGCTGGCGCGATGCACTGGACGGCGGGTCGTTGCAGGTGGATGCCTCCCTGAAGGCCGACGTGCCCGCGCACGGCGTGAAGGTCTACGTGCTGGACGCCGCCGTGCAGCAGCCGGCATTGCAGGCCGAGCTGGACAAGGCGATGGCCGACCAGAAGGCGCGGGATCTGCGTCTGGGACGGTAGTGCCGGCCGCTGGCCGGCAACCCCGGAATCCTGGCTCCTGCCTACCGCTCTGGTGGGTGCCAACCTTGGTTGGCACGCTTTTCGAGCAGTCGAGCAAGCTCGACTCTACAATAGGCACCCCTCACGCCCCGCCGTACCGCCATGACCGACCTCGCCCTGCAGACCCCGATCGAAACCCTGCTGAAGGCGGCGATGGACGGGGCGGTGCCGATCCGCGCCTTCATGGAGGCCTTCGTCGCCTCCGAAGTGGTGCTGCTGACCGGCAGCCTGGTCACTCCCGACGGCAGCGGCTTCGACCCGCTGCTGTTCGACAAGCAGGGCACCCTGCACGTGGCCGTGTTCACCGACCCGTCGCGGGTGGGCACCTACAGCCAGCAGGCCGAACACCAGATCCGCTGGCTGATGCTGGACGTGCTGCGCCGCGTGCCGGGTGGCTATGGCGTGGTGATCAATCCGGGCACTTCGCTGGGCTTTGAGATTTCGCCAAGCGGCGTGGGCGAGATCCTGAAGGACTTCGCCCAGGGCTGAACCGCCACCGCGCTATATTTGTAGAGTCGGGGGGGGGGGGGGCGGGGGTGGGGGCGGGGGGGGGGCGTCGGGCCTGGGGGTCCGGGCGCGAACGCGT
>NZ_JAWIRR010000015.1:8396-108948 GCF_036320065.1 Stenotrophomonas sp. SMYL8
CCGCCCCCCCGCTATTTTGGTCGTGTCGCCCCTGGCCCTCCGCCCTTTCGCACAGTGCCAGATCAGTCGAGCATGGCTCGACTCTACAGAACGCTTCCCCATCGAGGCATTGCCATGGAATTCAGGGTATTACCCGCCGGCGCACCGGGACGGCAGCAGTTGGCCCGGTGGTACCACGCCGAATGGGGCCGCGACGCCGGCCTGTCGCTGGAACAGGAACTGCAGCGGCTGAACACACCTCAGGACGCCGAGGGTTTCCCGCACCTGATCGCCGCCTTCGATGGCGGCCAGGTGGTCGGTGCCGTGCAGCTCAAGCGCCGGGAAATGCAGGCCTTCCCGCAGTACGAGCATTGGCTGGGCAGCGTGTTCGTGGCCGATAGTCATCGCGGGCGTGGGCTGGCTGGCGCGCTGGTCGAACAGGCCGCGGCGCAGGCGGTGCGGATGGGCGTTTCCGAACTGTACCTGCAGACCGAATCGTTGGATGGCGGCCTGTACGCGCGGCTGGGCTGGAAGCCGCTGCAGGAAGCCGACAACCGCAGCTATCGCGTGCTGGTGATGGTGCGTTCGCTGTAGGAGAAGTGCCCTGGTGCTTCGTCCAGGCGGTGAGCTGGATGTGCCGGTTGAATGAGCTTGGGAGCTCCGGCTCACTGCTGTCGGAAAAGGGGCGACCTCAGGGCTTGGAGACTTCGGACATCGCATGCTCAATCGGCAGCCAGGTTGCCCGCGACGAGGACAGCGTTGTGTCGTACATCGTCACGCTCGATGTATCGCAGGAGGTCCTGTGCGAGAACGCGTTTGCTGATTGTTGCCAAACGCTCATTGTCCGCATCCGATTTTGCCGATGAGCTGGCTGAGAGCAACAGCATGTTAACGATGTGGGATGAGATTCTGGACTGCAGTTCAGCCTGGGATCTTGCTTCACCATCCTCGTCGAAAAGCATGTGGATGGACATCGCAAGATCATCGCTGTACTGCTGCTTCAGACTGGGTAGTCCATGGGTGATGTGAAAGGCTCCCAGAAGCGAGAACGCAATGGCGACCAGGGAATGCGATCCCAACTGCAACCATATCTTCATGACGGAACTCCTAGCGGGGACGGACCCATTCGCAGCGGTCCAGCTTTCCGTTTATCGATCCGCATCGGTAATAGCCGCCACTAAAGTTGTAGCGGATCTCACGTGGCCAATCCCCCTTGTCGATATCAATATCAATCTGTCCCCCATTCCTGATGGTGTCTGATTCAGGCAATGCCTGGCCAAAAACATCCCTGGCGGTGTCTTTGATCAGTCGAGCCGCCCCTCTTGCCATTGGATTGATCTGCCAGCAAGCGGTGTCGCCGTTGTCCATCAGCAGGCAGCCGCCAACGCCTCTCCCGAAGAAGTACTCGAGCGACCGGAAGAGTGAGCCAATGAGGTTTCCATTGATCTGCCCGTGTTGCCAGGCTGGATTGTTTGCGGTGTGCGCGATTCGGATAGCATCGTCCACTGCGGGGATGAACTGGTTTGCGACATGCAGGCTTGAGAAGTAGCCGCTGTCGTTTACGGGTTTTATGAACACCCATTCTTTCGACATGCGGACGATCGCTTCAAGCTGAAGTCGTTCGCCGTCTGCCAGGCCCTGTGAACTGCTATCGAAGTCACCTTGCCCATACCGGGTCAACACCGGTTGGCTCGGTAGGCGCCAGCTTGGAACGTTGATGTCGGCAGCGACTCCCAGATCGCCCTGGGAAGGGGCCTGGTGGAGGCGTCTGGGAACCTCGCCAGGAGGAATGTAGTTGACGGTGACGTAAAGCGCTTGGGCGGTGTTGGGGTTGACCACGAGGTAGGCCTCCCAGCCACGACGGAACCCATGAGCCATCTCGCCAGCGGATTCGTATTGCCAGGATTGAGTGCAGTTGCCACAGGTGACTACCTGGACCGCGTGTGCCTCGAACGGGGAAAGCACGGAGCCTGCGAGAATCAAGGTGGCTGCAGAGATCATTTTCACAAAGTGGCTCCTTGGACGAGTGGGTGTACCTGCGGGTACACCTTCCTGATCCACGGTGTTCCCACGCATTCACCTTGCGCTTCGTGGCGACTGCCGCGTATCGGTATCCGCCGTGCGGTTCGTCAGAGATCCGAGGATCTTGATGTCAGGCATCCAATCTGACCCCTGCTGCACCCAATGTCAGTCAGCGTTATTCTGGAAGCGGACTTCATCTTCTGATGGCTGATAACGTGACCATGGCTGTACCCCGCCATTCCCGCTCCGCCCTGATCTTCCTGATCGCGGCGATCGTTGCCGCGTTGGTCTCCATGCCCCTGCTGCGCGCCCTGGGCATGGTGCTGTGGCCGGTGTTCGTCATTGCCTGGCTGATCAATCTGGGCGCGGCCTGGCATCTGGCCCAGTGGGCGCGCCAGCAGGGCCGTTCGGCGTGGGCATTCGGGTTGCCGGCGGCGCTCGGCACCGTCGCCTCGATCGTGGTCTATGTGCTGCTGGCGTTGCTGGGGCCGAAAGCCCCGGTGCACTGAATCTTCGCGGCTGTCGTGGACAATGTGCCGAGCATGGCTCGGCACTACAGTAAGGCCGAGCCAAGCCCGCAGGTGTTGCGTGGAGCGCCGGCGGACAGGCCGGCGCCCCGTTGCCTCACATCGTCACCTTGCGCCGGTTGTCATCGCTCACCCGGTCGATCAGCTTGTTGTAGGGATCGAAGCCTGCTTCATCCGGCTTTTCATCCACCGTCACCGTGATCTTCGGCTCGGCACTGGTGATGTGGTGGCGCTGCAGATACAGCACCTTCTGGTCGCGTTCCTTGCCGGAGGGCCCGTTGGCGAACACGCCGATCTCGACCCAGTCATCCATCGTGCCGTCGCTCTCCTTGCCCTTGCCATCGGCGTACTGCTTGGCGGCGTGCAGGTCCAGGGTCACCTCGTAGCGGCCGTCATCACGCTTGCGGGCGCTGGCGGCCATCACCCGGTTGTCGTAGAAGCTGATCTTCTCGAACAGGTCGGTGACCAGCTGCTGGCGGTCGGCCGGGGTTTCGGCCCGGATGTAGTCCAGCAGTTCGCGTGAGGTGGTGTACGGCGGTTGCTGATAGCCCTTGTCCTGCAGGAAGTGCTTCAACGCACGGTTCAGCGCCTGCTCGCCGATTTCCTCGCGCAGGCGGTAGAACACCAGCGAACCCTTCTGGTAGTGGATGTACTGCTGGTTTTCCACGCGCTCCAGCGGCTGCTCTTCGATGGCTTCGCCGCCGCGCCCGGAAAGGTAGCCGTCCAGCTCGCGCTTGAGGAACTGGCGCATGTGCTGGCGGCCGTACTCCTGCTCCATCACCATCAGCGCAGAGTACTGCGACAACGATTCGGAGAGCACCGTCGCGCCCTGCACGTTGGCACCGATCACCTGGTGCGCCCACCACTGGTGCGCGATCTCGTGCGCGGTCACGTAGAACACGTAGTCCACCTTGTCCGGATCGCGCAGGTCGGCGATGAAGCCGATGGCCTCGGAGTAGGGGATGGTGTTGGCGAACGACTGCGCGAAACGCGCATAGCCCGGGAACTCGATGATGCGTACCTGGCGGTGCTGGTAGGGCGTGAAGTTCGCTTCGTAGTAGGCCAGCGACTTCTGCACCGCTTCGATCATCCGGTCCACGTTGTAGCCGTGCGCCGGGTCGAAGTAGACCTCGATCGGGATGTCCTTGTACTTCGCCTTGCGCACCTCCCAGCGTGCCGACAGATAGGCGTAGAAGTTCAGCATCGGCCGATCCATGGCGTAGCTGAAGCAGCGGCGGCCATTCACCGTGGTCTCCTTCTGCAGGTAGCCCGGGGCCAGCGCCACCTGGTCCGGCGCGGTGCAGACCGTGGTGCGGAAATCGAGCCAGTCGGCGTCGTTGGAAATGTAGGTGTTGGCGCGCGCGGCTTCGTCTTCCAGCTTGGGCATGCGCCGCGGCTCACCCAGGCCGCGCTTGCGCCGCTCGTTGCGGTCGCTGATCTCGGCGCCTTCGTTGTAGCCGAACGACGGCAGTACGCGGCTGTTGAAGAACGTGCCGTTGTCGACGATGTTGCTCGGCGCCTGGCCGGCGGTGATGCCGTTGGGTTTCTGCACCACCCGGAAGTGGACGTTGCGGCTTTCACCCGGTTGCAGTGGCGCGGCCAGGCGGTAGATGCGGTAGCCGAGATCGGCGTCATGCATCGACAAGGTCTGCCCACCCAGGTCAGCCGCGACCAGCTGCTTGTCGTCGCCCATCGAGACATGCACGTCCTGGATCGGTACGGCATGCGTGTTGCGCACCGTCCAGTTCGCATCGATCACCATCGACTGCGATTCGGGGAACAGGTCCACGCGGTTGTCCACCGCCACGATGCGAGGCTGCGGCAAAGTGCGGTACTTCGACAGCTCGCGCTCGTAGCGGGCCTGCAGATCCAGCTGCTGGTCGGGCGAGATGAACTCGTTGCGGATGTTGGTGCTCCAGTAGAGCCAGCCGCCCACGCCGATGAAGGCCAAGGCCGCTACTCCAGCGAAGACGCCGGTCGGACCGCGCAGGCGGCGGCCGGCCAGGGCCAGTCGCTGGCGCAGCCCTTGGCTGACGCCACGCACCCAGAATGCCGATGCCAGGCACATCAACGTCAGCAGGAACAGGGCCCAGTAGCCCTGGAACGCCAGCTGCCCGGTCAGGAAGTGGCCGTAGCCGTTCATGTCCGAATAGGGCGCGTTGGGCCAGCTGCCGAAGTTGTACAGGTTCTGCGTGTAGTCGAGCAGGCCGAGCACACCCTGGCCGATCATCACCACGATCAGCAGTGCGTAGCCGACGAACTTGTTGTTGGTGAGCACCTGCAGCACCAGCGCCAGGCCGCCCATCAGGATGTAGACCACCGAATCCAGCGCCAGGCTGCGCAGGTACAGCAGCGGCTCAAGATGCGTGTAGCCCTTGGCCAGCTGCACGCCCATCGCCGCCAGCGCGCCGGCGGCCTGGAAGCAGACGATCACCGCCAGCAGTGCAGTGAACTTGGCCAGCAGCGGCACCCAGTTCGGCACCGGCATGGCATCGGTCACTTCATTGATGCGCGCGCTGCGTTCCTTCCAGACCAGCTCACCGGCGAAGAACAGCACGATGATCACCAGCAGCCAGCTGAAGGCGCCCTGCAAGCCCATGATCATCTGCGAGGTGACCGGCCAGATCGAGGTGCCGTACAGGGTCTGCCGGAACAGCGCGCTGGGCAGGAAGTTGGCCAGGCCCAGCACCAGCAGCACGATGAACGGCACGCTGCGCAGGACACCACGTGTATCGAAGCGGACCTGGCGCAGGAACTGCTGCCACGCCGTGGTGGTAGTGAACGCCGGTACCACGCGCGGCAGCGTTGCGCGGGTGGGGCGGACGGCGCCGGCATCGGCAACCGGTTGCGCCTGCCTGCGGCCCCAGCGCCGACGGCCACTGCCGCTGCGTTCGGTGCGGAACAGCGCGAAGGTGGCGGTGAACAGCGCGGCAGCCACGCCCAACCACAGGGCGCGATTGGCCAGCAGGTAACCGGCCAGCTCGGGAATCCCGTTGTTGCGTTCGGTGGTGGACCAGTAGCGGATCGTGCGGCCCAGTGCGCGCATGCCCAGCGGTTCGCTCAGCACCGCGATCCACGTGTTGTCGATGTCGCGCAGCAGGGCCGCGCTGGCGCCGTACAAGACCAGGTAGGCCACCAGGCCGATGTAGACCCACAGGATCGAGCGCGTCAGCGCCGCCAGCAGCGACAGCAGCGCGGTGGTGAACAGCAGGTTCGGAATGACGATGACCGCGAACGTCCACGCATAGCCCTGCCAGCTAATCGGGCCCATGCGCTCGGGATCGACCCACGGCATGAACGGCGCCAGCCACAGGCCGAACGCGATCAGGACGTAGACCAGCAGCCCGGCCGCCAAGGCGGCAGCGATGCGTCCGGCCAGGTAATCGCGGCGTTTCACCGGACTGGCGAAGATCAGTTCGGCGGTGCCGAGTTCGAAGTCACGCAACAGGGCGTTGCTGACGAACAGGGCGGTGACCAGCATTCCGAGCAGGGTGAAGATGCCCAGCATCTGCGCGATCACGGTGGGCGCGTTGCTGTGCACGTTGCCAGTGCCGCCACCGATCTGCACGGCGTCGCTGGAGGCGGCGGCGAAGGCGAGCAGGGCGAACAGCCCGGCCAGCAGCCACAGCAGCGGGGAACGCAGCTGCTCGCGCAGCTCGAAGCGGAAGAAGTTGAGGATCATGGCGTGCTCCGCTCAGGCTGCCGCGCGGGCACGGGCCTGCAGGCGCAGGCGCTGGAAGTACACGTCCTCGAGGTCGGGAGCTACGGCCGCAAAGCCGTCGCCGGGGTCGTTGGCGCTGTGCACGTGGATCACCGGGCGGCCACCGACCAGGCGGGTCGACAGCACCACGTAGCGCGCTTCGTGGTCGGCCAGTTCAGACGGATCGACCTGCTTGCGCCAGACCTGGTGCTGCAGGGCGTCGATGGCTTCGGCAGGACGGCCGGTCAGCAGCACCTGGCCCTTGTTCATGATCGCCATCGTCGGGCACAGATCGGTCACGTCCTCGACGATGTGGGTGGACAGGATCACCGCCACGTTCTCGCCGATGGCCGCCAGCAGATTGAGGAAGCGGTTGCGCTCTTCCGGGTCGAGGCCGGCGGTGGGTTCATCGACGATCACCAGCCGCGGGTCTCCCAGCAGCGCCTGGGCAATACCGAAGCGCTGGCGCATGCCGCCGGAGTAGGTGCCCAGCTTGCGTTTGCGGGCGTCCCACAGGTTCACCTGCTGCAGCAGCCCATCGACCACCTCGCGGCGCTGCGCGCGCTGGGTCAGGCCCTTGAGCACCGCGAAATGTTCCAGCAGGTCCAGCGCGCTGACTTTCGGGTACACGCCGAAATCCTGCGGCAGGTAGCCCAGCCGGCGGCGCACCGCGTCCTTGTCGCGCAGTACGTCGATCGGCGCCTCGCCTGGAATGGTGAGCGTCGCCGTGCCGCTGTCGGCCTCCTGCAGGGTGGACAGCGTACGCATCAGCGACGACTTGCCGGCGCCGTTGGGGCCGAGCAGGCCGAACATGCCGCGCGGGATGTCCAGGTTGACGTTGTTGAGGGCATGCACGCCGTTGGCGTACGTCTTGGACAGCGAATCGATCTTCAGCATGCGACGTACACCTTTCCATGGACGATGTCTGCGCGTTATCCGCGCATCAGCCTCCGTGCGCATCCGCCGTTGGTCATGGGGGGAGAATTCCGCCGTCGCACGTTGGGCCGGGGCGGGAGGCCTGGCGGCGCTTACCGGCGCAGCGACGATTCCCGCACCACCAGCTTCACCGGGATGCTCTGGCTCTCCACCGGCTGGCGACCGATCAGTGCCAGCAGGCGCTCCACCAGCAGCTGGCCGGCCTGCTTGGTGTCCTGCTGCACGGTGGTCAGCGCCGGGGATACCGAGGCCGCCAGCGGGATGTCGTCGAAGCCGGTCACCGCCACGTCCTGTGGCACCCGCAGGCCGGTCTCGCGCAGCGCGCGCATCGCGCCGATGGCGATCAGGTCGCTGGCGGCACAGATCGCATCGATCGGCTCACCGCGTGCCAGCAGCGCCTGGCAGGCTTCCTGGCCGGAAGCCTCGGTGGTGATCGCATCGTGCTGCAGCGCCGGTTCGGCGACCAGGCCGTGGTCCTGCAGGGCCGCGACATGGCCGCGGTAGCGCTCCTGGAATTCGGGGTAATGGCTGGAGGCATGGCCGAGGAAGGCGATGCGGCGGCAGCCCTGCTGCAGGAGGTGGGTGGTGATGTCATGCCCGCCCTGGAAGTTGTCGCTGCCGATCGATACACCGGGTTGGCCGGGCAGGGCGGCGCCCCAGCGTACGAAGTGCGTGCCCTGTTCGACCAGCCGCTGCAGGCGGTCGCGCGATTGGTGGTAGTCGCCGTAGCCGAGCAGGATGATGCCGTCGGCCTTGTTGCTGTCCTCGTAATCGGCCTGCCAGTCGGTGGACAGCTGCTGGAACGAGACCAGCAGGTCCTGCCCATGCAGGGCGCAGGCACGGGTGATCGAGCCCAGCATCGAGTGGAAGAACGGGTTGATCAGCGAGTCGTCGTTGGTCGGGTCCTCGAAGAACAGCAGGGCCAGCGTGCCGGCGTTGCGCAGGCGCAGGCTGGAGGCGTTCTTGTCGACCTTGTAGTTCAGTTCGCGGGCGATGCGCAGGATGCGCTCGCGGGTCTCGGCATTGACCATCGGGCTGCCTCGCAGGGCCCGCGACACGGTCGGCTGGGAGACCCCGGCCAGGTGGGCGATGTCCAGGGAGGTGGCTTTGCCTTTGATCGTCATGGGAACGGATAGGGAACGTGCAGCGATCATGATGCCATGAGGCTGGCCCTCTGCTTGCAGGTGCGCTCCTGTCTGGATGAACGGAGTTGATGTTAAAAAATGTGATCAATTTGTCACTTTGACCTGATTTGCACAAAAGCGCATTCAGCGGATGGACAGCTGCCATGGGATGGCCCTAGAGTCCGCGCACCAGGGGACAACAAGGCAGTTGACGTGGGCAGTAACGGATCAGGGATCGATCTGCAGGAGTCACTGTGCGTGGACGATGGAGGCGCGCTGGCGTGCTTCGTCGCCCTGTTGGGGTTTCTGGATCGGCCTGCCGACCCCGACCAGCTCCGGCACCAGCTGGGCCACCCCGAAGGCCGTATCGATACACAGGATCTGTTGCGCCTGGCCAAGCGGATGGACGTCAAAGCACGCGTGGTACAGGCGCGGGTAACCGCGCTGCGCGACCATCCGCTGCCCGCCATCGCCTGCCTGGCCGACGGGCGCTATACGCTCGTGCTCAAGGCTGACGCCGAGAACGTGTTGTGCTTCGACGCGGCGGCCGACGGACGCCCGGTCACGCTGTCCCTTGGCGAGTTCTCGCAGGAGTTCGATGGCCGCCTGTTGCTGATGACCACGCGTGAAAGCGTGGCCGGCGCCGTGAGGCGCTTCGATGTCGGTTGGTTCATTCCTGCCCTGGTGAAGTATCGCCGCCTGCTGCGTGACGTGTTGGTAGCCTCGTTCTTCCTGCAGTTGATGGCACTGATCACGCCGCTGTTCTTCCAGGTGGTGATCGACAAGGTACTGGTGCACAAAGGCATCACCACGCTGGAAGTGCTTGCCCTCGGCCTGCTGGTGGTTTCGGTGTTCGAAGTGCTGATGGGCGGACTGCGCACCTACCTGTTCTCGCACACCACCAGCCGCGTTGATGCCGAGCTGGGATCGAAGCTGTTCTCGCACCTCACGCATCTGCCACTGGCCTATTTCCAGGCGCGCCGGGTGGGCGATTCGGTGGCGCGCGTGCGCGAACTGGAAACCATCCGCGAGTTCCTCACCTCCTCGGCGCAGACGGTCGTGCTGGACCTGTTCTTCGCCATCGTGTTCCTGGCCGTGATGTGGCTGTACAGCCCTGCATTGCTGCTGATCGTACTGATCACGCTGCCGCTGTACGCGGTGGTGGTCATGGTGGTCGGGCCGATGCTGCGGCGCCGCCTGGATGAAAAGTTCGTGCGCGGTGCCGAAAACCAGTCGTTCCTGGTCGAAGCAGTGACCGGTGTGGAGACCATCAAGGCGCTGGCGGTCGAGCCGCAGGCGCAGAACCGCTGGGACAAGCAGCTGGCGGGTTACATCCAGGCCAGCTTCCGCGCCAGCATGCTGGCCAACTGGGGCTCGCAGGCGGTGCAGCTGATCCACAAGCTGGCCACCGTGGCACTCCTGTTCTTCGGCGCGCGGCTGGTGATTGACGGCAAGCTGACCGTGGGCGAACTGGTGGCGTTCAACATGCTTGCCGGGCAGGTTGCCGGGCCGGTGCTGCGCCTGGCGCAGTTGGCGCAGGACTTCCAGCAGGCGCGCATTGCCGTGGAGCGGCTGGGCGACATCCTCAACTCCCCTACCGAACCGGCCAGCTCACCCTCGCGTGCCAGCCTGCCGGCAGTGGATGGCCGCATCGCGCTGGAGCACGTGTCGTTCCGCTATCGGCCTGAGGGGCAGGAAGTGTTGTCGTCGGTCAGTCTGGAGATTGCTCCGGGTGAGATCCTCGGCGTGGTCGGGCCCTCGGGATCCGGCAAGTCGACCCTGACCAAGCTGATCCAGCGCCTGCACACCCCGGAGCGCGGCCGTGTGCTGGTGGATGGTGTCGATCTGTCCATGGTGGATCCGGCGTGGCTGCGGCGACAGGTGGGTGTGGTGTTGCAGGAAAACCTGCTGTTCAACCGCAGTGTGCGCGAGAACATCGCCATGGCCGACCCGGCGATGCCGATGAGCCGGGTGGTGGAAGTGGCCAAGCTGGCTGGCGCGCACGATTTCATCCTGGAGCTGCCCGAGGCCTACGACACGCGCATCGACGAGCGCGGGGGCAATCTCTCCGGCGGCCAACGGCAGCGCCTGGCGATCGCGCGTGCATTGGCGATCGATCCGAAGATCCTTATCTTCGATGAGGCGACTTCGGCGCTGGATGCGGAGAGCGAAGAGGTCATCCAGGACAACCTCAAGCGGATGTCCGCCGGCCGCACCGTGATCATCATCGCGCATCGTCTGTCGGCGGTACGCCAGGCCAACCGCATCGTGACCCTCGAACGTGGCCGCATCACCGAGACCGGCACGCACGAGGATCTGCTCCGCGCGGGAGGCCGTTACTCACTGCTCTACACCAAACAGATGGGCCTGCCCGCCGTGGCGGCCCCGCTGAACTGACCACTGCGGGCCCAGCCAAGGACAGCACGCATGTTGAAGGGACTGAGGCATCACCTGGGCATCCTGCGCGAGAGCCTGCGCGCAGAGCGTGCGCAGCCGGATCAACGGGATTCGGCCGCGCCGGACTTCCTGCCGGCGGCGCTGGAAATTCTGGAAAAGCCCCCGAACCCTATCGGCCGCACCGTTCTCTGGTTGCTGATCGCCTTCCTGGCCATCGCATTGGTCTGGTCGTGCCTTGGCCGCCTGGACATGGTTGCCGTGGCCGAAGGCAAGGTCATTCCGCGCGGCAACGTGAAGGTGATCCAGGCGGCGGATCAGGGCGTGGTCCGTGCGATCCATGTGGTCGAAGGGCAGTCGGTGAAGGCTGGCACGCCGCTGCTCGAACTGGATCCGACGGTCAGCCATGCCGAGGTCGAGCAGGCGCGCCAGGCGTTGCTGACCGCGCAGATCGATGTGGCACGGGCGCAGGCCGTGGTTGACCACGTTGCCGGCCGGGCCGGTCGGTTCATCGCACCGGAGGGAGCATCTGACAGCATCGTTGCCATCCAGCAGGCACTGGTGGCCGCCAAACAGCGCGAGTTCGATTCCACCGTGGGCGGCTTGCAGCAGGAGCGCAGCCAGCGCGATGGCGAGCACGGCATGATCCTGGCCGAGATCGCCAAGCTGGAAGAGCAGCTGCCGCTGGCTACAGACCAGCTGAACAAGCTGGAGGAGCTGAGCCGCGACAACTATGTGCCGCGACTGCAGGTGGCCGAAGTGAAGGAGCGTGTTGTCGGCATGCGCCAGGACCTGGCGATCCGACGCGAAGAGCAGCGCAAAGCGACCGCAGCGCAACTGGCGGCCAGCCAGCAGATGAGCAAGAGCCGCAGCGAGTTCGCACGTGAAGCACTGGACGCCCTGACCGAGGCCGAAGCGGCGCGCGCGCTGCGTGGCGAAGAATTGAAGAAGGCCCATGACAAGGCCGGGCACATGGTACTGCGCGCGCCGGTGACCGGCGTGGTGCAGCAGCTGCAGGTGCACACCATCGGCGGCGTGGTGAAGCCGGCAGATCCGCTGATGGTGCTGGTGCCGCACGACGGCGAACTGGTGGTCGATGCGATGCTGCCCAATCGTGATGCCGGCTTCGTCCGCGACGGCCAGTCGGTGGAGGTGAAGTTGGAGGCCTACCCGTTCACCCGCTACGGCGTGGTCGACGGAATCGTGGAGACCGTGGGCCATGATGCGGTGCAGACCGAGAAGGAAGGGCTACGCTACCCGGCGCGCGTGCGCCTGCTGAAGCCCTGGATCGAAGTGGATGGCCGGCGCCGCGCGCTGGCGCCAGGCTTGGCTGCCACGGCGGAGATCAAGACCGGTGATCGCCGCATCATTGAATACCTGCTGTCACCGCTGTCGCGGCGTGTTCAGGAGGCGGGGAGGGAGCGATGAAAAGCGGAGTTCGAGCCTCAAACGGCAACCCTGTACCTATGCGGGCTCTTGGTCTGATTCTCGCGCTGGTACTCCTCCCTTGGCATCTACAGGCACGAGATCACGCCTCCTTGAGGTCGGTGGACCTGCAGGAACGCCTGGTTGGACTGCTGGCCCGACAGGGCGGGGACCACTGGAAGGGCATCCCGCCGAGCACTCTGGAACAGGCGATGCGGGTCAGTTGGCGGCGTGGAGCAGGTTTGCCTTCTTCCGGCAGAGGGGAGGGGGTCACGGTCGAAGGCTGGTCTTTCTGGATGCACACCGAGTTTCGCAACGGTGGCTATCAAACGCGCCTCGACACCTACGTTGCCACGCCAGGGAGCACCTGCACCTTCAATGCCGATCAGTTTGCCCGGAGGCTCAAGGCCATCGGGATGGAGGGTGGGCCAGTCAGATCAACGCTGCTTCCCGAGACCTGGTACCTCGGTGCCAGAAACGTGGAGGTTGCGGTCAGGACATACACAAGCACTACCAATGGTCAGCGCCATCAGTGCGTTGAAACGATCAGCATCGGTCCCCGGGAGTTCTGAACATGCCATCGATCAACAACGAGCTTGAAGCCGTTCTGCAGAGCCTCCGTCAGAAGGGAGGGCAGTTCTCCAAGGCCGAGCAGACCATTAGGCGGACAATCGAGAGTTCACCCGAACTCATGATTCGCTTGAACGTATCCGCCAAGAATGGAACGCTGAAGGGAATCGAACTGCTTCCCTCCGGTGCGACAGAGGGAGGGCACTACAGCGCCGGGTCCGGAGTCATCCGTATAAGTCGCGATCGGTTCGTTGCTGGAGGTGAAGCTGCGTTGGACGCGCTGGCATTCGTGCTCGGCCATGAAACCGCGCATAGCATCTATCAAGTCGAGAACGCCAAAGCGCTCGAAACTTTCCGCCAGCAGGTATACGCACTCTCGGTCGTGAAGGGTGTCAGAGACTACACGCCCATCCTGGCTGCCTACCTCAAGGCTACTCGCGAAAACGAAGCGGTTGCGATGATCGGCGGATGGAACGCAGTCTGGGGACGAGCCGTACTCAATTCCAGCAATGGCATTGACCAGCAGTCGTTCTTGGCCAGGATGTATCAGGCGATGCCACCGGGATGCGTCATCAAGGAGCCCAATGGTAGTTACAAGCTCGCACAGGGCATCACCATGCGCGGCAACTACTCCATTGAGTCCAGCAGGAATTCGCCGAACATCGAGGGATTCGGAATCTGCTACTACGACGGTACCGGTGCGGGGCTCGGCCAATCCGGGGGGCTCGATTACCGGAACTACTACTTGGGTCCCCAATTGGAGTACATCATCGAAGCCGAGCTGCAGATGCAGCGGCTGATGCCGGCGGGAAACCAGCCTGGCGACGTTCGGATTGATCTTGAGGCGATAGGTGGCAACGAGGCGGTCCTTGAAGCAGACGGCCTGTACTTCAGCGGAAGAGATAGCCAGTTCATATTCTCTGATGGCCGGGGGCCATTGCGGGTCTTCAATAGAAAGGGTGATGCTTCGCAGAAGCCGCGAAGCCCTTCACAGATACAGCTCCCCGTTGACAGTGAAACCTTGCAACGAATCACCATGTCTGGGGGTTTGGGCGGGGCCATTGGCGGGGCAATAGCCTCTGCGCTGAAGATCAACGATCCACTGTGGAAGGTACTCGCTTCAGCCACGTTGAAGACGGTAGGCAAAAATCTGGGCGAGATTGCAGCCGCCGGTGGAACGAAGGTCGTGACCCGGGCGGGCGTCTTGGATCTGCTCTCTGATGTTCCGGACGAATTTCGAGTAAGCCTTCAGGGCGCCGCTGCTGGCACGGTTTCTGCCTATTTGACGGCTGAGCTGATCAGCTCGCTTGGCATCAAGGGCACGCTGGGAGAGGTCGGACAGAGCGTTGCCGCAAGCTCACTCAGCCAGATCATTGAGAATGCGATCAAGATTGCTGATGGCGCCACGATCGGCATCACAGATGGCTTGTCAAAGGGGCAGGTCTTTACCGCGATCGGTGGGTACATCGGCGCGCGCCTGGGCGCCAGCCTCGTCCAGTTCGAAACAGTGGGTGGACAGTTGGGCGCTCAGATCGGCTCTGCTGTGGGCGCCTATGTTGGTGCCACGATGGCACAGACGTGGAGTGCCTTGCTGCAGGCCGTTGGCACGACCTATGCCGGACCCATCGGCGCGGCTATTGGCGCGTTGGTTGGGTACATATTCGGAGGATTGATCGGAAGTTTGTTCTCCAGTGGGAAGCCGCGCTCTTGGGCATCTGTCACCTGGGACGAGGCGAACTCGACCTTCACCGTTTCTGGCGTTCGTGCCCGCTCGGGCGGCGTGAGTATCGGAGCGACGCTACTGGCCAATCAGGTCGCTGGCACAATGAATGCGGTACTGGAGGTGTCGGGGAGCCGGGTGGCAACGGGTGCGACGGTGGATGGCGGTACCTATGGAACGTACGGCAAGAAGTATCGCTATTGGTCGGAGCCTTCATTCACCACCTCCAAGGCCGAGGATGTAATTTCCTACGGTACGGTGCGGGCGTTGTCCAATCTACTCGATCGGATGATTGGTGGAGACATCTACATCAAGCGTGCCATCGGAAAGAATCTTGTCAGCCTAGATGCGCCGACAGGTTTCAGTGCGACCAATCTGTTTGGCGACATAGCCGTTGCTTCCGACTACGCTCGATATGTTGCGTCTCCATGGGAAATCAATACTCTGATTGCGGGAGCGCCTGAGAGTGGGTTCGCCGCACAGTGGGCCATTACGCTCGTCCGTGTCGAAGAGCTCGGACTCAACCGCCGTGCAGCGTCTGATTGGACGGGGGGATTTGCTGCATGGCTTGATCAACTGGCAGACGGCGCTGTAGACGGTGTCGGTCTGGTCGCCTCCAACATGACGTTGGCGCTCGATCCTGATGGAGGACGAAAGCGTACCTTGGTCAGCTGGACCGGAGACGAAGTTCACTCGTTGGGCGACACCATCGTCACCGCAGATAAAGACAGGATCCTCGGCGGAACCGGCAGCGACAGCATCATCGTCAATGGTGCATTGCTGTCCAGCACCACCGGCCTGCTGGTCAACGGCAACGCACCTTCGGCCACGCATCGCATCGAAATCGCGGCTGTCATCGATGCCGGTGCAGGTGACGATCTGGTCCGGGGTGGAGACCTCGGCAACGATCTGCTCGGCGGCAGCGGCAACGATACCCTGGTGGGCGGCCTGCTCGATGACTGGCTGTTTGGCGGGGACGGCAATGACGTGCTGTTCGCCGGCAATATCACCAATGTGAACTTCGCCATCGGTGATGCCAGCGCACAGGCGCTGGCGATCGCTGCGCGTGGTGGCAACGGCAACTACCTCGACGGCGGTGCCGGCGATGATCGCCTGTATGGCAGCACCGGTTCGGACTGGCTGGAAGGTGGCGCTGGCAACGACCTGCTGGTGGGTGGCGAAGGGGGGGACATCATCGCCGGTGGCGCTGGCGATGATCGGGGTGCCAATGTCGAAGCACGCCTGTTCGGTGGGGGCGGCGCGGACCAGTACCTGTTCCGGCTCGGTGACGGCCGCGACGTGATCTACGACGAAGAGGGCGCAGGCGCCATCCGTGGCAGCGGCGACAGCTTGAATGATCGCCTCGCCAAGATCGCCAATGGACAGCTGGCGCGCAACTGGGCCGGTGGCGGCGAGTACGAGGTCAACGGTTCGGTGAAGGGCGGTGAGGACGCGATCGTGTTCGGCACCGGCCTGTCGCTGCAGAACATCCAGATGCGCCGCTCCTCGGCCAGCGGTGCCGGCAACGACCTGATCATCGCCCTGGTCAGCTATGACGCCGCCGGCAACGCGACCCTCACCGGCGATGAGCTGACCATCAAGGACTGGTTCGAATCCTCGCATCGCGTGGAGTGGCTGCGGTTTGCCGATGGCGAGGACATCCGCATCGGCGACATGACCTCGTACATCATCGGCACCGGTGGCTCGGATGTGATCCTGGGCACCTACGGTGCGGACTTCCTCTATGGCGGCGCCGGCAATGACGAGATCCGGGGCCTGGCCGGCAATGACTTCGGCAATGGTGGCTCGGGCGACGATTTCGTTGCTGGCGATGGCGACCAGGACTGGGTGATGGGCGGCTCCGGCAACGACCAGGTGCTGGGCGGCGCGGGCAATGACACGGTGTTTGGCGATGATGGCAATGATCGTGTGTATGGCGGTACGGGTTCGGACCTGGTGGTCGGCGGCCGTGGCAACGACGAAGTGGTGGGCGGTGAAGGCGATGACGTCTTCCGCTACCAGCGCGGCGATGGCGACGACATCGTCATGGACGACTATGTCGACAACTGGGATCTGGTCTGGGAAAGGGGCGCCTATGTCAACGGCTATGTGCGCAATGCCGATGGCACTGTCAGCAAGGATGGCGTGGTCTACTTCGATGGCTCCACCTGGATCAGCCACAACGACTGGAATGATGAGGCGCAGGTGCTGCGCCGGCACAAGGGCGCGCTCAATGGCCTGATTGCGCGCAACGCGGGTGTTGATTCGCTGGAGTTTGGCGTTGGCATCGACATCCAGGATGTGATGTTGCAGCGCGATGGCAATGACCTGCGCCTGGTGATCGGCCGCGATGGTGAGAAGGAGCGCCTCTCGGCGTCCAGTGACCGCATCACGATCAAGGACTGGTACGCGCTGGGTGGATCGATCGAGAACATGGTGTTTGCCGCGACCGGCCGCCATGCGCTCACCGACATGACCCTGCTGGGGGGCGGCGATGGCAATGACACCATTGCCGGTACGGCCGGCAAGGACTGGTTGACCGGCAACGGTGGCGATGACGTCATCGACGGCGGCGCGGGCAATGACCTGCTGATGGGCAACGAAGGCGACGATACGCTGCGTGGCGGTGCGGGTGACGACATCCTGTACGGCGGCCAGGGCGATGATCTGCTGCACGGCGGTGCCGGCGCGGACACCCTGTTCGGCGGCGGTGGCGTGGACATCGCCTCTTACGCGGGAAGTGCGGCGGTGCGCGTTTACCTGGAAGGCACGTTCGCCAATACCGGCGACGCCAAGGGAGATGTCTACAGCAGCATCGAGGGTATTGAAGGCAGTGCCGGTGCCGATCGCCTCGGCGGCAGCATCGGCGCGGACGTGCTGCGCGGTGGTGGCGGCGCGGATGCGCTGTACGGCGGTGAGGGCGACGATGCCTATGAGTACAACGTCGGCGACGGTAGTGATGTCATCTATGAAGGCGCCTTCTATCTGGATGAGGTGATGTCCAGCTCAGGGACGTTTGGATCAGCCTACACGGCGTCCTGGGAGTATCTGGGCCTTGGCGAGACAACGGCGGGCAACAAGCATCAGTATCGGTTGACGGTCAAGGAGATCGCATCCGGCACCGTTGTCTACCAGAGCGTGGACAAGGTGGACTTCCTGTTTGACGCCCCAGTGGCGAACGCGCCAGCCTCCACCACGTGGCCATCGGCGCAGGGGCAGTTCCGTTCGTCGACCTGGCGAAACGGGCCAAATGGGCAACAGATCGTGCGCGAAGTGTTCCAGGCCACCGACGGGGGCCAGGATACGCTGGTACTGGGAGCAGGGCTCAGCCTCTCCAATCTTCGGTTGGCGCTGAGCGGGACGACGCTCCAGGTGGATGTCTTCGCCGCACAGAACGGTACGATCAAGCTCGCCAATCATACGAATGCCCAGCGTCGCGTCGAGTTCATGCAGTTGAAGGACGGACTGGTGCTGGATCTGCGCCAGTTCCGCCAGCTTTCCCAAGGCGGTAGCGCGAGTGACGATGTATTGTTCGGGTCCGATGGCGCGGACACGCTTACGGGTCTTGCAGGTCACGACGTGCTGGCGGGTGGAGATGGCAATGACACGCTGCGGGGCGGCGACGGCGACGACACGCTGGAGGGCGGCGCCGGTGCCGACATCCTCGACGGCGGCAGCGATCGCATCAGCCTCGGCCAGGCCGCGGTGGCGGGTGAAGCCTATGGCGATACCGTCCGATACGTGACCTCCACTGCGTCGCTGGTGCTGGACCTGGCTGCGGGTACTCTGTCGGGCGGGCACGCCGATGGCGATACCCTGGTTGCAGTCAACGGCGTCAGCACGCTGGAGAACGTAGTTGGCAGCGACGGCTTCGCCGATACGATCAGTGGTGATTCACGCGCGAATCGCTTGATCGGGCTGGGTGGCAACGACTGGCTGGATGGGCGGGGGGGCGACGACGTGCTCATCGGTGGTGATGGCAATGACACCCTGATGGGCGGCGACGGCAACGACGCGTTGTCCGGTGATGCCGGCGATGACCGGCTTGAAGGTGGCGGGGGCAACGATGTGCTGGCCGGCGGCGCCGGTGCCGACGAGCTTTACGGCGGGCTGGGCGACGACCAGATCAGCGGCGATGTGGGCAACGACAAGGCTTGGGGCGGCGAAGGCAATGACACCCTGGGGGGCCAGGACGGAGACGATCAGCTCTATGGCGAGGCCGGCAACGATACCCTGGTGGGCGGCGCAGGCGACGACCTGCTGGATGGCGGCACCGGCAACGACACCCTGGCCGGTGAGGCCGGCAACGACCTGCTGCGGGGCGGGGATGGCAATGACACCTACCTGTTCGATCGGGAGGGTGGCAACGACCGCATCGAAGACGCACTGGGCGTCAATCGCATCGTGCTGCAGAACGTGGCCAACCACGAGGTCTGGCTGCAGAAGGTGGGCAACGATCTGCTGGTCAGCGTGATTGGAGGCAGCACTCGGATCACCATCGCGGGCTACTACACCGGCGCCAGCCGGATCACCGAGATCGCGACCGGTGCAGGCTCGCTGTTCCTCGCCCACGCCGAGCCGCTGCTTGCGGCAATGGCGGCAGAGTCGGCGTCCGTGCCGGCTGGGATGTCCTCCAGCTTGCAGGGCATGCTCGGCAGCTACTGGCAGAACTCGAGCAAGCCGGCACCGCTGGTCGAAACGCAGTACCTGGCCACCGACGAGGACGTGCCGCTCAGTGGCAGCGTCAATGCCGTCGACCATGACGGGAACATCACCGGGTACACGGTGATCACCGCCCCCGGCATGGGGACCGTCACGCTTAATGCGGCCACCGGCGCCTGGGTCTACACGCCGGCGGCGGACCGCCACGGCAATGACCATTTCGTGGTCCGGGTCACCGATGCCGACGGCAATACGGCCGACCAGATCGTCGATCTGGAGGTGCGCTCGGTCAACGACGCGCCCAGCGACATCCTCGCACCCGGTCCGCTGGCCGTGGACGAGAACGCCGCCAACAACCTGTCGCTGGGCCGCTTCGGCCATGTCGATCGCGACGGCGCGGAAGATACGGCCAGCTTCACCCTGATCAATGATGGCGGCGGCCGCTTCAAGCTCACCGCCGATGGCACGCTCAGCGTTCGTGATGGCACCAAGCTGGACTATGAGACCGCCACCGCGCACACCATCCGGGTGCGCGTGACCGACGGCGCCGGCGCGTGGTTCGAGAAGGACTTCAAGATCGACGTCCGCAACGTCAACGAGGCGCCGTTCACGCCGACGCGGCCACCGAACACTGCGGCCGTACTGGCCGGCGAGAAGACCGGGGCCGGTACGGTGGTGGGCACCTTCGTGATCGGGGACCCCGACAAGACCACGCCGACCCTGCAGCTGGTGACCAACCCGGGTGGCCTGCTGGAAGTGGTGGGCAACCAGGTGCGTGTGCGTGCGGGCGTTGCGATCGACTTCGAGACGCTGGCCGCCGCGCAGGGCGCGACCCTGGTCGATCTGGATGGCGATGGCATCAAGGAGGTGCTGCTGACCGCCAGCGTGAGGGCGTACGACGGCAGCCTGGCATCGGCCTCGACGCTCAGCTTCACCTATGCCATTGAAGATGAGAACGAAGCGCCGACGGCGGTGGTGTTCGCGGCCACCACCACCAGCTTCAGCGAAACCGATCGCGTTCCCACCGGAACCGCGCTGCCGGCGATCCTGCTCGGCACGCTGTCGGCCACCGATCCAGACACCACCGCCGGCAGTGATTTCGCCACGATGGTGTTCAGCGTGTCCGACAGCCGCTTCGAGATCATCAACGGCAACCAGCTGCGCCTTAAGGCCGGTGCGATCGTTGACTATGAAGCGGGAGGCAACGTCACCGTGACGGTCACCGCGACCGATCGCGGCGGCGCCGGATTGAGCGTCAGCAAGCAGTTGGTCTTCACCGTGGTCAACCGGGATGACTACCTGTACGGCACTGCCGCTGGCGAAACGCTGGTCGGCCAGGCCAACCGGGACGTGATCCAGGGGCTCGGCGGCAACGACATCATCAACGGCGGCGGTGGCAACGACGACCTGTACGGCGGCGATGGCGATGACAATCTGCGCGGTGAGGCTGGCGACGACAAACTGTGGGGCGAGCTGGGTCGCGACACGCTGTACGGTGGCGCAGGCGTCGACGAACTGCGTGGTGGTGATGGCGATGACAACCTGTATGGCGAAGACGGTGATGACCGCCTGTACGGCGACGCCGGCAATGACATCCTCGATGGCGGTGCCGGCAATGACCTGCTGGAAGGGGGCATCGGAAATGACACGCTGCGCGGCGGCGTCGGCAACGACATCCTGCGCGGTGGCGATGGCGACGATATCCTCGATGGCGGCGTCGGTGCCGACACCCTGTCCGGAGGCGCCGGTGTCGATACGCTGACCTACGCCTCGGCGACTGCGGGCATCGTGCTGAACCTGGCTACCGGAACACATGGCGGGGCGGCTGCCGGCGATGTGCTGGAAGATGCGTTCGAGCGCGTGATCGGCAGTGGGTTCGACGACGTCATCACTGGTGGCGCTGGGGATGATTACATCGAGGGTGGCGCGGGCAACGACAAGCTCTACGGCGGCGCTGGCAATGACACGCTGTATGGCGGTGATGGTGACGACCTGCTCGATGCGCAGGCAGGCAATGACACCCTGTATGGCGGCGCCGGTAACGACATCCTGATTGGTGGCGATGATAGCGACGTCTACTTGATCGACCGCAACTCCGGTGCCGACGAAATCCGCAACTACGACTCCAGTGGCGACGATATCGACGTCATCGGCTATCGCGACATCAGTCGCAATGATCTGTGGTTCAGTCGAACCGGCGACGATCTGGTGATCTCGGTGATTGGTACCAGTGTGGTGACCACGATCAAGGGCTGGTACACCACCACCAACGCCAATGATCGCGCCAACTACAAGATCGATTTCTTCCTGGCCGGCGAGCACGCCAGCAGCACGATCAATGCAGAGGCACTGGTCGCGTTGATGGCCGGCCGCACCAAGCCCGCCACGGTCGCGGCCTATCAGGCATTGCATGCCGACGGCACGTTCGAGAACCAGTGGCGGCACTACTGGGATGGCAACGGCCTGCCGTCGATCAGCATCGTGCCGGATCAGTCGATCAACGAGGATGGCCAGGTCGCCCTGCAGTTCACCGTCGGTGATGACCTGACCCCGGCGTCCGGGGTCACCGTACGTGCCGTGGCGGTGGATGCCACTGACCTTACGACGGTGGTGGCCTGGATGAATACTCCGACCATCACTGCGGGGGGCAACGGCGAGCGCACGGTGACGCTGGTGCCCAAGAGCAACGCCAGCGGACGCGTTGCGATCAAGCTGATCGCAACCGATGCCGGTGGGCTGGTGACCGAGCGCGTGTTCTTCATGAATGTGGCGCCGGTAGTGGACGCGCCGGTGATTACCCGTGCCGTGCAGGTCGGCAAGACACTTGATAGTGGCACGCTGACGCTGGATGTGCAGGCGGCGCTGTCCGATGCCGATGGTTCGGAGACCCTGGAGATCCGCATCTCGAACCTGCCGACCGGGCTGACCCTGAACAAGGGCACGAACCTGGGCAACGGCGTGTGGTCGCTGACGCCGGCGCAGCTGGCCGGTCTAGCGCTGGTCGGTCCGGCCACGTGGTCGGCCGACCTGACCGGCACTGCGGCGCTGACGGTGACTGCCATCGCCAAGGAGACCGCGACGGGCAAGACCAGCAGCAAGACGCAGACGCTGTCGGTCACCATCAATGCGCGTCCGACCGACATCACTGTCGACCGCGCGTTGAGTACGGTCGAGTCAACCGCGGATGCACCGGTGGCCAATGGCACGGTGCTCGGCAATTTCGCCCGCGTCGATGCGGACAACGATGGCTTCACCTTCAGCCTGACCAACAACGCGGGCGGCCGCTTTGCGATTTCCGCAGCCGGTGTGCTGACCGTGGCCAATGCCAGCCTGCTCGACTACGAGGCCAACACCTCGCACCAGATCGTGGTGCGGGTGACCGACTCGGGCGGGTTGACCCGCGACAAGACCTTCACCGTCGCGGTGACCAACGTCGATGAAGCCCCGGCAACACCGACCGTCTCCAGCCAGCCGGTGGCAATCGCTGCGGAGAACGCGGCCTTGGGCGGCGTGGTGATCGCCAGCCTTTCCTCCAGCGGAGGCAATGGCAGCTACAGCTATGTGCTGGAAGGGGACTCTCGCGGCTGGTTTACCCTGGTCGGCAACCAGCTGAAGTTCCGCGATGGCCTGGTGCTGGATTTCGAGGCGCTGAAAGCCGCAGGCCTGACCCTGAGTGATGCCGATGGTGATGGCCGCCAGGAGGTGGTGTACTCGGTATCGGTGAAGGCCGTGTCGGGTGGGCTGACCTCGGCGGGGGCGCGCACCATCACCGTGCGCCTGGAAGACGTCAACGACGCGCCGCATGGCATCACCGTCGATCGCACGCTGAGCATCGCGGAGAATACCGCCAACGGTTCCGAGGTCGGCAAGTTCAGCGGCCAGGACCAGGACGTTACCGACGGCCTGACCTTCACACTGGTGAACAATGCGGGAGGACGCTTTGCCATCACCGCTGCCGGGGTGTTGAGCGTGGCCAATGGCGGGCTGCTGGACTACGAGGCCGCCACCTCGCATTCGATCACGGTGCGGGTCACCGACACTCATGGTGCCAGTCGCGATCAGGTGTTCCAGGTCGGCGTGTCCAACGTCAACGAAGCACCGCGCACGCCTGACGTCGTCCAGCATGTGGCGCTCACCTCGGAGAATACCGGCGTGGCCGGGCAGGTGGTGGCTACGTTGTCCTCATCTGATCCGGATGGCACCGCGCCCTCTTATCAGATCATCAACGATCCCTTCGCCTGGTTCGTCATTTCCGGAAACCAGCTCAAGTACAACGTCAGCAGTTTCGATTTCGAAGCGGTTGCACCGTACCTGCAGCTGATCGACGGCGACGGCGACGGCCAGCTGGAGGCTTACTACAACGTCACGGTCCGTGCCACGGATGGTGCGCTGGTGTCGGGCAATCGCGAGATCACGGTGCGCATCGAAGACGTCAACGAGGCACCGACGACCTGGGGCCAGAGTCTGACGCTGGCCGAATCGGCGCCGGGCGCGGGCCAGACCGTGTTCCAGTTCACCAACTGGTCCGACCCCGACAGCCAGTGGTACAACCGCGACCACCGGTTTGCCATCACAGGTGGTGCCAGCAACCTGTTCGGCATCAACGCCACCACGGGTCAGATCGCGCTGCACGGGCAGCTGGACTATGAAACCGCGCAGAGCCACCAGATACAGGTGACGGTCACCGATCGTGGTGGCTTGTCCAGCAGCACCTGGGTGACGATCAATGTGCAGAACGTCAATGAGCGGCCGACGGTCGTCCAGACGCTGGATAGCAACTACGTGTACGTGCTCTGGGGAAGTGACCAGGAGGACATCTTCAGCCGTCTGGTGATCACCAGTGCGGTGGAGCTGGTGAGTACTACCGGCCAGTACTGGGACACCTACACCAACGAGACATCGTTCTTTGACTATGGGACCACGTCGAGGGCCATTTCCGGTGATGGCTTCCTGAACGGCTATTACTACAACGGCACGCTTGCCACGCGGATCGTGAATCGTGGAAACCGGCGCCAGGTGAATGACGGAAACTGGGGCGATCCGCGCGGAAGCGGCGCGGGCTACTACCAGGAGACCTACTACGACACCTACTATGAAATCGTCATCCAGAGCGTGGACAGCGCTGGTCTCTGGAGTGATCCGCTGAAGTTTGTCGTCAACGAGTTCGGTGCACGCCTCGGTCCGGTCGTGCTTGATCTGGATGGCGACGGCGTGGAGACCGTGGGTTGGGCACAGAGCGCCACGCGGTTCGACATGGACGGTGATGGCGTGCGTGACTTGACCGGTTGGGTCGGCCCGCATGACGGCCTGCTGGTGCTCGACCGCAACCGCAACGGCACGATCGATTCCGGCGCCGAAATCTCGTTCACGATGGATCTGGAGGGGGCCCATTCCGACCTTGAAGGCCTGGCTGCCTATGACAGCAATGGTGATCGGCGTCTGGATGCCAATGACGCCCGCTTCGGAGAGTTCCAGGTCTGGCGTGACGCCAACCGCGATGGCATCAGCCAGGCGGGTGAACTGTTGACGTTGCAACAGGCGGGTGTGGCGTCGATCAACCTGGATGCGCGGCGCACCGGGCAGATGCCCGGTACATCGCCGGACAACACCACCTACGCCAACGGTCAGTACACCCGTACCGATGGCACCCAGGCGGCCTTGTCGGACATGTTCTTCGCATTTGGTGAGCGTGAAGAGGATGCTGACGGTGACGGCCTGAACCTGAATGCTGGCGCCGGCAAGGGCGGACGCGACCTGGGCAGCGGTGATGCCGCCTCCGGCCGGGTCAACCGTCGAGGCGGCGATCCACGCTTCGCGCCTGCAGCTGACCTGCCGCAGGCCCCGGTGGCGCAAGCAGTGACGGAACCGGGGGATCGTTTCGGTGGCGTTGAGCCCACCGCCGCCGAGCGGATGCAGCAATCGACTCGTTCGGAACATCGTGCTCCTATCGACGAAAGCATTCCCTCCGGCCAGGCATCACAGCGCTCAGCCTTGCATGACAATCTGGCGCTGGCACAGAAGAAGCGGTTCCAGATGATCGAAGCGATGTCCACGTTCGACGCCCAGCCCTATGCCCAGGGCATCAGCACAGCGGCGCGCGATCCGGCCACCATGGAACTGTTGACCGCCATTCCCGACTACAGGATTTCCCGTTCATGATCACGTCCACGACCGCCACCGCCACCACCACCACCGATGGGGCGCCGCGTACCGTTGCCGAGGCCCTCGGCCAGATCGTCTGGCTGCTTTCACAGTCGCCGCTGCACCGTGAGATGCAGTTGAAGGACCTCGAATGGTCATTCATGCCGCCGCTGCTGAAGGAGCAGTTCCGGGTGTTCCGTTTCGGCATCCTGCCGCCGTTGCCGGGCATGCAGGAGGCCGGTGCGGCCTTCGCCGGGGTGACCCAGCAGGCGCTGGAACAGTTGCCGCTTGGAGTTGCAATCTGGGCCAATTTGTCAGAGGAGGCCGAGCGCAAGCTGGAAGCCGGCGAGCGGCTGGAACTGGACGACTGGAACAGCGGCGATCGCCTGTGGCTGATCGAGTTCATCACCCCCTTCGCCCAGCCCGGCAACGGCCTGGCCGAGGCCATGCTGGGCGATCTGCTGACCGGGCCGTTCGCGGGGCGCAGTCTGTCCATGCACCGGACCGATCCGGCCACCGGCCGGCGTGACAAGGTGACCCTGGGCGGCGTGCCGTCGCAGGCGGCCTGATCCGGGAGAGGTGAACGTCCGCCCCGGTCGCCACGCTGGCGGTCGGCGGAGTAGAGGCAAGCCCGGTGGGCCGGGGCTCGATGATAGAATGCCGGGTTTCTGGCAGTGCCCACCCATGGGCGGCCGGGTATCGGCAACTCCGGCTGTGTGCTATGACAGGCACCAGCCCCCGGACAATGGAATCACTTACCTATGGCGCGCGGCATCAACAAAGTCATCCTGGTCGGCAACCTCGGCAACGACCCGGACGTGAAGTACACCCAGAGCGGCATGGCGATCACCCGCATCAGCCTGGCCACCACCAGCGTCCGCAAGGACAAGGATGGCAACCAGCAGGAACGTACCGAATGGCACCGCGTGGTGTTCTTCGGCAAGCTCGGCGAGATCGCCGGCGAGTACCTGCGCAAGGGCAGCTCGGTCTACGTCGAAGGCAGCCTGCGCTACGACAAGTACACCGGCCAGGACGGCGTGGAGAAGTACTCCACCGACATCGTTGCCGATGAAATGCAGATGCTGGGCGGCCGTGGTGAAGGCGGCGGTGGCGGCGGTGGCGGCAACTACGGCGGCGATCGCCCGCAGCGCCAGCAGGCGCCGCGCCAGGAGTACGGCGGCGGTGGCGGTGGCCAGCGCGGCGGCCAGGGCGGCGGTTACGGCAACCAGGGTGGCAACCAGCGCCCGCAGCCGCAGCAGGCGCCGCCGATGGACGACTTCGCTGACGACGATATTCCGTTCTAGCGAATACTAGATCAATAGTGGTGATATAGCTTCGAGGAAGGCCCTGTTTTTACAGGGCTTTTCTTTTTTCTACGCTGACTTGCGTAGTCGAAAATTTCATATACAGTTGTACATATGTCAAAACAGTAGAAGAACAGTGATGGCCATGCTGTCAGTTCATGTGCTTGGCGAAGGAGAACGAGTTCCAATGCTCCACGACGAGCAGGGCGTGCCTTTGTTCTACCCGACCCTGTTTGCTACTTCCCAGCTTCGGAATGCCGGGGCAGCCGTCAACACGATCCGAAACAAGCTTGCCGACATCGTTGTACTTCTGCGCTGGGAGCAGGCCAATGGCCGAGACCTGATCACCGAGTTCCGCAGCGGGCGCCTTCTCACAGTTTCAGACATAGTCTCGCTTCGAGATTTCGCCAAGCTCGACATGCGGGAGTTGAGTTCAGTGGGAGAAGGTGACAAGAAACGAAGCGTCGTCATCGATTTTCTCGAGGCGCGAGTTGCCTCAAATCAGGTGCTGGCCACCATTGGTGGGCAACAGCATTTCAACCGTATCAGCACGTTTGCCGACTATCTGGAATTTACGGCTTCGGTCGTTACACAGCACCAGAACTCGTCTCGAACCGCTCAAGAAATTGCGCGGATGGCTAGAACCATTCGCAAGCACCGACCGCGCGGGTTGGCAAAACAGAGGGATGACGATTTGGATCTGCGCTCGCCACCCTCCGAGTTGGTCGAGCGATTCATGGCGATAGGCACTGAGGGTGATCCGCGCAATCCGTTCCGGCATCCGGAAGTCCAGCTCCGCAATGCCATCATCTTCGGGCTGCTAAGACACACCGGAATGCGACGAGGAGAGCTATTGAGCTTGCGACTCGACCAGTTCGACTTGGGCCATGAGCCGCACGTCTGGGTTCGGCGCAATCAGGATGATAAGCATGACCCGCGACCCTATCAGCCGGTAACGAAGACCAAGGAGCGGCCATTACCGATACCTGAGGCGCTCGCCAATCAGATCGACCGTTACATGCTGAATGTCCGTTCCAGGATCGGCCCCGCCAGAAGGCATCCGTATCTACTTGTCTCGCACAGGAAGGGCGATACATGGGGCAAGCCACTCTCCACCTCAGCTCTGAGTAGCCAGATCTTTTCGCGGATGCGCGCGGTGGACCCCGCCTTTGAGGCGATCCATCCCCACGCCTTTCGACACCATTTCAATTACGAGCTTTCCGTCAACATTGACAAGCACAACGCCAAGATCCGGTCGGGTGAAGATGCTGAGGCATTGCCGTTCAGCGAGGCTAGGGAGCTGGATGTTCGTGCTTTCCTGAATGGTCATCGCAGCAAGGCATCGGGAGCGACGTACAACCGGCGCCACATTCGTGAAGCCAGCGACAAGGCTGCTCGTCAGGTGCAGGCCGCTCATCCCAAGCGTAGCGATAACTCCAAGGGGGGCGGTGGTGATCCGCGCTAATCCAAAGCAGGTCGATGTCGAGGGAAAGTCGACCGCTCAGACAGTGTCTAAGGATGGTTATCCCTTCAAGCCTTCGGATAAACATTGGCAATTAAACAAGGACGTGCAGATTTCACTAGCGCTGCCGGGGGTGGTTGAAGCTAGAACCGAGGCTGGCTTTCGCGCCACGCTGTTGCGCTATGCGGAAGAGGCATCCGCTCGTCATGCGCGAAATATGGAGACGCGTTTCAAGCGATACCTGCGGGATACAGGAGCGTCGCGGGTGACCGTGGTTGACCTCATCAACTGGCGCGCCAGCCTTGCGGCAGACGAGCAATATCAGTTAGGCGGCCTGAAGGGCTTCCTGCTTGCCTGGCACGACTACGGATTTGACGGCGTCACCAGCGAAGTCGTTGATCTCCTCCAAAGCTGGCGAATAAAGGGGAACGAAAAGGGGGCGGCCGTTGCTAGTGGTTGCCCCGAGAATGGGCCCTACACCGACCTCGAGATGGCTGCGCTCCTGGATTGGGCGAACCTCGCGGTAGCACGAAAGGACATTGCATTCGAGGACTACGCATATCTGCTCACCTTGGCGATGACCGCGCGCCGTCCCGTCCAGATCGCTGCTCTCAGGGGGCGGGATCTCGTTCGTGAAACAGGTGAAGGCGCGCCCATGTTTAGGCTCAACATTCCGCGAGCCAAGCAACGTGGCATCGCTTTTCGAGGTGCCTACCGGTCTCTTGCCATCCTTGAAGACCTATATTTGGTGCTTCGGCAGCAGCATCGACAGTCCGTCGCCGCAGTTTTCGAGGCGATTGGGGGGACGGTTGATCCTGCCTTGGTAGGTGAGGTGCCGATCTTTCTCAATCGCAAGAAGCTTGAGGATGTTGGAAATTTAGACGAGCTCACCGACTATCTGATGGGTGGCGCGCCAGATCAACTGCATGCAAAAATTGACTCGCTCGATTCCGCTCTACAGCGTTGCGCGAAGGCGTCGACTGCGCACTCGGAGCGTACTGGTGAGTTTATTCGTTTTTCCGCACTGCGATTCCGACACACGCGAGGCACGAAGCTTCGCCGAGAGGGATTCGGTGCATTCATCATCGCCGAGTTGCTGGATCATTCCGACACCCAGAACGTCCACGTGTACACGGAGAACACCGCTCAAGAGGCGGTAGTCATCAATGAGCTAGTGGGTGCTCGACTCGCTCCCTTCGCGCAAGCCTGCCTCGGCAAGCTTGTCCACTCTGAACGTAAGGCAGTTCGCGGTGACGATCCGCGGAGCCGTGTGCCGAATGATCGTCAACACGCGGTGGGGACCTGCGGTAACTATGGATTCTGCGCTAGCGGCTACCGAGCCTGCTACACATGCTTTCACTTCCAGCCGTGGGTCGACGGGCCGCATGAAGAGGTGCTGGTGGACCTATATGCCGAGAAGGAGCGCACCCGGGAGGCAGGCTGTTCCAACGTCATTGTTAATGCTAATGACCAACTGATCCTTGCTGTCGAGCACTGTGTTTCGATGTGCAAGGATGCGAGGGCTCAGATGCTCGACGCGAATCTGTTGGAGGCGGGCACCCATGGGTGATGTCGTCCAGTTCGTTCCCCGCGCTGAGCGCGAAGCCAGCGGAAACCTTGCCGACTTCATACGCTTGGCAAAAGAGGGTCTGACTGCCTTCGCGAATGGTGGCGCTTGGGATCGCGACAAGTGGCAGCAAAACGAGACCATAGTCGTCTTCGCGACGAAAACAGCACCTCTGAACTCATACTCTTTCACGCCCTTCGTCGAACCATTCATGCAGTTCGCAAAGGCATACATTCGATACAGATATAGCCACAGGCCAGTCAAGAGCTTGGCAATGATGCTCCAAGCACTTCGCTGCGTGGAGGCAGGATTGCTGGCGGCTTGCGGCCGAGGAGATGTCGGACTCCTGAGTGGTGCGGTAATGGACGTTTGCGCCAACAAGTGCAAGGAGTTCTACTCCAGCGAGGACGTGCACCACAAAACCGGGCTCCAACTTCAAGCTGTATTCGACTTCTTACGTGAGAAGAGCCTTGTCCCGTCGTTGCCGGCTTGGAAGTCTCCTTTCAAGAAGCCGGTGATCCTGACCGAGGATCTCGGCGAAGCGGGACAGGCCCATCGCATGGAAAAGCTTCCCACCAATGAGGCAATGCTCGCAGTTGCTGACGTGTTTGCCCAGGCCGACGATCGGGAGAGTCAGTTTTACTCATCAATCTTCATCCTGCTTATGGCCGCGCCAGGCCGCGTCTCCGAAGTGCTGAAGCTTCCTATTGACTGCATCCAGTGGGAGGAAGATGACGACGGTAATCTTCAGATGTTCCTGCGTTGGAATGCGGCCAAGGGCAAAGGAGCGACGAGGAAGTGGGTCGTGCCTGTCATGCATGACGTCGTGAAAGAGGCCGTCCGGCGCCTGATCGAAATCGGTGCTCCTGCACGTGAGTTAGTCAGGGCGGCGTTCGAAGGCTCCACGTCTTCGTCTGAAGATGTCGGCACGTCCAATCTCATCAAAGAATTTGGCGGCTTCTACTGGCCCTTCCTTGATGAGAAGAGGGTGCTGACGACCTGGAGTGCTCTGTGCCTGCATCGAGAGAATGAATTCAGTCGCGAGAAGGAAATTAGGCCTGACTCATGGCGGATTCCAAACGCTAACGAGGTGAATAAGCGCTTGGGCGCTGGCAGCGGCCACGGCGAATCTCTCTTTGACCGTATGGGCCTGCGGAATTTGGATGGCACGCGCATCACGTTGACATCGCACCAGCTCCGTCATTGGCTCAGCACGATGTCAGAACGGGCGGGCATGGACGACTACAGCCTGGCGCGCTGGGCCGGTCGCGCAAAGGTTTCCGACAACCGTCATTACGACCATCGCTCGCCGGAGGAACGCCTAGAGGCTGCCCGTGGGCTGCTTCCGATGCAGCCTGCCCCATTGCTCGAGCGCATCAAGCAGCGTCAGCCGGTGACGTATCAGGAACTTGGGACTGATCGGCTGGGAACGGCCAAAGCCACGCTCTATGGCATGTGCGTGCACGACTACGCCATGGCACCGTGCCAGAAACAGCGCGAATGCATGACCTGCAAGGAGCATGTTTGCATCAAGGGTGATCACGTTGCGCTAGACCGGATTCGCCTCTTGGAGGCGCAGACGGAAAAACTGCTCCAGCAGGCCATGAAAGCTCATGAGGATGGCGACTTTGGTGCCGACCGCTGGGTGGACAATCACAAGTGGAAGCTCGCGCACGTCAAGGCAATGAGGATCGCATTGGAGCATCCCAATGTTCTGGAGGGAGCGGTCCTCAGGATTCCGGATGGGCACGATCCTTCTCCGGTTCGCCGTGCTCTCATGGATCTTGGCGTTGTCGAAGTGCCCTCCATGGATGCGCTTGGTCCGAAAATGATTGCCTTGGCTCTTACCTGACCCGCCATGCCAAAGAAGATCATCACCAAGGCAACGCTGCCAAAGATAATGCGTGAGCTGGATCGCTGGGACGGCAAGCTCACTTGGCCGCTATTCTGCGAGCGCGCCGCAAAGGTGCTGGACGTGCCTTCGATCTCGAAGCACACGATGTACCTTTATCCTGCCGTCAAGGAGCGGTTTCAGCAGCGTCAAAAGGATTTGCGTGAGGCGAGAGATGCGCTCCCGAGAGATTTCACGTTGGACGCCGCTATCCGCCGCATCACTGACTTGGAAGCGCAGGTTAAACGGTTAGGGGACACCAACAATCTGCTTCTTGATCAGTTTCGTCGATGGCAATACAACGCCTACGCGAACAACGTTCGTATGGACTTGCTTGCATTGGACAAGCCGTTGCCTGAGGTGAACCGTTCTGGTCGCCGGAAAGGTGAAAAGAAGAAGAGAGAGAATAGCGAGCAGTGACCTGGAAGTGGTCTCTTTTGAGAGGTCACGGCAGCTCCGCGGGTCGCAATGCACGCTACTGAGTAGTAGAGCCTCGGTTCGGACCGATCAGAATCGGCTGCCGGCTCTTATCGGCGCCTTGCAGGAAGGGATCCGGACACTGAAAGAGCGGTGCGCGCAAGAAGACCAAGCTACGCACGGTCGATCTGTTCGAGGTGTGGTGCGCATTGCTGTACGTAGTGCTCTTAAGTCGAACCTAACATTCGCTTGGATGAGACGGGGATCCTGTAGTGCTGTTCCTGCGCGCTATAGCCTGCAGCGGAGTGCGCCCCTCCGACCATGTGCGGCTGCTGTAGCCGATTCACCGCAACCGCGTGATGCAGATAGGCGCTAAAGATCTGAAGTGCGCTTCCCTCGCCGTCCCGTGGAGATTCAATGGCGTAGGAGGAGTTAGGGTCGGTGGTCACATCGCCGTGGACGTTCGGATCCGTTCCGGCAACGCATGAGAAGGACCAGGCGGGGCCGTCTAGAACACAGATGCAGTCGGGCAACTGTTCAATTTCCTCAATCCCAAGCTGCTTGAACAGTTCGCCGGAGTTCATCGCTTCAGGCAGCTTTCGGAGGGCGCGCGCAGAATATGCGATTACTCCCGCAAAGTACGTATTGCGGCGGATGGATGCAGCTTCCATCACGTCGACCGCAGATTTGATGTTCTCAAGGGCCTCGACCAGGCTGCCCGCCCAGCGGTAGTGTCGCCCCTTGGGGGTGAGAAACGATGGGCTGGTACTCATCCGGACGGTTTCTCTCACTATTTCTAGAGAGCTCTTGACCTCAATGATCGCAGCAACGGATTCAGGCCTAACGATCGAAAATTCATCGGCGCGTAACAGCGGGGTAAAGTCCTGCTTGTCATGCGCGAGGCAGTCGATCTGACGCGAGGATCGATCAACCTGATTGTCTTGCTCTCGATCATGATCGGTCACGAATCCGCTGGTAACCAGGAAGCGTGATGGGAGATGCTGCTTGAGGAACTCTCGCAGACTCGCTTCCCGATATGCTCCCAGCGTGCCCGGGTGGCTGGTGAAGAGGCTGATCCTCTTCCCGTCAGCAAGGAGTTTCTGGGCTTCCAGGCGGTAGGACGTTGAGACGCTCATTGTTCCGATGACTCCAAATGGGGCGTCCTCTCTGCCGGGGCGGGTTGAGGAGCTTGATGGACTACTCCAAAGGACGGCTTGCTCCCGCTTCCTCTCCATTGGAAGGAGAGGGGGCTGGCTCTCCAAGCTCCTTCAGCGAGGCCTGAAACGCCGCTATCGGCGTGAACAGCTTGAACTTTAGCCTCGGAGTTCAGAGAACGCGATCACGATGCCCATGCCTGCCGCATCTTGGCCTCGGTGGCCGGCTCAGGTTTCGCATGATATGCGTTGGTTATCGGGCTGCATGCTTTTTATGAAGGCCTGCTTGCTCGTAACTTGATTTCTCGACCGTCTCGGACAATTCAAACTCGCCATTATCGGGTACACCGCTGTTCTCAAGGGCTCTCAACTTGGAGAACTCGCAAGTAGCGAAGGATGAGTCAGGAGCTGCCGGATTCCCAGGTCAAAAAAAAGGAATGCGCACTGTTGTTCCACGGTATTTGCCATTGCTCCGGCGAGTTGGAGTCCTCCAGTATCTGGTGGCATCAAAGCTGGGTTGCTCCGATCGCCTGATAGTCCTCGAGCGGACATGTCGATATGACCTATGCGCAGAAGCAACTGATGCTTGAGATGAGAGGGCGCTGGGTCTGTGCGAATCCTTGGACCACCGTGGCGACTATTGATCGATGGCCCTAGAATTGGTTCCTAAAAGCCACTTTCAGGATGAGGACAAGGAATGTCTGCCATGCTTCAGTCGGATGAGTTCCCGTGGGAAGAGCTGATCGCGGACCAAGGACTGGCTCCGACGAACATCGTACTGACGGCTAACACTGGCCGCGCGGAGCGGGTGGCCAAACTGGTCAACCTGATGCTGATCTCCACGGTCGACTCGGGGGAGGCTGCATTCAGTCAGGTCTGTGTTCTATTGCCCCCTGATGTTCCGGATACGATCCATCAAGACGTGATGAATGACATGGCTCGGCGCCATGGTGGATCCGATGAGGTTCACGCACAAGCTGTGTCAGGGCGCCTCCATGTTCACCGCGTTACGTCCCTGAATGCCGCTGAGCTGGTCGCGTTAATTACAGACCTTCCTGATGGAAGCTTTGCCATTGTCCTCGACGCGTCAAGGTATCGTGCGCCAGACGCGGCCAGCATAAGCTCATCATTTGGGCTGCCGGAGGACCGCTGGATTCCATCCTTGATCTGGCTGGCGGATGCGTGTATCGAGCGTTCATCAGCTCCCAGATGTGTTCTGATCGATGCGGGTGCGTCACCGCCACAGTTGGAGCGTAACATTGATGCCTTCCGGGATCTTGACTGCCTGGTGTGGGCGGTTGGCGGTCAGGCCGCGGTAGCTGATGACGAGATCCTCAGATTCAAGCGATGGGTTGCCCGAGTCAAGCGAGGGGATGTCCTGACTGTCCTGGATGAAGTTGACGTTCTTGAAGCCACGTCCAACCAGTCAAAACTCATAATGAAGGCTGACCTTCTGCATAAGGGCGGAAGGTCGTCTCGTGCCGCGGAGCTTCTTCAACCCCTTTGGGCCTCTGCGGAACGTCTTGCTCCGTTTGTAGGAATTCGATTAGCTGCCATCGCAGTTGCTGGTGGGGACAGGGTAGGCGCAGCGGTGTTTCTAAACGGGTGCGCCGCCAAACTTGACGATCCTCAGATGATGGAGGATGCCCTTGACCTGGCACAAACGCTACAGTCCGAAACGGTGACGCGTCATTGTTTGTCCTGGTTGGCCCGGTACCAGCCTGATTCGGCGGCGCTACAAGAGCATCAGCTGCAGGCCATGCTTGTCGCCTGTCGTGACGGGGGCACGATCCAGTGCAATGACATTGCAGGTCTCCCCCTCACGGCCTATGTCGATCTCATTCTTGCCAGCGTTCATCGCCAAGAGGTTCCGGACTACTCTGCAACTATTTCAGGTCTTGGGACGGAGTGGGAGCATCTTCACAGTGAGACCGTACTTGCGTGCGCACTTGATGCGATGCGACGAGACCTGCCCGTTCAGGCGGCAATGCTTGTGGTCGGCCTGTCTCCGGTGGCGGGGCGCGTAAGTGCCTCGAGCCAGCTTCTACTCTGGACAATTGAGCGCTTGCTGATCGCTGGACAAGGGGATCATCGTGAACTCATCAGCGATGCCGTCCTGTGGGCGCTCAGGTACTTGGCTGCTCACCCAGCTGATACGCAGGTTCGTGAGCGGCTTGACGAGCTTCTTTCCATTGATAGTGCTGGCGTGAATGGCATCGCACTGCTGGCTCACGCGGTTCTCCGACTCATTGATATCCAGCAGGTGTCCGAAACCTCCCTCCACCGGCCTTCAGTGCCGGCGGGGGCGTGGCAGGATGAGGAGTGGCTGGGCTTCTACCGTTCGGCCACGGAATGGATCACCCAAGATGGGGTCGTGGACCTGGCGACGGTGCGCCTTCCGATAGAATTACTTACGCTGAGTGCTGATGAGGTACTGGCAAAGCTCAAGGTGCTGGCACAGTATGTCGTCGAGCAAGAGCAGCCTGACGATTACGCCGTTCTGAATCAGATGTTGATGATCGCGTTCGCGGTAGTGCCGCATGCGGACAACTCGAGCGCGGATCTTGAGCTGCTCAGGTTGGTGGCTACACGGCTGGTCATTACCGGTCAGGCCCAGCTTGCCCGCGACCTGGTCGAGTCGGGTTTGTCTGCCACGCATGATGATCCTCATCGACTTCGTCTTGCGTGGCATGCCTATGGCGATGTGTTCCATCGGATGCAGGACCATCCAAGGGCACTGCTTTCCTTCGGTTGCGCGGTCGCGAGCGGTGGAGATATCGGGCTGGAGCAGGCGTACTATGAGAGCGTTGCCTTGGCAAGAGCCCTGCGCGACATCGGGCTGTTTGACGTCGCTCACGCGCTCTTGGCGCGCTGTGAGGGGCTGATTTCCCGAATGGGGGCTGGGGAGGACATGGCCCATCGATTGCAGACACTGCGGCTCGGTGTTCGCCTTGGCGAACTGCATTCTCTGAGAGCAGAGCTGGGGCATTGGATACCGCTACTGAGTGAACTATCAGCCAATCTTCGCGAGGTCATGCGCAGGGATGATGAGATCACCACGGTACTTCTACTTCTCGTCCAATCACGCGATCGCGTTCTGCTGCTTGGCGGGGAAGTGCCCTCGTCAGTTGATGAAATCATACAGCAGGCCAGCGCAATGGCCGGCGCGATCACTCAGGATCTATTGCTTCTGGCTGAGAACGCAGCCCCGGGGAGGGACCGACTCGTTTCCTATGCGCAGCTTGCTCAACGTGCACGGTATTCGGGCGATGTCGGCTTCGATGTGCAGCGTTTGGTTCGCGCGGCCCGAGCTCAACTTGCCCAGGAAGAGACGCTCGCCGACGCAGAGCTGGCTGCGTTCGCGGTGGAGGCTACCTCCGATCATGCCATTCTAGTGCCTGGCGCAGTTGGCCAGCGCTGGCTTCCGTCCACCCTCGACGAACCGGCTGAGACGATCAATCTCTTGTCCCAGCAGGGGCTTCAGGTGGAGTTGCTCGCCCTCGATAGCGCTGACCGCCTCATCCGCGTCAGCGGTGTGGACGGACGGATTCTGGTGAATCGTGAGGATGGGGTGTTCTCCGCCCGCGGACTCGATGCATGGTCCATCGTATATCCATATGCCTTTGGCATAGACAGTGATGATCCCAATCTGTTCCATACCAGTATGCGCGAGTTGGGCCTGTCCAGTAGCATCGGGGCTCGCACCGTTTTTGTAATGGACACCCGGCTGCAGAGCATTCCCCCGCAGCTATTGGTCGTTGAAGGAGAGTTCGTCGGTAATCAGGCCTCTATTGCGGTGGCCCCTTCCTTGGCGTGGCTGCGAGGTGCAACGACCTCAAGCCCGCTTCAGTACGGACCACCGGCAGCTTGGATATCAACCGCCGTATCCGACGGTGAGGACGGTACGCTGTGTAGGGTGGCTGATCGCCTGAACGAGACTTTTGTCCAGCATCAGATTCAGCTGGATACCGGCGCCGAGCCACCTCCCAGCCTGCGAGCTGCCCAATTGGCGATCGTCGCCGCTCACGGCGGGCTGGATCCCGGTGCACGCTTCTTCCAGGTTGTGTCGGACGAGTCGGCGCTGAGAATCAGCTCATTGGACCTTGCTCGAGCGCTTGAGAGGGTCGGGGTGGCGATTCTTTTTGTATGCAGCGGTGGGCGGCAGAACGCTCATCCGGCAGCGAACACCACCGTGGGACTACCGAAGCAGCTTCTCAGTCGCGGAACACGTGCGGTCATCGCATCGCCTTGGCCTTTGGACTCTCGTGTGCCGTCGCACTGGCTCCCGGCGTTTCTTCATGCATGGAATGAGGGCGCCCGACTGATCGATGCAAACGCGGATGCAAACCGGGCGGTCGCCCGGCAAATGGGTCATGAGCCACGCGATGCGCTGGCAATGACGCTTTACGGCAACCCTCTTCTGTGCAAGGGTGACCTGCCGCTTTCTGAATAAGGGTGACGGCAAGTGCGGGGTAACTCCCTGGCTCGATGGGTAGGGCATGGACCGCAGTATTCTTGAACGTCTAGGGGGCAAAGAGACTTTGGCGATTGCCTCGACGTGCAAACGCACACCTGGACACTCGCTTAGCTCGACTCACGGCCTGAAGCGACCACTTGCATGCTCACTGCTGCAAACCTGCAGCAGATACGTTCTGGCCATTTCGGCAGGGTCGATAGTCAACGTTGGCTGACGGGGCCTTTGCTCCTGTCCAGAGCTCGCTCTCTTCAGGAGAGTCGCTTGGTCCATCTCTTGGTCAGTGACAGGATGCCCACTCCGACCGGATGCGCATTGAGTTAGGCCCAAGTGATGACAGATGCGATCATTGAGTCGGAGAGGACATAGCTTAGAGAGGCCCTGCGGCTTACCAATGGACGACGCTCACGCCGCCTTTGAGGCTCTTGAGAAATTGGATGGGGCACTATCGCCGGCCCTCGCCGCAGCAGTGGTTCGCTTGGTCCAGTCCAAGCATGCATACGACGCTTTGGCAAGAAGGGGCGACCCTTTGGCTGCGATTGCTGGGAGTCGCCTGGGGATCTGGCAGAACGAGCACTCTGTACCTGGTGCTGTCAACTTCTTCCACCGAGTGGCGCTAGTGCCTGCGGTCCACATCATTTAGGGCATTTTTCCCTTTCATTTCATATAGATAGAAAAATTACTGCTCATTTAGAGTGGCCATACAGCATGAGATGTCTGCCAGCATCGCTGATCAACTACCGCACAACAGATGCATCACCTCTACAGCTAACGTCATGTTGATCACGACGAACCAGCCATCTATCCAACGTTGCAGGCTAATGCCCAGCGTCGCGGTGCGGAGCTGCTCGGATCATTTGTGATGGATTTCCCCTTCCAAGCCCAATGGTGCCGTGAAATCCATCGCCGGCGCCTTCCCTATAAGGCCTATTGCGGCAGGGCATAGAGGCCCAGTAGTCACTGTTGTCCCCTTCAGTGTTTATAGGTCCTGAAGGGGTCACACCACGTTGTTCACTACCAGCCACCACGTGTCGTTGAAATAGAATGCAGACGTGCGGCCGGCAGGCAGTCGGCTGCCAGACCGTCGGCCGAGGCGGGGCTGTTAGGCCTCCCTCGCACCGAACGGTCGAGATGACATGAGCATCGCCCGCCTATGTAGGCCAACTATTTATTCAATCGGCGCATCGCGGAAGGGTGCGATGAGTGAAACGGGAGTAGCATGACTCATCTGCTCCCCCAGGCCAGAGGGATGATCTACCCAATCGCCAGTGACGCCACCAGCCTGGAAGGACCTGCTCTGCGCGCGTTTACCAAGATGGCAGAAGTTTGGAAACTAAGCGCTCATGAGCAGTCGGCAATCCTGGGTAGGCCCATCGACGTTGCTTGTGCACAGCTAGAGGCGGGAGTGACTGACGGCCTTTGGCCAGAAACACTCGAGCGAATCAGCTATGCGCTCGGCATATACCGGGCACTGCACATCCTCTTCCCTGATCAGCAGCAAGCTGACAGCTGGCTACGACGCCCCAACTGCGCAGCACCGTTCAAGGGGACCCCGGCCTTGGCCTTCATGTGCTCTGGTCAACTCAACGACCTTGCCACTGTTCGTGACTATCTAGAGGCCCAGGGAATCGCCGCCTCCCTGACAGCTCCGACGACGTCCAGCAGTCTGTGACCGAGCACCACTAAGAAAGTCGGGACTATAACCACCACCTCGTCACAACCACCAAACCGCATAGCCGATACGTGAGACGAACGAAGACGATGGATCCTGTTCATTTTGCAGTCTTTGATGGCTTACCTTCTGTGCCCGCCAGGCCTGTCCAGAACAAATTCTTTCCAAATCCAGTCCAGTTGGCATCGTTCTTAAGAGCCGCGTAAAGTTCTGTAGAGACAGGATAGTCCACTGGGGACGGAGCATGCCGATCGAACGTATTGTTATCGATAACTTCAAGTCTTTTCGTCACCTCAATCTGCAGCTCAATGCGCACATGAACCTTGTGGTTGGTGACAACGAGGTGGGAAAGTCCACCTTGCTGGAAGCGATCCACGCAGTAATAACTGGGCAGCTGTATGGTCGCAACCTCACCTACGAGCTCACACCCTATCTTTTTCACCAGCCAACGGTGAGGGAGTACTTAGCGGCTCTGCGCGCAGGAACGCCTGCGTCACCGCCCAGGATCTCCATTGAAGCCTATTTGGGGAACGATCCCGCGCTGGCGTCTTTGCGCGGCACCAACAACTCATTAGGTCTAGACAGTGCAGGCGTCCGATTGCTGGTCGAGCTTAGCGATGACTATCGCGAGGAATTCAACGCCTACCTACAGCAATACCAGGGCGCGACCAGCCTCCCAGTGGAATACTACACGGTGCGCTGGTACTCCTTTGCCAACAACGGCGTCACCGCTCGTACCATCCCGTTCGATTCAACTATCATCGACACCCACGGTATCAAGACACTGTCCGGAGCCGATCGCTATATCGCCAGCATCATCGAACAGGCGCTTACCCCAGCGCAGCGCGTTTCGCTATCTTTGAGTTTTCGCCGCATGCGGCAAAGCTTCTCGGAAGAGGACGACGTTGCCGCCATTAATGCTTATCTCACTCAGCACACAGGAGACATCAGTCACAAAGCACTGACGGTTGGCGTGGACTCTTCACCGCGCTCAACGTGGGAAACAAGCTTGTCACCGTACCTGGATGAGCTTCCTTTCACCCAAGCTGGCAAGGGTGAGCAAAGCGCAGTAAAGATGAAGCTGGCTATGCATGCTGCAGGGTCGGCGCATGTACTGCTGATCGAAGAGCCGGAGAACCACCTCTCCTTCTCTGGCATGAGCCAGCTGATTGACAAGATTTCAGCGCTCTCCACGACGCAGCAGGTGGTCATCGCAACCCACAGCAGCTTCGTTCTGAACAAGCTGGGCGTGGACAACGTGATCCTGTTCAGCGCCCAAGGCCAGATGAAACTGGATCAGTTGCCGCATGATACGCACGATTACTTCATGAAGCTTCCTGGTCATGACACGTTGCGACTGATTCTGGCCAAGCAGGCAATTCTGGTGGAGGGCCCGTCCGACGAGCTGATCGTGCAACGTGCCTACTTTGATCACCACGGCGTAGCGCCATTGGCGCGTGGCGTGGACATCATCTCGGTCAAATCACTGGCGTTTAAACGCTTCTTGCAGATTGCGGAGCGCCTGCGTATTCAGGCCAGAGTCGTCACCGACAACGATGGTGATATCGCGCTGGTGCAAGAGCGATATGCCGACTTCCCCAATGCCATCTACTACGATTCTGACGAGAGCGCCCCATCGTTGGAAGATCAACTCATTAAAGCCAACTCATTGGACGAGCTGAACACCGTGCTGGTCAAGTCATTCGCCGACGAGGTGGCGTTGCTCAAGTACATGAAAGGTCACAAGACCGATACGGCCCTAGCCATTTTCAACAGCCCTCATTCAATCAGGTTCCCGGACTATGTCCAGCGTGCTATCGCCTAACCGGGTACTGCTATCGGCAGCCGGCTCTGGCAAGACCACCTTGCTGGTCCGCCAGGCCTTGGAGCGACCACAGCGCCGCATCGCTATGCTCACCTATACCTTGGAGAATCTCGAAGAAATTCGGCGCTCATTCGAGGCCCATGCCGGCGCGGTTCCCGCGAATGTTACGTTGTATAGCTGGTACGGATTTCTGCTACGCGAGTGTATTCGACCTTATCAGGCTGCACTGTGCCGCGAGCCACGGGTTGAATCGATTCAGTTCGTTGAAGGACGGACTAACAACCGGGCACCCCGCTCGCAGACTTCCCGCCACTATCTGGCAGGCGACAGGATGTACTCGGATCGGGCCTCCGATTTCGCCGTTCGTTGCGATGAGCTAACTCATGGTCAGGTCATCTCGCGCTTGGCGGACATGTACGACGAAGTGTACGTCGATGAAGTGCAGGACTTGGCTGGCTACGACCTAGATCTGATCGAGCGCCTGTTGAGGAGCCCGATCGGCATTACCCTGGTGGGCGACACTCGCCAAGCGACCTACGCCACCAACTACGCGCCTCGGTATAGCCAGTTCCGCGGACCGAACTTGGCGACCTTATTCCAGCTTTGGGAGTCGCACGGCTTGTGCCAGATCGATCACCGCCTCACAAGTTTGCGGTGCGTGCAGGCGCTATGTGATCTGGCCGACGCGCTCTATCCACAGATGCCTCGGACTCGATCAGGGAATGATCAGGTGACGGGTCACGATGGCATCTACCTTGTCGCGCCCCATCATGTGACCGCATACATGCAGGAATTTGCCCCGACCGTGCTGCGGCATGACCGACGGCAGGCGTGCGACGGCCTACCAGCGATGAACTTCGGTCAGTCCAAGGGACGCACCTACGGCCGGGTCCTCATCTTCCCTAATGGGCCTTTGACGCAGTACCTGCGCACTGCAGATGCGTCACGCATTACGGCGCCACCTAAGTATTACGTGGCCTTTACCCGGGCGAGGCAGAGTGTGGCGTTTGTGTATAACGGCACGTGCGCGCTTCTGGGCCACCAGCTCTATACGCCTCAATCCTAAACGCCTTAGCGGAGCGGTAGCTCGCAGGACTCGCAGCAGACCTCGATTCCGGACAGGTACGTCCGGAGATGGGATCGCCGGCCAGACACTTGCATCCTACAAGAATAGTTGTAGGATCTAGGCATGAAAGATGATTCCGCCGTCCTCGCACTCTCTGCGCTCGCCCAGTCTGATCGCCTAGCTGCATTCAGGATGCTGGTTCGTGCTGGCCCGGATGGCATGCCCTCCGGCGAAATTGCGGAAGCTCTCGCGATCGCGCCACCACGCATGAGCTTTCACCTCTCGACCCTGGAGCGAGCTGGCCTGCTGCGCTCGTGGCGAGACGGGCGGCGCGTGCTGTACGCCGCTAGCTATGAGCACATGCGCCAACTGCTCGCGTTTCTGACTGAGGACTGCTGCTCCGGGACTCCCGAGATTTGCGGTGACCTCTTCAAACTCGCCCGCCCATGTACCTCGGAGACCTGCGGATGAGCCTTACTCAGCCCTTCAACGTCCTGTTCCTATGCACGGGCAATTCTGCGCGATCGATACTGGCGGAAAGCGCCCTGCGGAGTATTGGCGATGGCCGTTTCAACGCGTTCTCTGCCGGCAGTCACCCCAAGGGCGAGGTCCACCCGCTGGCGATTGAGACGCTGTACGAGGCCAACTACCCGGTCGAAGGCCTGCGGTCCAAAGCATGGGAGGAGTTTGCCGCGGCAAGTGCCCCCCGCATGGATTTTGTCTTCACTGTCTGCGACCACGCTGCTGGCGAGGCGTGCCCAATGTGGCCCGGGCGACCATTGACGGGGCATTGGGGTATCGAGGATCCCATCCGCGAAGCTCACGGGGAAATGTGGCAACGCGCCGCCTTCCGAAAGGCGCTGATGTACCTGGAAAACCGCATCCGAGCCTTCGTCGCGCTGCCACTCCATACGCTGTCTCGAGCAGCATTGACAGCGCAAGTCTGCGCAATCGGCCAGCTCGAAGGCACTTCGTTCTCCCGACCAGACGTTGCTTGAGGGATCCATCATGACACTAACGATCTATCATAATCCGGCCTGCGGCACGTCCAGAAACGTTCTGGAAATGATGCGCCAGTCGGGCGAAGACCCGCAGGTCATCGAGTACCTGCAGTCACCGCCGACGCGCGAGAGACTTGTCGAACTAATTGCCGCAATGGGCATCACGCCTCGCGACCTCCTGCGCAAGAAGGGAACGCCATACGAGGAGTTGGGCCTGGACAACCCTGGCCTCACCGACGACCAGCTGGTGGACGCGATGATGGCTCATCCCATTCTCATCAACCGTCCAATCGTGGTCTCCGACCGTGGCGTTGCATTGTGCCGACCGTCTGAGAAAGTGCTCGCACTGCTGGCGAACCCCGTGTCTTCCTTTACCAAGGAAGATGGCGAGATCGTTACAACCGGGACGTCACCGTGATTGATCGCATTGCGGCAGATCTGCCAAACATCGACCCCACACAACTTGCGCCGATCGACGTAGACGCCCTCATCGGGCTTGGCGACCCGATCCATCCACCGCGGATGCTCATCCTCTACGGCTCACTGCGTGAACGCTCCTTTTCCCGCCTGCTCGCAGAGGAGGTCGGTCGGCTTCTACGCTGGTACGGCTGCGATGTGCGTATCTTCGATCCGCACGACTTGCCATTGCCCGACGGCGCGTCTCCCGATCATCCTAAGGTGAGCGAACTTCGCGAGCTCGCGTACTGGTCCGAGGGCATGGTCTGGGTCAGCCCTGAGCGTCACGGCGCCATGACCGCCATTATGAAGGCTCAGATCGATTGGATACCTCTGGCCGACGGTGCCAAGCGACCGACACAGGGCAAGACTCTGGCCGTCATGCAGGTTTCCGGCGGCTCGCAGAGCTTCAATGCAGTAAACCAGCTACGTGTCCTTGGCCGATGGATGCGAATGGTCACCATCCCGAACCAGTCGTCCGTGGCCAAAGCCTTCCAGGAGTTCGATGAGGCCGGGCGCATGAAGCCATCGGCCTACTACCAGCGTGTCGTTGACGTATGCGAGGAGCTAGTGAAGTTCACCTGGCTCGTACGAGGACGCGCAGCCTATCTCGTTGATCGCTATTCCGAGCGCGTTGAGAGCGCCGATGAGCTTTCCAAGCGCGTCAATCAGCGCTCTATCTGACTTCCAACGGTGGGTTACATGCTTGCTCTCGCGATTTTTATCGTCACTCTTGTTTTCGTGATCTGGCAACCTCGCGGGCTTGGCATAGGCTGGTCGGCACTCGCCGGTGCCGCCGTTGCTTTAGCCACTGGGGTTGTTGGGTGGAACGATGTTGGAACGGTGTGGGGAATTGTCTGGGATGCAACGTTCACCTTCGTCGCTCTTATCATCATCTCTCTCATTCTCGACGCAGCCGGTTTCTTCGCGTGGGCCGCCCTGCATGTGGCCCGTTGGGGCGGCGGCAATGGTCGGAAGCTTTTTCCGCTCATTGTCCTGCTGGGAGCTGCAATTGCTGCAGTGTTTGCCAACGACGGCGCGGCTCTTCTGCTGACTCCGATTGTTCTTGCGATCCTGTTGCGCTTGAATTTCCCGCCTGCCGGCGCGCTGGCATTTACGGTCGCCTGCGGATTTATCGCCGATACCGCCAGCCTTCCGCTCATTGTCTCCAACTTGGTCAACATCGTTACAGCGAACTTCTTTGACGTGTCCTTTGGGCGCTACGCCGCGATCATGGTGCCGGTGAACCTGGTATCGGTCGGAGCTACTTTGATCGTCCTATGGCTCTGGTTCCGGCGCGACATCCCCAGTAGGTATCCAGTCGAGGATCTAGAAGCGCCCCGCGACGCGATACGCGACGTGGCAGTTTTTCGCGCAGCGCTGCCTCTTCTAGTACTGCTACTGATTGCGTACTTCGTAACCGGGCCGCTCGGCGTTCCTATTGCTTTGGTGACGGGTGCAGCTGCACTAGTGCTGATGGGTATTGCAGGCCGCTGGGCGACTGGAGGCCGGGGCGCCACAATGGCTGTGACCAAGATCCTGTGTGACGCACCCTGGCAGATCGTGCTGTTCTCGATCGGCATGTATCTAGTCGTCTACGGACTGGGTAATGCCTGGCTGACTGACGCGGCGAGTGCAATCCTAGAGTGGTTGGCAACGCAGGGTAGCTTCGTGGCAACGATTGGTACGGGCTTTGCGGTCGCTGCTCTCGCTTCCATTATGAACAATATGCCTGCGACACTGGTCGGTGCGCTTGCTATCGATGGGGCGAACGTATCGACGGCCACTCGCGAGCTGATGATCTACGCCAACGTCGTGGGCAACGACCTTGGTCCCAAGCTGACCCCAATTGGGTCGCTAGCGACCCTGCTGTGGTTGCATGTCCTTGCCGGAAAAGGCCAACGGATTACGTGGGGGCAGTACATGAAGGTAGGGCTCATCCTGACGCCCCCCGTCCTGCTGACCACGCTCATCGCGCTTTGGATTTGGCTGCCGTTTACACGATAACTGCGTAGGCACTCAGGAGAGTCGCAGCGATCACAATTTCTTCAATGGCGCCGTCGTGGGTGGCGGCGGCGCCGGCCCAGGGTCGTTGAAAGAAAGCACTGCCTGCTCGATGCCGAATTGATCGAAAAGTACGCGGGCGATCACAGCGTGGACCACGTCAAGGTCCGCCGAGGGGGCAGCGACAGTGATCGTGGCCACAATCGCGCGGCCAGTTGCCGGGCCTGGGACCAGCCGCAGGCCGTCTACTGCTTTCACGCTCGGGTCCGTGAACATCGCTGCCCGGACCTCTTCCAAATTGATCTCGTTCATGAGGTTGAGGGCTCTTGGATAGCGCCATCGCCACGACTGCCGCGGTCGCGATGTAGCCAGCGGTACAGCACCGGCAGGACCAACAGCGTCAGCGCGGTCGAGGACACGATACCGCCGATTACGACCGTGGCCAGCGGCCTCTGTACTTCAGAACCAGCGCCTACGTTCAAAGCCATCGGCAGGAAACCAAGGGAAGCCACCAGGGCAGTCATCAAGACCGGTCGTAGTCGCCCCAGGGCGCCATCCCGGACAGCATCTTCGAGGGCGTCGCCTTGCTCACGCAGTCGGCGGATGAAGGCAATCATGACCAAGCCATTGAGTACTGCCACGCCCGAAAGCGCAATGAAGCCTACGCCCGCAGAGATTGACAGCGGAATTCCGCGTAGAGCCAAGGCGATTACGCCACCAGTCAATGCCAAGGGAACGCCACTGAACACGATGGCGGCATCCTTGGCCGAGCCGAAGGCCATGAACAGCAGGGCGAAGATCAGCGCCAATGTGACCGGGACAACCACCGCCAAGCGCTGGCTGGCCGAGATCAGCTGCTCGAACGTGCCGCCATAATCGATCCAGTACCCCTCTGGAAGCGGTACATCCTGGCCGATGCGGGTACGCAGATCGCCAACGAATCCGCCAAGATCACGCTCACGCACGTTGGCGGTGATCACCACTCGACGCTTGCCGTTCTCACGATTGATCTGGTTGGGCCCGCGCTCTACCTGTATCTTCGCCACTTCTCGTAGTGGAACAGTGCGAGGCCCACCGTTGGCACCAGCGGCTACACGGCTGGACTCATCGATACTGGTGCTCTCCGGCAGTGGAATGGGCAGGTCCGCAAGCACAGCCGGGTCTTGCCGCAGCGATTCGGGCAAACGCACCACCAGGTCGAATCGGCGGTCGCCCTCGATCAGCTGGCCAGCGACGCTACCGCCGATGGCGGTTGCCACCGTGTCCTGCACGTCACCCGGATTCAATCCATACCGCGCCAATGCCGCTGGATCTGGCGTGATGGTGAGCAGTGGTAGGCCAGTAACCTGCTCGGCCTTGACGTCTTCGGCGCCGGGGACCCCGCGCAGGACGCGCTCGACCCGGCTGGCCAGGCGGGTCAGCTGGTCAAGATTGTCGCCGTAGACCTTGACCGCAACGTCCGAGCGAACGCCGGAGATCAATTCGTTGGTGCGCATCTGGATGGGCTGAGTGAACTCGTAGTTGCTACCCGGGATCTCCTTGGCCGCCGCCTCCAGCTCTTCCACCAGCTCGGCCTTGGGTTTGCGCGGGTCGGGCCATTGGTCGCGGGGCTTGAGCATCAGAAAGGTATCGGCCATGGAGGGGGGCATCGGGTCGGTGGCCACTTCGGCGGTGCCGATCTTGGAGAAGATGTTGGCCACCTCCGGGAACTGGGCCAAGCGCTTCTCCAGCGTTTCCTGCATCGCCACCGACTGCTCCAGACTGGTGCCGGGGATACGCATGGGCTGCAAGGTGATGTCGCCTTCATCCAAGCTCGGCACGAACTCCGAGCCCAAACGGGTGGCCAGCACGCCACACCCCACCACCAGCACGGCCGCGCCTGTCAGCACTACGACCCGCCGCCGCAGCGCCCACTCCAGCAGCGGCGTGTAGCGGGCACGTGACCAGCGCATCAAGCGGTTGTCGTGCTCGGCCACACGGCCGCGCAGGAAGGTGGCAATGGCCGCCGGTACGAAGGTCAGCGACAGCACCATGGCACCGGTCAGGGCCAAGACCACCGTGATCGCCATTGGGTGGAACATTTTTCCTTCCACCCCGGACAGCGCGAAGATCGGCAGGTAGACCGCCGCGATGATGCCTAGACCAAACAGACTGGGGCGAATCACCTCAGCCGTGGCCGAGGCGGTCAGATCAAAGCGCTCTTCGTCGTTGAGCTGGCGGCCCAGTGCGTGCTGCGCCTCCCCAAACCGGCGCAGACAGTTCTCGATGATGATCACCGCCCCATCCACGATCAGGCCAAAGTCCAGGGCGCCCAAGCTCATCAGGTTACCCGACACGCCGCCACGCACCATGCCGATAATGGTGAACAGCATTGCCAACGGGATCACTGCCGCGGTGATCAACGAAGCGCGCACATTGCCCAGCAGCAGGAACAGCACCACCACCACCAGCAGCGCGCCTTCGATCAGGTTCTTGGACACCGTGCCAATGGTGCGATCCACCAGCGCGGTGCGGTCATAGACGGCCTTTGCATGTACGCCAGCGGGCAAGCTGGCGTTGGCGGCGTCCAGCTTGGCCGCGGCTGCCTGGGAGACTTCCCGGCTGTTTGCGCCGAACAGCATGAAGGCGGTACCGACCACGACCTCATGGCCATTCTGGGTCGCCGCACCCGTGCGCAGCTCCTTGCCTTCGCCTACGCTAGCGACGTCGCGGACGCGAATGGGCACGCCATCGCGCCGGTCCAGCACGATGTTCCCAATCGCGTCCAGATTGGCCAGCTGGCCGGGCACGCGCACCAGAAATTGCTGGCCGTTGCGCTCGATGTAGCCGGCGCCGATGTTCTGGTTATTGCGCATGACCGCTGCGACCACATCGTTCAGCGTAAAGCCCAGTGCCACTAACTGGGCCGGATCCGGGGTGATGTGGATCTGCCGCTCAAAGCCACCGATTGTGTTGACCTCGGTCACTCCAGGCGTGGTGCGCAGCTGCGGCCGGATCACCCAGTCCTGCAGGGTGCGCAGGTCCGTGGCGGTATACGGGGTGCCGTCGGGCTTGCGGGCGTTGGGCTCAGCCTCCACGGTGTACATGAAGATCTCGCCCAGGCCGGTAGAGATGGGACCCATCTCCGGGTCCAACCCTTCGGGCAGCTGAGATGCGATCTGCTGTAGCCTTTCGGCGACCTGCTGGCGGGCAAAGTACAGGTCGGTGCCGTCTTTGAAGACGACAGTGACCTGGGAGAGTCCGTAGCGCGACAGCGAGCGGCTGTAGTCCAGCTTTGGTAGCCCGGCCATGGCCGTTTCAATGACGAAGGTCACTCGCTGCTCGGCCTCCAGCGGCGAGTAACCCGGGGCCTGGGTGTTGATCTGGACCTGGACGTTGGTGATGTCGGGCGTGGCGTCAATGGACAGGTGACGGTAGCTCCACACGCCCAGTGCGACTAGCGCAGCGGTGAGCACCAGCGTCAGCCAGCGGTGGCGGATGGACAGACCAATGAGGCGTTCGAGCATGGCGGGCCTCATTCCTCTTCCACAGTGGATTTTTCGATGTCGGCCTTGATCAGGAAGCTTTGGGCCACCACCACTCGTTCACCCGCCTTGAGCCCTTCCAGCACTTCGGCGCGTTCGGCGTCACGGCGCCCCAGCTTGATCGGCCGGGTGTGGTACGTCTCGCCCTGCTGCACGTAGACAACGTCCTGGTCCTGTGCGGTCTGCAGGGCGGTGATCGGAACCACCAGCGACGCCGATTGGCGATCCACGGTGACCCGCGCCTTGACCGCTGAACCCGGCCGCCACAGCCCATCGGTGTTAGCTACGGTTGCGCGGGCAATAGTGCTTTGGCTGGCAGTGGCGGTGCCGGGCAGGACGCGCTCCAATGTGGTCTGCGCCGTGACGCCATCACTCAAGCGGGTGACCGTCACCGGCACGCCGGCACCGATGTGCTGGGCGTCGGCGCCGAAGATGTGCAGGTCCACCCACAGCGTGGACAGGTCAGCTACCTCGAACAGCGGGGCGCCCTCAGGCGCCGACATGCCCACGGCGGCCGTACGCGCCATGACCACGCCATTGATCGGCGCGGTAACGGTGTAGGTGGTCAGGCTGAGGTTGCTCTCCACTGTCGCGAGCACCTGGCCGGTGCGTACCTGGTCACCCACGCCCACTCGCACGGAACGGACCGGTCCGGGGAAGCGTGCAGTGACCTGCGCGATGCGCCCATCGATTGGGGTCAACAGCCCTTGTACCTCATGCTCATCGGCAATCTCACCGGGTCCAGCCGGCGCGACCTGGATTCCCGCCGCCTGCGCAGCTTTGGCCGAGATCTCGGTTTCCAGCGGCGCTTCCTCGTGCTCGCCGTGCTCTTCGCCCTCAGCGGCGTGGCCTCCTTCGGATGCTTCGTTGGGGGTCGACGCGTTGCAGGCCGCCAGCATCAGAGCCATGCCCAGTGCGGTCCAGGAAAAGCGATTCATGGGGTCTCTCCAGTGGAAGCGGCAGCCGGCGGCGTGACAAGCGCCTGGCCGGTCAGTCGTTGAATTTCGATCAGGGCGCGCTGCGCATCCAAGGCGACGTCCAGCTGTTGCTGGGCCATGGCGGTACGTTCGGACTGCAACTGTGCCCATTCCAGGTAACTGATCGCCCCAGCACGATAGGCACGCTCAGCGGCCTGCTCGGCTCGGGCCAGCTTCGGCAACACGTCGTCGTGCAGGCGCGCCACCTCGGCCTGTGCCACGGTGTAGCGGCCATGGGCTTCGACCAGCGTGGAGTACAGCGACAGGCCCTTGGCCTCGCGCTCGATCGTCAGGACCTGCAGCTCGGCTTCGCCGGCTCGAATCTCTGGCTGTGCGCGGCTGCGGCTGCCCAGCGGCATGGATAAGCTGGCGACCAGCGCGGTGTCATCGGTCTCCTGTAGTCGGCGCACTCCGAGCTGCCAGGACAGGTCCGGTGAGGCCGCTGAACGCGCCAGCTGCAGGCGTGCCTGCGCGATCCGGCGGGCGTCGGCAAACTGCGCCAATTCCGGAGTCCGTTCCAACTCATCGGCCAGCGTCTGCATGGAGGCGATCGCCGGCAGGGCCATCGGATCGGCCGGGACCACTTCGAAGGTGGGAGTACGTTCGCCCCACAAAGCAGCCAGATGCTGACGAGCAGCGAGTCGCTGTTGCTCGGCCCGATCACGCTTCAGCTCGGCCCGCGCAAGCGCTGCCTGCGCGGTGAGCAGCACCGACTCGGGTGAGGCGCCGGCCTGCAGGCGCTGCCTGGCGGCCACCACGGTTCGCTGGCGCTGGCCAACATCGATGTCCGCTAGGCTTCGTTGCCGGTCGGCACCAACGACAGCCAAATAGCGCTGCGCCGTCTCGGCTAGCAAGTCCAGGCGCCCGGTCTCGCGCTGCACGGCCAGCGCATCAATCCGGCTTTGTGCCAAGGTACGGCGGGCGTCGAGCTTGCCGCCGCGCTCCAGCACCGAACTCAGGCTCAAGGTTAGCTCGGCGCTGTCCAAGCCACCGGCCGCGCCGGTGCCCAGCGCGTTTTCGACCTCGGCACCGAGCGTCCACGGTGGACGCTGCATCGCCTTATCTCGCTCGGCAGCGAGGACAGTGGCTCGCGCATCGACCAGACGCAGCTCCGGATGGGTTTGGGCTACGCGTGCAAAGGCATCGTCCAAGGTCATCAATTCGGCCGCCACCGCAGGCATCGCTACTGCGCCCGTTAACAGCAACGCGGCCAAGGCCGCCCATCGCACAGACATGGAAGTACTCCGAAGGTTCTTGAGATCACAGGGATCGGCCTGCGCCTACATGCGTCACCCGGCAATTGGCGGTCGAAAGGGCGCGACCTGATGCTCATACGCATCTGTACGCGTTTCGGCCTCGATTTCAGGCAAATCCCGGCCGACAGCCAATTTCGCCAGCAGCAATCAGCGCAGGGAAAATCCCAGTTGGCCGCCCGCGGTCATGCAGGGGTCTTGCGCGCGTCGGCGCGTGCCCGGCGCGCGTCGCCCAATATTTCAAAGGCTTCCTTCATCACGTAGAGGCCGATAAAGGCACCGATTACGAAATCTGGATATGGACTGGCCAGCCACCACACCAGTAGGCCAGCCAGGATCACGCCCACGTTGGCTACCACATCGGCTCGGGTGAAAAGCCACGTTGCCCGCAGATGTACTTCGCCAGACTTCAGTGGCGCCAGCATGCGAAGGACCGCGAGATTGACCACTAGCGACAATAGAGCCGTACCGATCATCCACCCGCTTACCGGTTCAGCCCCGTGGAGTACGCGGCGGCCGACCTCGACCAGCACGCCAACGCCCAGAATCAGCAGCACGCTACCGCTAACCCAAGCAGCGTTGGCCTTGAAGCGCGCCGTCCGACCGATAGCGACCAACCCAATGGCGTAGGCCGTGGCGTCGGAGAGCATGTCCAGTGCGTCGGCAAGCAAGCCGGTGGAATGGGCGATCCAGCCGGCAATGCCGCCAATCACCGCCATTGCAGCGTTCAGTGCCAGAGCGATCCACAGCACGCGCCGTTCCTGCGCGTTCTTTGCCTCGTGGTGGCAGCCGCAATCACTCATCGGATCTTCTCCATCGCAGGGGAGCCGGGCCGGCGCGGTCCGCTGGCATGGCAGGGTCCATGAGGGTAAAGTCCGTAGCTACTACGGAGTCAAGCCTACTACGAATGAAAATCAGTGACGCCGCCGCCGCCAGCGGGTGCCATCTGGAGACGATCCGCTACTACGAGCGCATCGGCTTGCTCCCGAGGCCGGGACGATCAGGCAATGGTTACCGGGTCTACGGATTGCCGGACATTGAGCGCCTGCGCTTCATTGCCCGCGGTCGGGACTTGGGTTTCAGCCTGGAAGAGGTCCGTAGCCTGCTGCAGCTGGCCGGCGACGAGGGCCTGTCGTGCGTGGATGTGGATCGTCTGGCCCGCAGCCACTTGTCCGACATTCGCGCCCGGATGGCAGACTTGCAACGTATGGCCAACGAGCTGGAACGGGTAATCGCCAGTTGTCACGGCGGACAGCGAGCTGAGTGCACCATCCTGTCGACGCTGCGCCGGCCGGCTTCCGAGGACTCCCTACGTACGGAATCGAGCAAGAGCGCTACCTAGGCGCCCGCGGTCCAAAACCTATGCCTTTCGCAGTCCGACCGGTCGACGGTGTCAGTTGCCTGTAGCTTGGCTGCCCGGACCTGGACTCCAGGCGCGTATGAAGTCCTCCTGCTCACGCGTCTCGATCGCACCCGTCCTGACCTGACGAACCATGCTCATGGCCTGCTCACCTGTGGCAGCCGTGCCTGTTTCTAAAAGCAACAAGCACGCTACGGTGCCAGCTCGTCCTAGCCCGCCCTTACAATGAACAACTGCGCGGCTTCCGCGCAACAATTCACGACTGAGTGCTGGACCCAGCTCGCGCCATGCCTCCAAGAAAGAACTGTTCGGCGCTGCGCCGTCTACGATTGGAAGTCCGTACCATTTGATTCCCTGCGCCATCGCCCGCTTTGGCAGCGCGGCAATCCTAAGCTCATCGAACTCCCATGGCTCAATCAGGGAGATCAAGTACCCCGCGCCCCACTGGCGAATCGCGCAAAGATCCACGTCAATGTCACGACTCCATGGCCCCGTCATCGCGGCCTCCTGAAACTTCCCTGGCGCGAAAGTTACACCTACTGCGCCGCCACTGACTCCGACAGGGATCGTGGCGATATGCAGAGGATGTGTGTGACTGGTTCTGAACATTGTCGATCCCTCATCGCGGCAACAAAGAGAGCCGCAGCGCAGCGGCGACCACCCATGGCTCCTATGCCGATCCTTGAGCTAAACATTCCAGCCGACCAAGTGGTGCCGCCCTGCCGAGCAGCACAGCAAAGGTGATCCTTTTGTCAGTTGCAGGCAACAAGTACCAGTAGGCTCACGCTGCATGCGTACCAGTAGGCTCACGCTGCATGTGCACCAGTAGGCTCACGTGTTGGACAGCGAGAGTGTCCAGGAGCAAGGTGTACACACGCTCCTCGCTAGAGACAACACATGAAGCCGAGCATTCTGGCATTGGACCTCGAAGGGACACTCATTTCCAATGCGATAAGCCAGATTCCAAGACCCGGCCTCTGTCGGTTCTTGGAGGACGTCCGATCGCACTTCAGTCAGCTCATGATGTTTACGACTGTGCCGGAAGAGCGCTTTCGCAGCATTGCCGATTTGTTGGTTCGTGAAGGAAGCGCGCCTCCGTGGTTCGCGAGCCTTGAATACATCCATTGGACGGGCAGCACGAAGGATCTACGGCTAGCCACACCAAAATTAGGCGCGGCCTTGCTGCTTGATGATCATCGCCCCTATGTACACCCAGGACAGGAGCATCTGTGGGTTCAGATACCTCTGTTTGCGTCTCCCTACCCGTCAGAGGACGAGGGATTAGCGATCGCGCTTCGACTCCTGCTCGATCGCATCCACGCAACGGGCAATTTCACTGAAGCATCTCTCCAAGTACAGCTAAAGCCACAGGCAGAAGCAACGGGCGCACCACGGCGTTCCGACGCCTGCTCATCGGCCCAGAAGATCCTGTCCGACGCCGCCGTCAGGCGAGATGAACTTGCCGCACAGTGGCATAGCGCCGCCGAAGTCAGTTCACAGCTCGGCCCGTCATTGACCAGTGGTAGCGGCCTAGCCGGTCAGCTGCGCAGAGCCGGCCAGCTACTCGGGGTCTATGTAACGAAGCCTGTGCCCGGCTATCGCTACCCAGACTGGCAGTTTGGTGAAAATGGCGAACCCGTTGAATATTTGGCAGAAATCCTGTCAGTACTGCGTGCACTCGATCATTTCGAGATCGAGCCGGACAGGCTATTTCGCAGCACCGGATGGAGTGAGGCAGAGTGGTTTCTCTCACCGCACGCTCTGCTCAACGGCATGCCACCTGCCGAAGCCCTGACCTCTGATCCAGCTCGCGTGCTGCGGGCAGCCCGTACCGAGTTCGGGCAAGAGGACTCATAGCGTCCCCGTCAATCGACTTCGCTCAATGCACCCAAATCGCAGCTTGGAGACCGATCAATGGCAAGCGTTACGCCGGAATCGTAATAGTGATCAACTGACCACCAGCAACAGAAGGAGCAGTTCGCCCCTGATAACCGGGCGTTGGCCATCGCGCCTTAGCGAACTGGAGGGACGCGCATCGCCCTCCACTCTGACATCAAAAGCGAGCTTGCCTCTGCAGCACTCATGCCAAGGGCCGAGGTGAGCCTGAGGTACTCGAGCAAGTCCAATCTCCGGGCACCGGCCTCAATGGAAGAGATAGTTTGCTGCGGCCAATCCAAGTGCGAGGCAAGCGATACTTGGCTAATTCCCATAGCCTCCCGTCTCGCCCGAAGCTGCTCAACGAGACGCCGGTATGCTTCTTGGTAGATCGTCTTGGTTGCCATTCCGCCCGCTCGAGGAAGCGGACAGCAATCTATGGCCCAGTGCCGCGTTACATGAAAATCATGTAGACAATGCAACTGGCTGGTGGGTAAGATCGCTCACTGGTGGGAGCCCTTGGAACTGAGTGCGCCATGGACTTGATCAACTGACCCTATTGACTGCGAGGCCAGACTTGGCCTCACTGGTCGCGTCCCTTGGACCGTACTACTCGTGCCTGTGGTGTGCACTCGAAGACTCTGTTACAAGAAATGCCCCGGTCGCCTCAGATGACGGGCCTGTGTGGAGTTTGCTGCGAAACCTCCAGGCGGCGGGAGTACTGCTGACCGAGACCAGCGATTCACCATCCACTCGAAGGTCCCTTTACCACCCTTTCGCCTGGACATACTCTCCGGCGTGGCAGGCTCTCCCAAACCTTCGCAATGCGCTGGCAGTTGCACTAAATGGCTGGCAAGGGCCGGCCCATACAGAAGCTCGCGTCGCTCTGTGGGGGCGGCTTGTCAACGACGAGATATCCGCATACTTGGCGAACCTTCTTCGACGGCACCGAATAAGTCCTGAGCGAGCAAACGGAGTCATCGCAATGCAGGAGAGCCCGTGGTTCAACCTCAGCTCGGGCAGACGGCGATATGTCGCATGGTCGGGGATGCGTGTGGCAGCTAGTGTCATGTTGCAGACTGAGATGAACGAAGAGGCCGCCATGCAAGCACTTTGTAAAGAGATGCAGATCAGATCGCGATGGCTTCAGCGACGGGAGCAAGAAGCAAGACTCGGCCCGAGGGAGTTCTCCTTCTTGCCCAACGCCGACTGGCGCAGACCTATAGCTATTGAGGTCGCGCTAGGGAGCCTCTTGGGATCGGACAGTGACTACTGGACGCTTTGCCCTTCCGCGATACGTCTTACACATGCCGCAAGTTCTCGTCGCTAAAACGTTCCAGCATGCACCTGCTGGCTTGGCCTAGCGCACAGCCGAAGGCGGAGGCGGGTCGCGCGGCACCGAAGACCGCACACGTCGTGGGTCAGAGCTCCCGCCAGCCGATCAGCGCCTGGTTGAGAAGCAGCGATCTACCTCAGACGCTGAAGGGTAGAGACATCCTCGGATGAGAGCAGTTCCTCCCCAGTGGCGCTGTTGAAGACAGAGCGATCTAACCGAAGACCGAACCGACTGACATGGCGCTCGTTCAGTAACTTCTGTATCAACTCGGATACTTCGGTGTCGGATGGCCTCTCCTGCGCTCCAGCGACCAAGCCAAGGGAATCTCCTTCTCGCGTCCCGGAGATGAGCGCCTGCTGGAGCGAAACTGGCCTAAGGCCACGCAGTGTCTGTGAAAGACCAATCACCATCTGCTCGATCACGCTGAGCCTTTGCTCCAGCGACCGTACGTATGCGGCAACTCCCGTGTCGTCTGAACGCCAGGGATCAGCAGTAGCTGGCATCCGCAGATCTTGCCTAAGCTCCTCGGACCTTAGCTCAATGTAGATGGCTGAGCGGCTCCTTGGAACGGTTGCGAACGATCGACGCAACCCGATGCGGTCACCACCATTGGCCAGGTGGCATTGGCCTTCGAGCGCTACAGCGAGCACCATCGACATAGCGCTCTGCGCTTCCGCTCACCCCGGGAGTTTCGGCGCGCTATGCTAACCGGCGCGCAAGTAAGGAAACCTGTCCGCAGATACGGGGAGCATTCCACGGGATGAGTTAAAAAAATTATCCAAATTGTGCTGTGGCTCAATGCTATTTTCTTCGCTGCAATCTGGCTGTTCAGAATGTGGGTGGGGACAGCCCCGTGGCCGGCCGCAGCTCAGTCAATTTCCATAGCCATTGTCCTTTCTACGTTGACGCTGAGGCCTTCACGCCCTAGGTGTATTGGGACGACGCAGCTCTGCTACTAGGGTGCCTGCCTCGGCTTGCTTGAGCATGGCAATGATCTGGCTATCAAAAAATAGGGGCTTTCTCATGGAACCTCCTCGGGTCAGATTTCGAGGGAATTCCAATTTGAGGTCATCTGATTTGCGGGGATTGCCGGGACGCCGGTGAGTTGGAGCCTCTGCAGTGTTGAGAAAAATATAGGATTGAGGTCAGCGGGCACTCTTTCTCACCCAAATTTTCCATTTGGTAGAATAACTGGTGCTATCAATGGTGAATGAATTCCTAGAATGGCAGTGTTTTAGAGAGATTTCTAGTAATGAGGTATGCACAACATGTGTGCACAACCCTTCTGATCGAACGCTCGTTCGCAGCAGAAAAGAAAGCCCCGCTCATGCGGGGCTTTTCTTTATCCGGAATCCCTTCGGAGTTGTGCCCCGCAGCATCGGTTTTCGTGCACCGCGACTTGCAAACAGACAATTTCCTCCCCTATGGTGCAATCGATTGCATTGCTGTGAATCGTTGCGTTTGATACCGGTTGGGAGGCCGGCAGGTGGATGTCCATCCATTCGATCAGACCGGCCTCGGCGACGGGCCTCACGCGGCGCGATGCGTTGCGCATGGCGGTTGCTGGAGGCGTAGCTCTGGGTACTGCGGGTACGCTGCCCGCATTCGCCGCCATGGCGCCGCTCAAGGGTAACCTGAAGCATTCTGTCGCCCGCTGGACCTTCCCGCAGCTGTCCGTCGCCCAGCTTTGCGCGACGGTGAAGGACATCGGCTTTGCAGCGATCGACCTGGTCGGCCCGGAAGACTGGTCCACGCTGAAGGCGAATGGCGTGTACAGCTCGATGTGCAACGGCGCGGAGCTGGGCCTGACCAAGGGCTTCGCCGGCCGCGAATTCCACGACCAGCTGGTGGAGCGCTACACGCGGCACATCGATCTGGTCGCCGATGCCGGCTATCGCAACCTGATCTGCTTCTCCGGCAACCGCAACGGTATGGACCCCGCCGAAGGCATCGCGAATGCCGAGGCCGGCCTCAAGCGCATCCTCGGGCACGCCGAGAAGCGCGGGGTGGTGCTGGTGATGGAACTGCTGAATTCCAAGGTCGACCATCGCGACTACCTGTGCGACCACTCCGCATGGGGTGTGGAGCTGTGCCAGCGGCTCGGCTCGGACAACTTCGGCCTGCTCTACGACATCTACCACATGCAGATCATGGAGGGCGACATCATCGCCACCATCGGCAAGCATCACGCCTGCTTCAAGCATTACCACACCGCAGGCGTGCCCGGCCGGAACGAGATTGGAGACCAGCAGGAGCTCCACTATCCGGCCATCTGCCGCGCGATCCGCGACACCGGTTTCAAGGGGTATCTGGCGCAGGAGTTCACGCCTGCAGCGCCCGATCCCGTTGGCTCATTGCGCGAGGCGATCCGCCTCTGCGACGTCTGAAACGATATCCACCCAGGTGAGAAACCCATGGCAGATAATCACTACGACGCCATTGTTGTTGGCTCGGGAATCAGTGGCGGTTGGGCGGCGAAGGAGCTGACCGAGAAGGGCCTGAAGGTCCTGATGCTGGAACGCGGGCGCAACATCGAACACGTCAAGGACTACGTCAATGCGATGAAGGAGGCGTGGGACTTCCCGCACCGAAACCGGCCAACGCAGGCGATGAAGGCCGACTTCCCGGTGCTGATGCGCGACTACGGCCTGGCTGAGAACCTGGAAGGGATGTGGGCCAACGAACAGGACTCACCCTACATCGAGACCAAACGCTTCGATTGGTTCCGCGGCTATCACGTCGGCGGCCGCTCATTGTTGTGGGGCCGGCAGAGCTATCGCTTCTCCGACCTGGACTTCGAGGCGAATCTCAAGGACGGCATCGCAGCCGATTGGCCCATCCGCTATGCCGACATCGCGCCCTGGTACGACCATGTGGAGAAGTTCGCCGGCATCGCTGGCACCCGCGAAGGGCTGGACGTGTTGCCGGATGGTGAGTTCCTGCCGCCGATCCCGTTGAATATCGTCGAGAAGGACGTAGCTGCACGGATCAAGAAGGCCTTTGGCGGAACGCGCCATATGATCCACTCGCGCACCGCCAACATCACCAAGCCCATGCCCGAGCAGGGGCGCGTCAACTGCCAGTACCGCAACAAGTGCATCCTGGGCTGCCCCTTCGGTGCCTACTTCTCGACCCAGGCGGCGACGCTGCCAGCGGCGATGAAGACCGGCAACCTGACCTTGCGGCCGTTCTCGATCGTCAAGGAAGTGCTCTACGACAAGGACCGCAAGCGTGCGCGCGGGGTGGAGATCATCGACGCGGAGACTGGGCAGACCTACCAGTACACGGCCAAGATCATCTTCCTCAACGCGTCGTCGTTCAACTCGACGTGGCTGCTGATGAACTCGGCTACCGACGTCTGGGACGGCGGGCTGGGCTCATCGTCGGGCGAGCTCGGGCACAACGTGATGGACCATCATTTCGGTGCGGGTGCCTCCGGCCGCGTCGAGGGGTACGAAGACAAGTACTACTTCGGGCGTCGCCCCTGCGGCTTCTACATTCCGCGTTTCCGCAACGTCGCGGCCGACAAGCGCGGTTACCTGCGCGGGTTCGGCTACCAGGGCGGCGCCAGCCGCACGGGGTGGTCGCGCGAGATCGCCGAGCTCAACATCGGTGCCGATCTGAAGGAGGCGCTGACCGTGCCCGGTGACTGGCGCATCGGCATGACCGGGTTCGGCGAGATGCTGCCGCACCACGACAACACGATCCGCCTGGACCGCGACCGCAAGGACAAGTGGGGGCTGCCAGTGCTGGCGATGGACGTTGCCATGCGTGCCAACGAACTGGCGATGCGAAAGGACATGGCCGCCGATGCCGCCGAGATGCTGGAGGCGGCCGGCGTCAAGGACGTGAAGATGCACGACAACGATTACGCCCCGGGCAAGGGCATCCACGAAATGGGGACCGCGCGCATGGGACGTGATCGGAAGAGCTCGGTGCTGAACCAGCACAACCAGGTCTGGGATGCACCCAATGTCTATGTGACCGACGGTGCCTGCATGACCTCCAGCGCCTGCGTGAATCCTTCGTTGACCTACATGGCGCTGACCGCGCGCGCGGCCGACCACGCCGTGCGCGAACTGAAAGCGGGGAACCTGTGATGGATCGCCGCGAGCTGTTGAAGATGATCGTCGCCGCCACCGGTGCGGCCATGGTTGGATTGCCTGCCCTTGCGCAGGGTCAGGCGCCGGCGGGCGCTACCAAGATTCATTTCTCCGATACCGACGTCGCCACGCTGGACGAGATCGCCGAGACCATCCTGCCGCGGACCCGGACACCAGGGGCGAAAGACGCGGGCGCTGGTCTGTTCATGGCGACCTTCGTCAGCGACTGCTACACCGCCCGGCAGCAGGCGACCTTCCGCGCAGGGCTGGCCGATATCGACAAGCGCGCCGGTGGCCGCTTCGTGTCGCTCGCGCCGGAAGCCCGCACCGAATTGCTGCGCACGCTGGATGCGGAAGCAAAATCACACACGGCCGAGGTCACCGAGACCGGTACGCCTGAAGAGGGCGAGGCGATGCCGCACTACTTCACGATGCTCAAGCAGCTGGCCATCTTTGGCTTCTTCACCTCGAAGGTCGGCGCGACCGGGGTGCTGCAGTACGTCGCCGTGCCGGGGCGCTACGACGGCGATCTTGCCTATGTTCCCGGCACGCCCGCCTGGGGGACCAGCTGATGGAGCGCAACAGGATGATCAAGCCGCTGCTGATCGCGGCCACCGTGCTGGCCGCCGCACCCGTGTTCGCGCAGAACGGTGCCGACGCCGCGCGCGACCCGAAGAAGACCGAGGTGTGGACGCCGGTGCCTGCGACCGTGGCCACGCCGCCAGGCAGGGCCCCGTCCGACGCAATCGTGCTGTTCGATGGCAAGGATGTCTCCGCGTGGGAGTCGGAGCAGGGCGGAGGCGTGCCCTGGAAGGTTGCCGATGGCGCCATGACCGTCGTGCCCGGCAGCAAGGGCATTCGCACCAGGCAACGCTTCTGCGACGTCCAGCTGCATGTCGAGTGGCGCACGCCTACCGACACGAAGGGCTTCGACGGGCAGAACCGCGGCAACAGCGGCATCTTCCTGCAGGAGCTGTATGAGCTGCAGGTGCTCGACAGCTACAACAACCCGACCTATGCCAATGGCCAGGCGGGCTCGATCTACAAGCAGGCCATGCCGTTGGTGAACGCCTCGCGCGCACCGGGTGAGTGGCAGGCCTACGACATCCTCTGGAAGGCGCCGCGCTTCTCGCAGGGCGGTGGGCTTGTGTCGCCCGCGCGCATCACGGTGCTGCACAACGGCGTGCTGGTGCAGGACGACACTGTGCTGGCGGGCAAGACCGAGTACATCGGCGCGCCTTCCTACGCGCCGCATGCGTGTGCGCCGCTCTATCTGCAGGAACATGACTCCAGGGTCAGCTACCGCAACATCTGGGTGCGCGAGCTGTAGGGGCACGCGGCCAGCGTGGTCGCCGGCCGCTTACTTCGCCAGGTAGCTGGCGATGTCGTTGATCTCCTGCTGTGACAGCTGGGAGAAGGGCGGCATCAGCCCACCGCCCTTGCTGATCTTTTCCTTGATCTGTGCGGGTGCCATGCGCTTGCCGATGTCGGTGAGCGCCGGGAATGCGCCCGGCATGCCCGCACGATCCACACCATGGCAGGCCACGCAGTTCGCGGTGTAGAGCTTTGCACCCGCAGCCGGATCGTCCTTGCACCATGCTGCTGTCGCAACGCTCATGCCGCCCAGGGCCACGGCCATTGCCAGGATCATTTTCATGTGGGGCTCCTTGATGCGTCAGCGCTGCGCATGGGCAGGCGCATTCGTGGTCAGGTGTTCACGCAGATAGTCCGCACCGGTCTGGATGATCCTGGCCGGATCGCGTGGCTGGTCGTGCTCGATGATGTACCAATGCACGCCGGCGGCTGCCGCAGCAGGCAGGATCGCGTTCCAGTCCAGCACGCCCTGGCCCACCGCGGCGAATCCGCCTTCGTCCTGGGCCTGGCCCTTCGGTGCATTGTCCTTGGCGTGCACCGCGAATACGTGGCCGCGGAACTTTGCCAGCATCACGGCCGGGTCCAGGCCTGCACGCGCGACCCAGGCCAGGTCCAGCTCGGTCTGCAGGTCGGGGCCGGCGGCGGCGAACAGCAGCTCCAGTCCGGTCCTGCCGTCGAAGTCGGCCAGTTCGAAGTCGTGGTTGTGGTAGGCCAGGCGCATGCCCTTGCCGCGCACCTGCTTTGCGATGCGGCCCAGTTCCTGGCCCAGGGCGGTCCAGCCGGCGGCATCGCCCGGGCGATCCTTCTTGTCCAGGTACGGCACCACCAGCGTCGTGTTGCCGATCGACCGGTTGAAGGTCACCACCCCATCCAGGTTGCTGCGCAGCTCGGCCAGCGGCACATGCGATGAAATTGCCTTGATCGAATACCGGTCCAGCAGCTGCTTGAGCTCGGCGGCGCTGGTGTTCTGCGTGCCGACCGTTTCCACCGCATGGACGCCAGCGTCGTGGACGATCTTCAGCTGCTGCTCGAGCGAGCCGGCATCGCGCAGGGTGTACATCTGTACCGCGATCGGCTTCTGCGTGCTGACAGCTTCGACTGAAAAAGCGGGCAGGGCAGCGAGCAGCAGAATGAGGCTTGCAGTTCCATGGACAAGGGCTTTCATCAACAGATCCTCCCGGGTTTCAACCGATGGTGGTCCAGGCACGCGACCTGGCTGATGCAATGACACGATCGACGATCTGCGCCGAGCGCAGGCCGTCCTCGAAGGTGGGCAGGCCCTGCGGCCGCTCGCCCTCGATGGCGCGATAGGTGTCGGCGACAAACGCTTCGAAGCACTGGGCGTAGCCCTGCGCGTGGCCGGCCGGCAACACCGACAGCCGGCGCTGTTCGGCACCGCCGGCGCCCGGTCCGCGCACGAAGATCTCCTCGCGCTGGTCGGGCAGGCCGATCCACAGGCGCTCGGCGTCCTCCTGGTTGAAGGCCACACTGGCGTTGGCACCGTCGATCTCGAACCAGAGGCGGTTGTGGCGTCCGGCCGAGACCTGGCTGACCGTCAGAGATGCCAGCGTACCGGCGCCGGTCCTGAACATCGCCGCCGCTACGTCCTCGCTCGTTACCGCCTGCATTGCGCTGGCCGCGGTTGGCGTGCTGAAGCTCTGCCCGCTGACGGCGCCGCGCTCGGCGATGACCGTAGAGAACGCCGCGCTGACCTCGGCGAAGCGTTCGCCGCTGACCCATTCCACCAGGTCGCACCAGTGCGAGCCGATGTCGGCGAACACGCGCGATGCGCCACCCAGCGCCGGGTCCACGCGCCAGTTGTTGCTGGCCGGGTCCAGCAGCCAGTCCTGCAGGTAGCTGCCGTGGATCAGGTGCAGCGGCCCCAGATCGCCTTCGGCGATGCGTGCGCGCGCCTCGCGCACCACCGGGTGGTAGCGGTAGACGAAGGGGATCGTGGCAACCAAGCCGGTCGAGGCGGCCAATGCTGCAAGGGCCTGCGCATCGTCCAGCGTGGTCGCCAGCGGCTTCTCGCAGATCACGTGCTTGCCGGCTTCCAGCGCGGCCTGCGCCATCGCGCGGTGCAGATGGTTGGGCGTGCAGACGTGCACGACCTGCACCTGCGGATCGGCGATCACCTCCTCGATGTCCCGATAGGCGCGCGGGACATTCCACAGCTGCGCCATCTCACGCGCGCGCTGCGCTGACGAAGCGGCGACGCCGCGTACCTCGGCACCGGCGAGCAAGGCCGCCCGGCGGTGCACGGTGCCGATCATGCCGGCGCCGACGATGGCGATTCCAAGCTTTGGCATCGGCTGCGGTCCTCAGGGCGTGGAAGGCGCGGCCGCGGCCGCCGGCCGCTCGCGGAACAGCAACAGGAAGGCGACCAGCACGAGCAGTGCGACGCCGGCCGGGAACAGCCATATCTGCTGCCAGTCGGGGCCGGCCTCGGTGGTGAAGTGCTCCACCACCGCGCCGGACAGGAAGGTGCCGATCAGCATGCCCACGCCGTACGTGGCCAGGGTGATGAAGCCCTGCGCGCTGCTGCGCACGGCGGGGCCGGCATGGGCATCGGTGTAGATCTGGCCGGTGACGAAGAAGAAGTCGTAGCAGATGCCGTGCAGCACGATGCCGATCACCAGCAGCGAGAAGCCGCTGCCCGCATCGCCGAAGGCGAACAGGACGTAGCGCACCACCCAGGCCGCCATGCCGACCGCCAGCATCGTCTTGACGCCAAGGCGAACGAACAGGAACGGCATGGCCAGCATCAGCAGCACCTCGGAAACCTGGCCCAGCGACTGCAGGCCTGCGGCGCCGCGCACGCCCAGGTCGTTGAGATACGGATTGGTGAAGTTGTAGTAGAACGACAGCGGGATGCAGATGGCGATGGACGCCAGGAAGAACACCAGGTAGGCGCGCGACTTCAGCAGCCGCAATGAATCCAGCCCGAGGATCTGCCCCAGCCCGGCATCGCGCTGCTGTGCCAGTGGCGGCGTGTGTGGCAGGGTGAACGCATACAGGCCCAGTACCAGCGATGCCAGCGCCGCCATCCGGAACGTCAGTTCAAGCCGATGGGCCTGCTCCCAGCCCAGCCAGCCGATCAGCACGCCTGCGACAATCCAGCCGATGCTGCCGGCCACGCGTACCAGCGGGAACTATTTCTCGGGCGACTGCATGTGCCGCATCGCCACGCTGTTGGCCAGTGCCAGCGTGGGCATGAACAGCAGCATGTAGCCCATCACGCAGGCCGAGAACACACTGAAGCTGGTGGCGGTGGACGCCAGCCACATCAGTACCGCGCCGGCCAGGTGCAGCACCGCGAGGATGCGCTGCGCGGCGAAGTAGCGATCGGCGATCAGGCCGACCAGGAACGGCGCCACGATCGCGCCGATCGACTGGCTGAGGAAGGCGGTGGCCACCTGGCTGGCGCTGGCCTGCAGCGGGCCCTTTACCAGGTACGTCCCGAGGGTCACGAACCACGCTCCCCAGATGAAGAACTGCAGAAACATCATCGCGCCCAGGCGCGACATTGCGTGCGACATGGCTTGCCCTCCCGGGGCGGTAATGGCTCAGATTCCCAGCATGTGGTGCAGTGATGCGGCGTCCGTGCCACTGTCGGCAAAGTCATCGAAGGCGCGCTCGGTCACCCGGATGATGTGGTCGCGGATGAAGGCGGCACCTTCGCGTGCGCCGTCCTCCGGGTGCTTCAGGCAGCACTCCCATTCCAGTACCGCCCATCCGGGGAAGTCGTACTGGGAGAACTTGGAGAAGATCGCCTTGAAGTCGATCTGGCCATCACCGGGCGAACGGAACCGGCCCGGACGATCGATCCAGTCCTGGTAGCCGCCATACACGCCGCTGCTCGCGCTGGCGCGATACTCCGCGTCCTTGACGTGGAAGATGCCGATACGCGCGTGGTAGCGGTCGATGAAACCCAGGTAGTCCATCTGCTGCAGCAGCAGGTGGCTGGGGTCGTACAGGATCTTGGCGCGGGGGTGATGGTCCACCACGTCGAGGAAGCGCTCGAAGGTCGCGCCGTCGTGCAGGTCTTCACCCGGGTGGATCTCGAAGCACAGGTCCACGCCGCAGGCGTCGAACGCATCCAGGATCGGGCGCCAGCGGCGGCCGAGTTCGGCGAAGGCTTCTTCCACCAGTCCCGGTGGACGCTGCGGCCAGGGATAGAAATAGGGCCAGGCCAATGCGCCGGAGAACGTGGCATGCGCGGTCAGCCCCAGGCGCTGGCTGGCTTTGGCGGCCAGCAGAAGCTGCTCGACTGCCCAAGCCTGGCGGGCAGCCGGATCGCCGCGCTTGTCCGCCGGCGCGAATCCGTCGAACAGGCTGTCGTAGGCCGGATGCACCGCGACCAGCTGCCCCTGCAGATGGGTGGACAGCTCGGTGATCTGCACGCCATGACCGGCCAGCATGCCGGCGACGTCGTCGCAGTACGCCTGGCTGCGCGCGGCCTCGGCCAGATCGAACAGGTGGGGCGCGCCGGTGGGGACTTGTACGCCAGAATAGCCCAGACCCGCGGCCCATCCGGCCAGCGTGTCCAGCCGATCAAAAGGAGCTGTGTCGCCGATGAACTGCGCCAGGAACAGCGCTGGACCCTTGAGCGTCTTCAACGTGATTCGCCCTCGATGCAATCGATTGCATTATCCTAGCAGGGGCTCACGCAGGACCTGTTGTGCAGTGCACAGCAGACAGGAGAACTAACGCCATGGCCACCATCTACGACATCGCGAAGCACGTCGGCGTCTCCGCAGGCACGGTGTCGCGGGCGCTTTCCCGGCCGGACAAAGTGCTGCCGGCTACCCGCGCGCGCATCGAGCAGGCCGCCGCCGCACTGGGCTATGTGCCCAACACGGTGGCCCGCACGCTCAAGACCCAGCGCAGCGGCAAGATCCTGGTTACCGTCCCGGACATCGCCAATCCATTCTTCGCGCAGATCCTGCAGGGGGCGGAGGACGCCGCACAGGCGGTCGGCTATGCGGTTCTGCTCGGCGATACCCAGCATCAACCCGACCGCGAGGAGCGCTATGCGCAGATGCTCCGGCGCAACGAGGCTGACGGCATGATCGTGCTGGGGCACCGCCTGCCGCCCACGGCGCGCGAGATCGTCCAGCAGCGCGGTGCCGCCGCGCCGGTGATCAACGGCTGCGAGTTCGACCCCGCACTGGGCATTCCCAGCGTCCATATCGATAACGCCGCGGCCGCGCGCGTGGTGATGGAACATCTGTATGGGCTGGGACACGAGCGGATCGCCGTGGTCGGCGGACCGCCGGACAATCCGCTGCACCAGCAACGGCTGGAAGGGGTGCGGGCGGCTGGCAAGGCGCGTGGACGCCTGCGCCAGCTGAACATCGTGCCGGGTGACTTTTCGGTGGAATCCGGCCATGCGGCTGCCATGGCGCTGCTGGACGGCATGTCTGCACCAACGGCGATCTTCTGTTTCAGCGATCAGATGGCGCTGGGCACCCTGGCGGCCTGCCGCGATCTGGGCATCCGCGTGCCGGAGGACCTGTCCATCGTCGGCTTCGATGATCTGGCATCTTCCCGCTACCTCACGCCGCCGTTGACCACCATCCGGCAACCGATGCGGGAGATCGGTGAGCGCGCGGTCAACCTGCTGCTTGCCATCATCGAGCACATGGATGTGCCGCTGCAGCAGACGCTGGATTTCAGCCTGATGCTGCGGGGTTCAACGGCGCCACCCAGGCGTGGGTGAGGCAGGGTAACCGCCGTGAATCCTTGATCCCGAATTGACGCAGAGCTGTCAGACTCACCAGAGGCCGCCCGGCAAGGGCGTGCGATCGCGCAAGGGGGTCGGCAATGCCGTTCTTGACGGACTCGACGGAAGTCGCGGTCGAAGGCATCGGCGCGGCACGTCGCATCGGCTGGATGCGCTTCGTGGGCAATGGGCTGGGCGCGATTCCCATCGCCTCGATCATTCTTGAACGTCAGGACGGCCCGTGGGCCTGGGTGTTGCTGCTGCTCAACGCGCTGGCCTGGCCGGCGCTCGCGCTGGTGCTGACCCAGCGCTCACGGCAGCCTGCGGTGGTCCAGTTCCGTTGCATGGTGGTTGATTCCTTCTTTGGCGGTGGCTGGATCGCCTTCATGGGGCTCAGCGTGGTACCCAGTGCGTTGTTCGCCGCGCTGCTGGTCGCCGACAAGATCGCCGCCGGTGGGGTGAAGCTGGCGGTACGGGCCACACTGGCACTGGTGGTGGGGTTCGCGCTCACCTGGTGGGGGCTCGGGTTTCCTTACCAGCCGGTGTCATCGCAGCGCACGATCGTGCTCAGCGTGCCGTTCCTGTTCGTCTACGGCATCGGCCTCAGCATCCTCAGCTGGCAGCTGGCGCGGCGGGTGAAATCGCAGAACCGCCAGTTGAAGCGGCTGAGCCGCATGGACCCGCTGGTGGAGCTGGCCAACCGCGGCTTCCTGATCGTCCGTGCGCAGCAGGCACTGGACAAGGCGCAGGGGCAGGGTGGTTTTGCCTGCCTGCTGATGCTTGATGTGGATGACTTCAAGCGCATCAATGACTCGCACGGTCATCGCGCCGGGGACGAAGTGCTGCGCCATATCGCCTCCACCTTGCGCGCCTTCGCCCGGCCTGGCGATACCCCTGCGCGGCTGGGAGGCGACGAGTTCGTCGTGCTGCTGCAGGACTGTGCGCCCGTCGATGCGATGCATGTGGCAGAGCGGGTTCGGCTGCAACTTCTGGAGGCAGCACGGCAGGCAACCCCGGGCATCGAGTTCAGCGTCAGCATCGGAATCGCGGCGACGCCGCGCGGTGGCAGCGTCGAGGACTGGCTGGCACTGGCCGACCGCGCGCTGTACCACGCCAAGCGCCAGGGCAAGAACAACGCCAGCTATGGCGAATGAGGTGTTGCCAGGTCTCTGGCGCAGGCCAGCAGCTGGGCGGCCGTTGCCGGAGGCTTGCAGCGCACCGCCAACTGCAGCGTAGTGGTCGGCATGCCCAGTTCCAGCGCAACAAAAGCCAGGCCGCTGCGGTGCATGCTCTGCATCGAGGCCGGCACGATGGCGATGCCCATGCCGGCAGCGGCAAGGTTGATCGCCGAAGCCACCTGCGGCGCTTCCTGCTGGATGGTAGGCGCGAAGCCCTGGCTGCGGCAGGCAGCGACGACGTCTGCACTCAGGCCCTGGCCCGATTTCCGCGAGAACAGGATGAAGCGCTCGTCGCGCAGCTCGACCAGCGCGATGCTCGTCCGGCACGCCAACGGGTGATCGGCCGGCAGTACTGCCACCAGTGGTTCGGCACTGAGTTGCTGTGTCATCCGTTCACCGGTATTGGAAAACGGCGGGCGCACGATTACTGCATCGAGTTCGCCATCATCGAGGCGCCGGACCAGGGATTCACTGCCATCTTCTACCAGCCGCACCTGCACTGCCGGATGCGCCCGCTGGAAGCTGCGCATCAGCGCGGTGACCGCCTCGTTGTAGGTCGCCGATTCGGTCAGCCCCAATGTCAACGTACCGACCTCGCCGCGTGCGGCGCGCAATGCCTCCTCCTTGGCCTGGTCGACACGCGCGAGGATGTCCTCCGCGGCTCTCCAGAATACCTGGCCAGCATCGCTGAGCACGATGCCGCGTCCCTGCCGGTGGAACAGCGGTGCCGATCTCTTCCTCCAGGGCGCGGATCTGCTGCCCGAGCGGCGGCTGGGCGATATGCAGGGCCTCGGCGGCCTTGGTGAAGCTCTGCAGCTGGGCAGTCATGACGAAGTAGCGCAGGTGCCGCAGTTCCATTGGAACCTCAAACGTTCTGGTGCTGTACGAACACGGTATTGGACGGTCGCCGCTGGCGGCAACATCATCGGTATCCCACGGCAGATGTCCAACGACAAGGGAGACCACATGAAAAAGACACGTCAGTTGCGCGATCTGCTCCGCCAGGGCAGCGTGATTGCGCCAGGTGCATTCGATGGATTGTCGGCACGCCTGGTGGAGCTGGCCGGCTTCGATGCGGTGTATGCCAGCGGCGGCGCCATCGCGCGTTCGGCCGGCGTGCCGGACATCGGCCTGCTCGGCCTCAGCGAAGTGCTTGCGCAGGTTGAACGGATCGTCGATGCCTGCGATCTGCCGGTGATCGCCGACGCTGACACCGGCTTCGGCGGCACCGCGAATGTTGAACGCACGGTGCGCGCGTTCGAAAGGGCAGGCGTTGCCGCCCTGCATATCGAGGACCAGGCCTTCCCCAAGCGCTGCGGACACCTGGATGACAAGACGCTGGTCGACGCGGGCGAGATGTGCACGAAGATCCGTGTCGCCTGCCAGTCGCGGATCGACCCGGAGTTGATGATCATCGCGCGTACCGATGCCATCGCCTGCGAAGGCCTGGATGCGGCGATCGAACGGGCGCAGGCCTATGTGGACGCGGGCGCGGACATGATCTTCGTCGAGGCACCGGAAACGCTGGAGCAGATCGAGGTGATTTCGCAGCAGGTTCCCGGGCCGAAGCTGATCAACATGTTCCACAGCGGCAAGACGCCGCTGGTACCCGTGGCGCGGCTGGCCGAACTCGATTACCGGCTGGTGATCATTCCCTCGGACCTGCAGCGCGCTGCGATCCGGGCCATGCAGCGCACCCTGCAGGAGATCGCAGCGACTGGCGACAGCGGGCGTGTTGCCGGCGAGCTGGCCAGCTTCGGCGAGCGTGAGACGATCGTGCGCACGGCGCGGTATCTGGCACTGGACCGGGTGTGATCCGGGCGTGATTGCGGACGTGCCGATGGACGGAGAAGGGGCGGCGGAATCCGCGTGTGTTGCCTGTTCATCCTGCACCCGGAATCATCGCCGCCAATCCTCTACCATGGGCCACCCTGCCCGGACGTGCCGCCCATGCAAGACGCCCTCGTTGCCCAGCCCAAGCCCCCCGTCCCGAGGATCGCGGCCTGGCTGATGATGCTGCTGGGCATGTGGCTGGCGTTGAAGCTGGGCCTGGTGGTGACCCTGCTGTCGGGCCTGCTGGTGTTCCAGCTGACCCACCTGCTGGCCTCCACCGTGGAGGGCAAGCTGCCGCCAGGCCGGGCGCGGGCGATCGCGGTGATCGTGCTGTCAGCGGTGATCATCAGCGCGCTGGTGCTGGCCGGGATCGGCGTGGCGTCATTTTTCCGCAACGAGACCGGTGGACCGGACGCATTGCTGGCGCGGCTGATGGAGATCCTCAATTCGTCGCGGCACCAGGTGCCGGCGCTGCTGCAGCCGTACATCCCCGAGGACATGCCGGCGCTGCGCACGGCACTGAACGACTGGGCCGCCGAGCATCAGCGCCAGCTGGGCGTGGCCGGTACCTCGGTGGTGCAGGTGGGCGTACGCGTACTGATCGGTATGGTGCTGGGCGCGATGATCGCGCTGTATGACGAACTGCCGCTGCCGAAGATGGGCCCGCTGGCGCAGGAGCTGATCGGCCGCACCAGCCGCCTGGCCACTGCGTTCCGCCAGGTGGTGTTCGCGCAGGTGAAGATCTCGCTGCTCAACACCGTGTTCACCGCCATCTTCCTGCTGGGCGTGCTGCCGTTGTTCGGCGTGCACCTGCCACTGTCCAAGACCCTGGTACTGATCACCTTCATCGCCGGCCTGCTGCCGGTGGTGGGCAACATCATTTCCAACACCATCATCACCATCGTCGCGCTGTCGGTCTCGTTCTACGTGGCCGTGGCGGCGCTGCTGTACCTGATCGTGATCCACAAGCTGGAGTACTTCCTCAATGCGCGCATCGTTGGCGGCGAAATCCAGGCCCGCGCCTGGGAGCTGCTGTTGGCGATGCTGGTGATGGAAGCGGCGTTCGGCCTGCCCGGCCTGGTGGCGGCGCCGGTGTTCTACGCCTACGTGAAGCGCGAACTGGTCGACCAGCGCTGGATCTAGTACGGCAGGGTGTGACGCATTCGCCTCAGCCCGGCGCGGGGTGAGACCTTGCCGGCGCGTTCGCGGTGGCTGCGGTATACCCATGGTCACGGTTCGCGCGGCACTGGCTTGGCGCTGCCGGGACCGGCGGCTACAGTGATCCGCACTTCAGGGGAAATTTGCATGGCCGGCAAGGCATCGCCCATCGGACTGCGGACCTGGGTCTGGATCCTGGCGGGGTCGTTCGTGGTCTGTACGCTGCCGTTGATGGCCATCGCGCTGGTCCAGGGCACGCTGCGCTACAGCGCTGCCGAGGACAACCTGGTCAGCCTGCGCCAGCTGCGCCAGACCTTCGACCTGGCCAACCTGGTCTCGGCCGAACGCGGCCCGGCCAACAGCCTGCTCGGTGCCGACCCGGCCGATGCCAGCGAGCATGCGCGGCTTACGCTGCAGCTGGCGGTGGTACGCAGGCGTGTGGACACCGCGCTGCAGCAGCTGGATGCCGTGTTCACGGCTGATCCGGGCGTGGTGGATGAGCATGGGATGCTGGCAGACGCGCAACGTCGCCTGCAGTCGGCACGCGCGGGCGTGGACCGGGTGGCAGCGCAGCCGCGCGACGCACGACGCGTCGAAGACGTGGAGCGCGCGATCAGCGGCATGTTTGCCGTGGTCGACCGCCTGCACCTGCTGACCTCGGCACAGATCAACGTACTGGTCCGGGCCGACCGCGAAGCGGCGATTCCAGCCATGCAGGGGCAGGTGCTGATCGACCTGCGCGAGCACGGCGGGCGTCTGGCCTCCAACGTGATGGCGCCGGTGGCGGTACCCGGTGCCTGGCGCAACGAACAGGTGCGCGCGGCGCTGCAGACCGAGGGCCGCCTGCTGGAACTGTGGCGGCTGGCCGGCAGCCACGAATCGGTGTTCCGCAGTGATCCGACGCTGTCCTGGCATTGGGATATGGCGCGCCGGCAGTTCTTCGGCGAGTCACTGCCGATGATCGAACAGCTGATCGACGACGGACGGCGTGGCCTGCCGCCGCCGTGGACCGCTGCCGAGTTCACCACGCGCTACGTGCCGACCTTGCAGTCGCTTGAGGCGCTGCGTGACGGTTACCTGAGTGTGTCCATCGCCAGGTTCGAGCACACCCGCAACCGGGAGGCCACGCGGCTGGCGGTGCTTCTGGCCACCGCGCTGGGAACCCTGGTGGTACTGGGTGTGGCGCTGCGTATCGCGCATCTGCAGATCCTGCGGCCTCTGCTGCAGGCACAACGGCAGGTGATCCAGATTGCCTCCGAAGCGCCTGGGCCCGAGCAGCATGTGACCCATCCGCTGGCCGAAATGCAGCGCCTGTTCGATGCGATTGAAGTGCTGCGCGAGAAGTCGCGCGAACGCTCGGCGCTGACCAGCGAGCTGCGCCAGCTGGCCGGCACCGATGAATTGACCGGACTGCTGAACCGTCGCGCGCTGGAGGAACTGGTGCAGCAGCGCCACGACGAGGGGCGGATGAGCGCAGTGGTGATCCTGCTGGACGTTGATCGCTTCAAATCGATCAATGATGGTCATGGCCACGATGCGGGTGATGAAGTGCTGGTACAGGTGGCGCAACTGCTGCAGCGCCATCTTCGCCGCAGCGACAGCATTTCCCGCTATGGTGGCGAGGAGTTCCTGGTGCTGCTGGCCGACGGTGACCTGGCCGCTGGCCGACAGCTGGCCGAATCGCTGCGGCTTGCGCTGCAGCAGCTGGACATCGTGGTGGCCGGCGGTACCGTGCTGCGGGTGACCGCCAGCTTCGGCGTGGCCCGCGGTGCTACCGACGCCTTGGGCTGGCGGACCCTGCTGCGTGCCGCCGATGCGGCCATGTACCAGGCCAAGGCGCAGGGCCGCGACCGCGTGCGGGTCGCCGGTGGTGGGCGCATTCCACGCTGAAACATCATGTTCATCGCTGGCGCACGCATGGCTGCCTAGACTGGACCTTCGACCATTTGGCAGGAGCGCATCATGACCGTTCGCCCCGTCGTTGCTGCAGCGCTGCTGGCCGGGATGCTGGCCGGCTGTAGCTCCACGTCGTCGCAGACCGCTGCGGATGCGCCACGCCACCCCTCGGTTGCCGCCGACCTGAGCCCGGTGCCGGCTTTCACCGGCGGCGGTGCGGGTTGGAACATTGAGATCGCCTCCACCGGCCAGGGCAACCACGATGCCAGCCTCAGCGCTGACGGCCGTACCCACAAGGGCACGCTGCGCTATCCGGGGCAGCCGGCCGATGCACCGAGCTCGCTGATCGTGCTCAACGGCGAGCTTGGCGAGCAGCCCGCCATCGTCGAGATCAAGCGTGAGTCGTGCCGCACTGCCGAAGGTGTGGACACCCTGGCCAGCGTGCAGGTGACGATGGAAGGGCAGCCACAGCGCCGCGGTTGTGGCCACCTGGCGGTGTATTGAGGTCGCGCGACGGTATGCTCGAGATTCCCACGCTTTACACCGAACGCTTGCGGCTTCGCCCGCAACGGCTCGATGATTTCGAGGTCTACGCCGCATTCCTGGCGTCGCCGCGTGCGTGCGGCATGGGCGGTCCGTTTGGTGAGGTCGCCGCGTGGGGGCAGTTCTGCCACGACCTGGCCAGCTGGCAGCTGTTCGGCCACGGTGCGCTGATGATCGAGCGCGGCGACAGTGGTGCCTGCATCGGCCAGGTCGGTATCAACCACGGTCCGTTGTTCCCGGAAAAGGAACTGGGCTGGCTGCTGTATGACGGCCATGAAGGGAAGGGCTTCGCTACCGAAGCGGCCGGCGCGCTGCGCGACTGGGCCTTCGTGGTGGCGCAGCTGCCGACCCTGGTCAGCTACATGGCATCGGACAACCTGGCGTCGCAGGCCGTTGCACAGCGGCTGGGCGGCGTGCTGGACGATCACGCCGTGCGCAGTGATGCCGATGATCTGGTGTATCGCTACCCGCGCTGACGCCTAGCTGCCCGTGGCCGGGGCCTGTACCGTGCGGCCGAGCGCCTTGGCGACGCCTTCGCGCTTCTCGATCAGGAATTCCATCAGGGCGCGCACGCGCGGTGGCATCTGCTCGCGCGAAGGCACGTACAGGTAGAAGCCGGGGAACGGTGCCGACCACGCCGGCATCAGGCGGACCAGGCGCCCATCGGCCAGCATCGGCTGCAGTGACAGATCGATATGCTGCATCACGCCCAATCCCTGCAGCGCGGCGCGGATCATGCCCTCATCGTCGTTGGTGACATAGCGTCCGCGCGGTTCCACTTCAAAGTCATGACCGGGCTGGCCCGGCGTGCTGAATTCCCAGGCATAGACCCCGCCGCTGCCGGTCTGCCGGTAGCCCAGGCACTCGTGGGTGGCCAGTTCGGCGGGCGTGGTGGGCGTGCCATGGCGGGCCAGGTAGGCCGGCGAGGCGACCACCACCATTTCCAGCATCGGCGTGACCGGCACGGCGATCATGCCTTCGGCCAACCGCTCGCCAAGGCGGATGCCGGCGTCACAGCCGTCGGCAACGATGCTGGACAGGCCGTCGTCCATCACCAGCTCTATGCGCAGCTCGGGGTAGCGCGCGAAGAACTCCGGTAGATGCGGTTCGATCAGCGTCTTGGCAGTCAGGCGCGCGGTGTTGATGCGCAGCAGGCCGGACGGAGCGTCATGGCTGGCGCGCAGGTCGCGTACTGCGGTTTCGATGGTGCTCAGCGATGGCCGCAGTGCGTCGAACAGGCGCTGGCCTTCCTCGGTGAGCGACATGTCACGGGTGGTCCGGTGCAGCAGGCGTACCCCCAGCTGTTTCTCCAGGGTCTTCAGGCTCTGCGACAACGCCGGGCGCGAGACCCCCATCTCAACGGCCGCTTTGGTGAAGCTGCGGTGGTGGGCGATGTGGGCAAACCAGGCCAGCTGGGGCAGCAGGGCCGGGTTGATCGGGCTGGGGGCGCTCATGGGGCTCGGTCGGCAGGACGGCGGGAGAAGATGGCGGCACAGGTTGTCGCTATTTGGTAATTGCAGCTTACTACTTTGGTTGTGATTGGCCGCTTTTTCGGCCCCAATCCCGGGTCTATCGTGCTTGCAACGGCGACACCCGTCGCCTCCCGCCGCTATCGAGGAGCCGCAGCATGGAAACCATCAACATCCAGAATCCGGACATGGCCTGGCCGATCGCCGCCGACCTGCGTTTCCCGCCGGACTTCGACCGCAACCGGGTCTATCCCGCGATCATCAGCATGCATCCGATCGGCAGCTGCAAGGAGCAGACCGCCGGCAACATCTACGGTGAGGCCCTGGCTCGCGAGGGCTACGTGGTGATCGCCTATGACGCCAGCTTCCAGGGCGCCAGCGGTGGCGAGCCGCGTCGGGTCGAAGACCCGACCCAGCGCGTGGAGGATGTACGCCGCGTGGTCGACCATCTGGTCACCCTGCCGTACGTGGATGCCGAACGCATCGGCGTACTGGGCATCTGTGGCGGTGGTGGCTATGCGATCAACGCCACCATGACCGAGCGCCGCATCAAGGCGGTCACCAGCATCACCGGTGTCAACTTTGGCCGGCTCAGTCGTGAGGGCTTTGGCGGATTCGATCCGATCGGCACGCTGGAGGCCATCGCTGCCCAGCGCACCGCCGAGATGCGCGGCGGCGAGGCCCGTGTGGACCTGTTCCTGCCGCCTTCGGTGGAACAGGGGCGCGCCGCCGGCATCACGGATATCGATGTGCTGGAGGCCACGGACTATTACCGCACGCGCGAGCCGCAGCCCAACGGCGTGGTCAGTGCGCTGTTCTCGCATCGCGGTGCAGCGGTGGGCTGGGATGCCTTCCACCTGGCCGAAGTCCTGCTGACCCAACCGTTGCTGGTGGTGATCGGTGACAAGCCGGGTGGCTTTGGTGCCTACCGCGATGGCCTGGAGATCCATGGCCGTGCGGCGTCGAAGCACAAGCAGTTGAAGGTGGTGGAAGGCTGGTCGCATTACGACCTGTATGACAAGCCGGAGCCGGTGCGCGAGGCCCTGGCAGCGGTCGTTCCCTTCTTCAAGCAGCACCTGTGAGCTGATGTGGCAGGTGATGCCGGCCACGGGCCGGCATCATCTGTACGCGGAGTACTCCGCCCAGTCATCGAGATCGGCCAGTTCCGGCGCCAGCGCATGTTCGACCGCGCGGCGCAGCAGTGCCGGCGCGACGTAGTGCCGGTGCGCGGCATCGATCAGCGCCATGTACAGGCGGCCGAACGCATTGCGGGTCTGCACGCGCGAGCCGAGGCTGATCTCGACGTGGCCATCGGCACAGCGCTGCACCCGCACGCTGCTGCGGAAGCGCAGGTGGCGATCATCGGCACCGAGCAGCACTTCGGCGCAGGTGTCCCCGTCATCGATGTGCGCGTCCAGCACCGGGTAGCGACCGGCGAACAACCGGCTGCGGTCGGTCGACAGCAGTGACGATACCGGGCAGCCGAGCGGCGACGTACGCAGCCGCAACGGCGCCACGAGGCGGTTACGCAGTGCCATCAGGTGGCCCACGCCGGTGGGCGGATTTCGCAGGAAGCCTTCCAGTACATCGGCCAGCAGTACCGACGCGGAGTGATGCGCGACCTGCGCGCTGTCCAGGCACAGCGTGGTCTGGTCCTGGTAGTGGCTGTGCGGCAGCGCAGTGGCCAGCAGCCCGTCGCTGTGTGGTGCCTGCGACTGGACCGGGTAGGCCGGTGTGGCGCGTTCGACGAACCCGCGCAGCGGCCGCAGTGGAATCCGGCGCAGCGGACCGAGCAGGGCACGGGTACGCGCGCACAGCTGAGCACTCAGGCTGGGGGGTGCGGCCTGCAGCGACAGCTGCAGCAGTGGCGCTGCCGAGAGTGCAGTGGCCGATGGCCAGTGGGCATCGGGCAGTACCTCGGTCAGGCTGGGGATATCGGCCGCATTGCGTTGAACCTGTGCACGGGCCTGCTCATCCATCGCCCCGGCCAGCTCATTGCTGTGGCAGGACAACGCGAACAGCGCCGGATGTGTGCGATGGTTCGATGCGAACTGGTGCCACGTGCCGCCGCCGAAGCGCACGGTGAACAGGCAGTCCGGTGGAATGCGGATGCGCCGCAGCGTGCGTGCGAAGGCAGCGGGATCGCGCGCCAGCTGCGCGTCGGAGGCGGTGGCGAAGCGCAGCTCGGCGCCCGCGCTTCCGGCGATGGCGGTGAACGTGCGCGGGCCTGCATGGCGATGAAACGGGTGACCACCGGCACCGACGGTGAAGCTGTACAGCGAGGAGGCGTCGCCCTGCTGCAGATGCATGCCGCCCAGTCGCGCCGAAGGCTCGTCCAGCGCATCGATGAAGGCCGGGTGGTGGCGCTGGCGCTGGCTGGCGTCGGTCACCAGCGCATCACCGGCACCGATGCCGAGCTGCGCGATCAAGGTGACTTCGGTCGGGCTTCCGCCCTCCTGCCCCGGAAGCTGCACCCCTGGAAACGAACGGCGGTCGCGGGTCGAACCAGGCATGGTCATGCTCCTTGGCGGGGCGGTTCAGCGGGCTGGGGACTTGCGGCGCGCGCGTGCTTCGCGCTTCAGCGGGCCGCCGACCGGACACACTTCGGCTGCCCAGGAAAACAGCGTGTTGGCCAAGCGGTCGGGCACCTGCCGGAAGTAGACGAACTGGCCGCGCTTCTCGCGTTCGATCAGGCCGGCTTCCTCGAGGATGCGCAGGTGGCTGGACAGCGCCGGCTTGCTGAAGTCGAAGCGTTCGGCCAGCTCGCCCGCGCTCAGCTCACCGGCGCTGAGATAGGCCAGGATCTGGCGGCGGGCGGTGGAGGCGAGGGCTTCGAAGATACGGTCCATGGCGAGCTAATTAACTAATTCGTTAACTGATACTCCTCCCGCCAGCGGCGGCTGTCAAGCCATGACCCGTTGCGCGTGGCGCCCGGGCTTTGCCATCCTCCCTGCTGTTTTCCGTAGCGTGGAATCCCGATGCGTCCTGTGTTCTGGCTGGCTTTGGCCCTGCTGCCCACCCTGGCGGTGGCGCAACCTGCGCGTACTGCAAAGGCCAAGGCCCCTGCGCAGGATCCCTTCAGCGAGCTGTTCGATACTGCCTGCATGCAGCACATCGGTGCCCCGGCGCGGTTGCAGTCGCTGATGGAATCCAATGGGCTGTCGCCGTTGCAGCCCGCCGAAGCCGCGACGCTGTTGCAGGGGCAATCGGGCGTGGCCTGGATGGTGCCTCTGGCCAGTGGCCGCTATGCGGTGAGCTGGGCTGACGATGGCACGTGTACGGTCTACGCCGAAAAGGCCGACGCGGCGGTCGTGCAGAAGGGATTCGCCCGGTTGGTGCAGGCCGCACCGAAGCCGTTGCAGGTGCGGTCGCTGCCAGGGCGTGGGCCGCTGTCGGCCGATCAGGTGGCCATCCAGTACGGCTGGGCCACGCCGGGGCAGGGCAAGCTGCAGGTGCGATTCCGCCTGGTCACACGGCAGGCGGCCGAAGCCGGCGTGCAGGCGATGGCCTCGGCGGCCCCGGGCGAAGCGATGCTGGCGCAGGGCGCGCCTGGGCCCTGAAGGGCCCACGCTCGCGATTCAGCCTTTCACGCGGCAAGTGGTATATCGTTTATCGATAAATTCACCCGGGGCGGCGAGGCCACCCCAATGCCGGAGGCCGCTTGACCGCTCGTCCCGCCCGCGCCAGACCCGCGCGAGGCTTGTTCACCCTGGCCCAGGCCGCCGTACAGGCGGTGCGGGCGATGTGCTGGCTGGGCATCCTGGCCGCACTGCTGGCCGTGCCGCTGGTCGCCCACGACCGCAGCTGGCTGCTCGACAGCATCCACGATGCTGATGCCGCTGCCGTGCATGGCAGCGACCTGTTCCTGCATTTCTGCCTGGGCCTGGGCGCGATCGTCGCGCTGCTGGTGCTGTGCCTGATGTTCCTGCGCCACCTGCTGCGGCTGTTGAAGTCGGCGGCGCGCGAGCGGCCGTTCACCCACGCCAATGCACAGCGCCTGCAGCGCATGGCCTGGCTGATGCTGTCGATGGAGGTGCTGTCGATCCTGATCGGCGCCTACGCCGCCTGGATGGGCCCGGACTTCACCTGGATGGAGGTGGGCGGCGGCATGTCGATCACCGGCCTGGTCGCGGTACTGATGCTGTTCGTGCTGGCACGCGTGTTTGCCGTGGGTGCGGCAATGCGCGATGACCTCGACGGTGTCATCTGATGGCGATCGTCATCACCCTGGACCGCATGCTGCAGGAACGGGGCATGACCCTGTCCGAGCTGGCCGGGCGCATCGACATCACCCTGGCCAACCTGTCGATCCTGAAAACCGGCAAGGCGCGCGCCATCCGCTTTTCCACACTTGATGCGATCTGCCGTGAGCTGCAATGCACGCCCGGTGACCTGCTCGGGCATGACCCGGCGCAGGCGCAGGAGGCTGACTGAGTGTTTCCCCTTTTCCCTTACCTACTGACGAAACGGACCTGAAATGGAATGGTTGGCTGACCCCTCGATATGGATGGGCCTTGCAACCCTGGTCGTGCTGGAGATCGTTCTCGGCATCGACAACCTGGTGTTCATCGCGATCCTGGCCGACAAACTGCCGCCGCACCAGCGCGACCGCGCGCGGGTGATCGGCCTGGCGCTGGCCCTGCTGATGCGGCTGGTGCTGCTGGCCGCGCTGGCATGGATCATGAAGTTGACCGAACCGCTGCTCACGCTGTTCGACCACAGCTTCTCCGGGCGTGACCTGATCCTGCTGGGCGGTGGTCTGTTCCTGCTGTTCAAGGGCACGATGGAACTGCACGAGCGGCTGGAGGGCCGCGAGCATCACGAGGATGGCAAGAAGGTCTACGCCAGCTTCGCGATGGTGGTGGCTCAGATCGTGGTGCTCGACGCGGTGTTCTCGCTGGACTCGGTGATCACTGCGGTCGGCATGGTCGACAACCTGGGCGTGATGTACGCCGCGGTGACCATCGCGATGGCGCTGATGCTGGTGGCCAGCAAGCCGCTGACCCGCTTCGTGAACAAGCATCCCACGGTGGTGGTGCTGTGCCTGGGCTTCCTGTTGATGATCGGTTTCAGCCTGGTGGCCGAAGGCCTGGGCTACAAGATTCCGAAGGGTTATCTGTACGCGGCGATCGCCTTCTCGATCCTGGTTGAAGCCTTCAACCAGTGGGTGCGCTTCAATCGTGAGCGCAACGAGCGTCGCCAGCCGTTCCGCCAGCGTACCGCCGACGCCGTGCTGCGCATGCTGGGCGCGCGCCCGGCCAATGGCCACGACGACGAAAACGCTGACGAACACGTCGATGCCGAAGAGCGGTTGCAGCCGGCCGAGCACGAGATGATCCGCAGCGTGCTGGGCCTGGCTGATCGCCCGGTGTCGAGCGTGATGACCGTGCGTGCCGACGTGCAGTGGATCGACCTGGCACGTGGGCAGGAGGATGTGGTGGCACGCCTGGTGGCATCGCCGCACACCCGCCTGCTGGTGGGTGATGGCGACCTGGACAGCCTGCGCGGCGTGGTGCAGAGCCGCGACCTTCTGGCCGACCTGCTGCAGGGCAGGCCGCTGCAGCTGGAGGGCAACCTGCGCGAGCCGCAGTACGTGCTGTCCAGCGCCAGCGCACTGCAGGCGCTGGAACTGATCCGCCAGCACCCGGTGCCGTTGGCGGTGGCGGTGGACGAGTACGGCAGTGTGGAAGGCCTGGTGACCGCCAACGATCTGCTGGCGGCCATTGCCGGTGACCTGGTCGACACCCAGGACGAGCGCTATGGCGTGGAGGCGCAGGGCGAGAACCAGTGGGAGGCCGACGGTGCGCTGACCCTGGACGACCTGCAGCGCCTGGCCGGCGTGTCGCTGCCGCGCAGTGCCGACTACATGACCATCTCCGGACTGGTACTGGAGCAGTTGGGTCGCCTGCCGGACATCGGTGACACGGTGGAGATTGCGGATGTACGCATCACCGTACTGGCAATGGAGAAGCGTCGCATCGCCCGCCTGCGGGTGGAACGCATCGGGCTTTCGTAGAGTCGAGCCATGCTCGACTGGCCCTCTGTAGAGTCGAGCCATGCTCGACTGCTTCCTGAGCAGCCGGGTACGGGCCCGGCTCTACACAACACTGCCGGCAACCGTCACCATGGCGGGCCCGCTTTCTTTCCAGGATGGTTGCAGTGCTGAGTACGATCGGTTTGTTGATGGGCCTGTATGTGGCCTGGCGCCTGTTCTGGCCACTGCGCATGCCCATCTGGATGAAGGTCGTGCTGTCGCTGCTGCTGGTGAGCGTTGCCGTGCAGCTGCGCATCGTCGCCATGTTCTGGGGCACGATGGCCTCGCCGGAAATCCCGAAGCTGGCCATCGCCTCGTTGGCCACGGGTTCGACTGCCGTACTGCTGCTGGCGCTGTTCCTGCTGGTGCTGGACGCGGGCCTGTTGGTGTCGCGCATCCTGCGCAGGCCACGTGCTGTATCGGCGTTGCGCGCGCCGAAGCTGCGCCCGGCGGCGGGTGTGCTGGCGCTGCTGGTCAGTGGCTATGGCGTCAGCCAGGGCATGGCCGTCCCCAAGCCTCGGCAGATCGAGGTGAGCATCGCCGGCTTGCCGGCCGCGTTCGATGGCTATCGCGTGCTGCAGTTGACCGACATCCATGCCAGCCGCCTGCTGACCGGCGACTGGGTGCGCAGGGTGGTGGAGGAGAGCAATGCGCTGAAGCCGGACCTGATCGTGATCACTGGCGATCTGATCGACGGCAGTGTCGAGGCCCGTCGCGACGACGCGCGTCCGTTGGCCGACCTGCAGGCGCCGGATGGCGTCATTGCCATCACCGGCAACCACGAGTACTACGCGCAGTACCAGGACTGGATGCAGGCGTTCCGCGCGCTGCACATGCAGGTGCTGGAGAACAGTCATCTGCAGGTACGACGCGGTGACGCGGCGCTGACCATCGCCGGTGTCACCGACCCGGTGGCGGCACGCTACGGCCTGCCGTTGCCGGACCTGGAGGCCGCGCTGGCTGGCGCCGATCCGGGCGCGCCGGTGATCCTGCTCGACCATCGCCCGCGCAACGCACGCGAGGCTGCCGCGCGTGGGGTGAAGCTGCAGTTGTCGGGGCATACCCACGGCGGGCAGATCATCGGCATGGACCAGCTGGTGAAGCGCGCCAATGGCGGTTATGTGTCCGGGCGTTACGAGGTGGATGGCATGACACTGTACGTGAGCAATGGTGCTGGCCTGTGGGCCGGTTTCCCGGCACGCATCGGCGTTCCTTCGGAGATCACCCTGATCACCCTGCGCCGCGCCCCGTGACCCCTGACAAACCACAGGGAAGGAACCATCCCCGCGCACCCATGGAACGTCTGATCCGCGCCAATGCGGACGAGATCAATCGGCTGCGCCAAGCCATCCGCGAAGCCGCTGGCGCGCGCTGGCGTGGCCCGGAAGAAATGCAGCGGCACACAGCAGCCTGCGCGGAATACAACCAGCGCTATGAACAGCTTGCTTTCCCGGGTGGCTACGCCAATGCACTGAAGCAACTGGCTGAGCAGGATCCGAATACGGTGGATGTCGTGCTGACCTTCCTTGAGGTGCGCCCGTACTTCTTCCGTTCCGGATATATGTGGAAGACGCTGCTGAAGCGTGTGCAACGGGCACCGATGGGTGTGAAGCAGCAGGCCCGGATGCAGAAGATCCTCGATGCCTACACCGCTTACAGAGCGGCAAGCCAGCACACCGGGTAGCTCCACGCCATGCGTGGAGGTCGCGCAGCACCCAGCGTCCCAGCCGGCCCGGGATCGGCGATCATCTGCACTGAGTTCTGAAACCAGGAAACACGCAATGCAGGGAGCGCATCATTCAATCCGGCGTCCGCGCCACGTCGCGCTGCTGGTTGGTCTGCTCGCGCTGGCGGCATGCCAGCGCACAACGGATGCGCCGACCGGAGTACCCGCAGCGGGCACACCGCTTGCCGCCCCGGCCATGGCAGAAGACCTCTCTCCGCTGCTCGATGCGCTGCCGAGCTGTGCGCTGGACGGCTGGTACATCGACGTTCAGACCGAGCGTCCGGCACATCCCTGGCTGGCCACGAATACGCCGAAGCCCTGCAAGGAGGACGAGGAGAACGAGATCGCCACGTTCTGCGTGCAGGGGCAGTGGAAGGGACTGCCGGTGGAGGAGGTGATCCTGCCGACGATGACCTTCGTCTCGTTCCGTGGCGTGAAGATCGGCCTGCCGCTGGAGAAGGCGCGTCCCATCGTCCGCCAGCGCTTCGGGCAGGAATTTCCGGGCGGCGCGTCTTACGAGCAGGGCCGCGAACCGAAGCTGATGGCCGATCCTGAAGATGCGCAGCGTTCGTGGCTGCTGTGCAGCACCCCGGAACTGGGCCACGACGTGGACAGCGAGGGGAGCATCAGCTATTCCGGCATGAACCTGCCCTACGACCACGACGGTTGCAGCTACCGCTACAGCCCGGTCGATTTCTGCGATGCGCAGCACCGCGCCGCCATTGAAGATGCCCTCCAGCACCAGAAACCCGATTTCAACCAGCACTATCTGCTGGTGCAGGTCGATGATCGACCCGAGTACTTCCAGCGCACGCTGGTGCTGGTCGATACCCGCACGGGCAGGGCGACGCCATTGCCGTTCGATGCCTTCACCGGGCCGGCGGGGAAGGGCGGAGACGCCACCGGCTACGGGACCCTGGAAACGGGTGTGGACCAGCAACAGTTCTGCCTTGATGGTGCGTTGCTGGTCTACCGCGTGTTCGAGGAAGGACGCTTCTGCTTCGGCTTTGACGGTGAGCGATTCACCGGCCATGAAACCCAGTACATGCAGGCGACGGACAGCCGATGACCGGTATTTCACCCCGGCCGTGACATCCTGCCCCGAACCTGCGCAACCGGGATCGAGGCTGTTGAAGGCGAACACGCAATGACTGCCGAGCGGCAGCGCTCGATGTGGGTGGCCGGCCTGTCCACGGTGGTGGAGTGGTACGACTTCACCTTGTACCTGTACTTCGCCACGGTGCTGTCGCGGGTGTTCTTCGGTGGTGGCGAGCAGGCGCTGCTGGTCACCCTGGCCGGCTTTGCGGTGTCCTACCTGATGCGCCCGCTGGGCGCACTGTGCTTCGGCCACCTGGGGGACCGGCTGGGCCGGCGCTGGATGCTGCTGGCATCGATGGCCCTGATGGCAGCGGCGATGCTGGCCACCGCGCTGCTGCCGACTGCGGCCACGGCGGGCACTACGGCGGGCGTGCTGCTGCTGGTACTGCGCTGCGTGATGGCATTTTCGGTGGGCGGTGAGTACACCGGCGTGGTGGCGTACCTGCTGGAAAGCGCACCAGCACGGCGACGCGGCCTGGTGACCTCGCTGGCATCGGCGGCCAGCGAGGTGGGCGCGCTGCTGGCGGTGGCGATCTCGGCGCTTACGGTTGCGCTGCTGCCCACGGCGCAGCTGGACAGCTGGGGCTGGCGCATTCCGTTCTTCTTCGGTGCCGCGCTGGCACTGGTGATCCTGGTTGCGCGCTCGGGCATGCACGAATCGCCGGAGTTCGAACGCCAGCGTCGCGAGGGCAGTATTCCGGCTACGCCGCTTCGCCACGTATTGCGTAACCACCCGCTGGCGGTAGCGCGCACGTTTGCGATCTCGGCGCTGGGATCGATCACTTATTACGTCGGCATCACCTATGTGCCGGCATTCCTGCATGCGCAGGGTCATGACGAAGGTGATGCACTGTGGCTGTCGACGATTGCGGCAGTGGCGGTCATTGCGATCACGCCGCTGTGCGGCGCATTGTCCGACCGCGTCGGGCGACGGCCGATGCTGTTGGGCCTGACCGTGCTGGCAGCGCTGCTGCCGCTGTCCCTGTTCGCGTGGATGGCACAGGCGACGGCGCTGGGCATCGCGCTGGCGGCGGTGCTGCTGGCCTGCGTGGCCGGTGGCGTGAGCGCGGTCGCGGCCCCTGCCACGGCTGAACAGTTCCCCGGCGAAGGCCGGGTCAGCGGGCTGGCACTGGGGGTGACCATGGCCACCGCCTTCTTCGGCGGCGCAACACCCTGGCTGGCGCAATGGTGGGTGGAGCGCAGCGGCTGGGCAGCGGCGCCGGGCGCGATGATCGCGCTGGTGGCGGTGCTGGTGCTGCCGGTGCTGTGGACCCTGCCCGAGACGGTCCCGGGCAGGGCCAAGCGCTAGCGGGTCAGACCTTCAGGGTCTGCTCGATGTCGGCCAGTACCGCGGCCGCATCCACGCCGATGGCAATCGACTGCACCACGTGGCCATCCCACACGCTGGGACCGAACGCCAGGCCTTCCGGCTTGGGAATGGTCATGCCGCGGGCGACACCGTCGGTGGCCACGCGCACGCTGGCGCGCTCGAACTGGAACAGCTCCGGGCGGGTCAGCGCGATGCACGCGCAGCAGTCGTGCACGACCATGCCCTTGTGGCCGGCCTGCAGGTAGAAGTCCACGTAGTCCTGCGACAGCGCACGGACCAGCTCGGCGTCGGCACCGCCGATGGCAGCCAGCGTGTCCAGGCCGTCACGGTCCATTTCCACGCGGGTGGTCACGTCCAGACCGATCGCAGTAACCGGCCAGCTGGCAGTGAACACCACGTCGGCGGCTTCGGCATCGCCCCAGATGTTGGCCTCGGCGGCCGGGGTGATGTTGCCGTTGACGTGGAAAGCGCCACCCATGATCACCACGCCGCGCACCAGGCCGGCGATGTCCGGGGCCTGCTGCAGGGCCAGGGCCAGGTTGGTCATGCGGCCGACCGCGACCAGGGTCACCTCGCCCGGATGGGCGCGGACCAGGTCGATGATCAGCTGGTGGGCCGGGCGCGCATCGGCGGCCACGTCCAGGCTGGCCGGCACCGGGTGATTGCCCAACCCGTTGTGGCCATGGATGTGCACCGGCCAGGCTTCCGGGGTGGCTTCCGGCTGCAGCGGGCCACCGGCACCGCGCGCGACCGGAGCGGCAAAGCCCCAGGCCTGCTTCAGGTACAGCGCATTGTGCGTGGTCGACTCCACCGAGGCGTTGCCGAAGGTGGTGGTGACGCCGATCAGGTCGATCTGGGTGTGCTTGTGCAGGTACAGCAGGGCCAGGGCGTCGTCGACGCCCGGGTCGGTATCGAAAATGACTTTCAGCATGTTGTTGTTCTTCTTCTTCCGTGTGGTGCGGGGGGCGCCGGCGGCCACGGGGCAGGCCGGCGCGCCCTACATTGTCCCATCTTCATGACAGGCAGGGCCATTGCCGGGGTGGCAGGCCATAATGCCCCCAGTCCAGGCACGGAGTCGCCGAATGCTGATCGTTGCCCTTCTGCTGGTCCTGCTGGTGCTGGGCCTGAACGTGGTGGCTACCGTGGTGATCGTCAGGCGTGATGGCCTGTCGGTGGGCGGCCGGACGGTGCAGCTGCTGCTGGTCTGGCTGCTGCCGCTGGTCGGCGCGATCCTGTGCATGGCGGTGGCCACGGCCGATGGCTCACCCGCGCGGAGCGATGGCAGTGGCGGTGGGCCCGCCGATTTCTCCGGCGGCTATTCCGGGGACAGCCACAGTCATCACAGCTACAGCAGCTCCGACTGTGGAAGCGACGGCGGCAGCAGTGACGGTGGTGGTGGCAGCTGCAGCGATTGAGGTCTCTGTAGAGTCGGGGGGGGGGGGGGGGGGGCGGGGCCCCCCCCCCGGGGGGCGCGGGGGGTCGGCCGGCGGGGCGGGGGGGGGGCCCGCCCCCCGCCGCCCACTCCCAGGATGTGCGGGGCAGGGTAGTGCCGGCCGCTGGCCGGCATTTCTGTGTCGGATCAAGGCTTGTCGCGCACCAGCGCGTCGGCCTCGACCACGCCGCCATCCTTGCCATGCAGGTACAGGTGCATGTCCTGCTGCGGATACGGGATGTTGATGCCGGCCTTGTCGAAGCCCAGCTTGAGCTGTTCCAGCAGCGTGACCTTGGTGCCGAACCAGTCGGCCGACTTCACGTAGCAGCGGATGCCAAGATTGATCGCGTGCGCCCCCAGCTCGTAGACGACCACGTCCGGTGCTGGTGCCTGCAGCACGCGCGGGTCGGCCTTCATCAGCGCCAGCGCGGTGTCGCGTGCCAGCTGGATGTTGTCTTCGTAACCGATGCCGATCACCAGTTCGACGCGGCGGGTCGGCTCGGCGGTGAGGTTGATGATGGGTGCGGCGGTGATCAGCGTGTTGGGAATGGTGGTGTGCTGGTTGTCGGCACCGGTGATGACGGTCTGGAAGATGCGCACTTCGCGCACCGTGCCGGTCTGGCCGGCCACGGTCACCACGTCGCCCACGCGGAACGGGCGCAGCGTCACCAGCATCACGCCCGACGCGATGTTGGACAGCGAATCCTTCAGGGCAAGGCCAACTGCCAGGCCAGCGGTACCGAGCACGGCCAGCAGCGGGGTGATCTGCACACCCAGCGTGCCGATCGCCAGCACCACTACGATCACCAGCGACGCGGCGTACACCACGTTGCGCAGGAAACTGCCCAGCATCGGGTCCACGCCCATGCGCGCGGTGGCGCGCGGCATTGCGTTGGACAGGCGTCGCGCCAGCCACATGCCGACCAGCAGCACCACGATCGCGGCCAGCAACGGCACACCGTAAGTTTCCAGCAGGCGCTCCCAGTCGAGCGAATGGAACCAGGGCGTTGCGGTGGGGGCGGGTGCTGCGGCGGCGATCATGCGGAAATCCTTTGCTGCGGGGGAAGTCTGCGCGGGGCAGGGCGTACGTGGACGCCAGAAACAGCAAGCCCCGCAGAGGCGGGGCTTGCGTGCAGCAGCAGTATGGGCCGACGCCGATGAACACGGCGTCAGCCTGTGGCCATCACGGCATCAGCCGTTGGCCTTCAGCTTGGCCAGGCGCAGCCAGGTATCGACCACGGTGTCCGGGTTCAGCGACACCGACTCGATGCCTTCCTGCATCAGCCATTCGGCCAGATCCGGATGATCGGACGGGCCCTGGCCGCAGATGCCGACGTACTTGCCCTTGGCACGTGCCGACTTGATCGCCATCGACAGCAGCTTCTTCACTGCCGGGTTACGTTCGTCGAACAGGTGCGCGACGATCGACGAATCGCGGTCCAGGCCCAGGCTGAGCTGGGTCAGGTCGTTGGAGCCGATCGAGAAGCCGTCGAAGATCTCCAGGAACTCATCGGCGAGCAGTGCGTTGGACGGCACTTCGCACATCATGATGATCTTCAGGCCGTTCTCGCCCTGCTTCAGGCCGTTCTGTTCCAGCACCTCGATGACCTTGCGGCCTTCTTCCAGGGTGCGCACGAACGGAATCATGACCCACAGGTTGTCCAGGCCCATTTCGTTGCGCACGCGCAGCACGGCCTTGCACTCCAGCGCGAAGGCGGCCGAGAAGCTCGGATCGACGTAACGGCTGGCGCCGCGGAAGCCGATCATCGGGTTCTCTTCGTGCGGCTCGTAGTTGCTGCCGCCGATCAGGTTGGCGTACTCGTTGGACTTGAAGTCCGACAGGCGCACGATCACGGCGTTCGGTGCGACCGAGGCGGTGAGGGTGGCGATGCCTTCGGCCAGGCGATCCACGTAGAAGCTGACCGGATCACCGTAACCGGCGATCTTCTCGTCGATCTTCTTCCTGGTTGCCGCATCCTGGCGGTCGTATTCCAGCAGCGCGTTCGGGTGGATGCCGATGTGGCTGGCGATGATCATTTCCAGACGGGCCAGGCCGATGCCGGCGTTCGGCAGCTGGCCGAAGTCGAAGGCACGTTCCGGGTTGGCCACGTTCATCATGATCTTCAACGGTGCCGGCGGCATGTTGCCCAGATCGGTGGTGGTGCGCTCGAAGCCCAGCTTGCCTTCGTAGATGAAGCCGGTATCGCCCTCAGCGCAGCTGACGGTGACCAGCTGGCCATCTTCGATGACCTTGGTGGCGTTGCCCGAACCGACCACGGCCGGCACGCCCAGCTCGCGCGCGATGATCGCGGCATGGCAGGTACGGCCACCGCGATTGGTGACGATGGCCGAAGCGCGCTTCATCACCGGTTCCCAATCGGGATCGGTCATGTCGGCGATCAGCACGTCGCCCGGCTGCACGCGGTTCATGTCGTCCAGCGTCTTCACCACGCGGGCCACGCCCGAACCGATCTTGGCACCGACGGCGCGGCCCTCGGCCAGCACGTTGCCGCCCTTTTCGGTCAGCGCGAAGCGCTCGATCTGGGTGGCATGGCTGCGCGACTTCACCGTTTCCGGGCGCGCCTGCACGATGAACAGCTTGCCGCTGACACCGTCCTTGGCCCACTCGATGTCCATCGGGCGGCCGTAGTGCTTTTCGATGACCAGCGCCTGCTTGGACAGTTCCTGCACGTCCTCGTCGCTGATCGAGAAGGTGTTGCGCAGTTCGACCGGAGTGTCCTCGATCCTGACGCGCTCACCCGGAACATCCGAATACACCATGCGGATGGCCTTGCTGCCGAGCGAGCGGCGCAGGATCGCCGGCTTGCCGGCCTGCAGGGTGGGCTTGTAGACGTAGTACTCGTCCGGGTTGACCGCGCCCTGCACGACCATTTCGCCCAGGCCGAAGGACGAGGTGACGAACACCACATCGCGGAAGCCGGACTCGGTGTCCAGGGTGAACAGCACGCCGGAGGAACCGACGCCCGAACGCACCATCAGCTGCACGCCGGCGGACAGGAACACGTCCTCATGCTTGAAACCGTGGTGCACGCGATAGGCGATGGCACGGTCGTTGTACAGCGAGGCGAACACTTCCTTGACCTTGTGCACGACGTCGTCGGCACCGGTGACGTTGAGGAAGGTTTCCTGCTGGCCGGCGAAGGAGGCATCCGGCAGATCCTCGGCGGTGGCCGACGAACGCACGGCCACGGCCACGTCGCCGCCGCCATTGTCGGCGCTCAGCTGGGCGTAGGCAGTGCGGATGTCCTGGTCCAGCTGCGGCTGCAGCGGGGCATCGATCACCCAGGTGCGGATTTCCTTGCCCGCTGCGGTCAGCGCGTTGACGTCCTCGACGTCCAGCGTGGCCAGCTTGTCGAAGATGCGCTTGGACAGATCGTTGTGCGCGATGAAGTCCTTGAAGGCTTCAGCGGTGGTGGCATAACCGCCCGGCACCGAAACGCCCAGACCGGCCAGGTTGCCGATCATCTCGCCCAGCGACGAATTCTTGCCGCCTACGCGGGCCAGATCGGCCAGACGCAGTTCGTGCAACCACAGGATGTTCTCGTTCAAGCGCGATGCTCCGTTTGGCCATCGCCCGAGGCGGGCTGGAATGGCCGCGTCCGTAGGAAGAAGCCGATATGATGCCGGGCAGAGTACCGTCGGCACAAGCTTGTGCTGGCGGCCTTTTTAGGCTTCGTAGGGGGTAAAAGCGCGCATGTCGACCATCCGTCCGGTGTTCTACGTTTCCGATGGAACCGGTATCACCGCTGAAACCATTGGGCATAGCCTGCTTACCCAGTTCTCCGGGTTCAGCTTCATTACCGACCGCATGTCGTTTGTCGACGACCCCGAAAAAGCGCGTGAAGCCTGCGCCCGGATCCAGGCGGCAGGGGAGCGGTACCAGGTCCGGCCGATCGTGGTGAACTCCTGCGTGGACCAGAGCCTGAGCCTGATCCTGGCCGACAGCGGCGCGCTGATGCTGGATGTGTTCGCGCCGTTCATCGAGCCGCTGGAGCGTGAACTGGCCAGTCCGCGCCTGGCCCGGGTCGGCCAGGCCCACGGCATGGTCGATTTCGACACCTACCACCGCCGCATCAACGCGATGAACTTCGCCCTGACCCATGACGATGGCATCGCGGTGAACTACGACGATGCCGACGTGATCCTGGTGGCGGTGTCGCGCGCCGGCAAGACGCCCACCTGCATCTACCTGGCCCTGCATTACGGGGTGCGCGCGGCCAATTACCCGCTGACCGACGAAGACCTGGAAAGCGACCGCCTGCCGCCACGCCTGCGCAACTACCGGCGCAAGCTGTTCGGCCTGACCATCGACCCGGACCGGCTGCAGCAGATCCGCCAGGAGCGCCGCCCGAACTCGCGCTACGCAAACCTGGACACCTGCAAGCGCGAGGTGGCTGCGGCCGAGGTGATGTTCCAGATGGAGCGGATTCCGACCCTGAGCACCACCCATACATCGATCGAGGAGATTTCCAGCAAGGTGCTGGCCACGCTGGGGCTGCAGCGCGAGCTGTATTGATCCTCGTCTGGTAGAGCCGGCCGCTGGCCGGCTGGTGGATGAACCCTCGGCCGCGATGCAGGGCTGCCGGCCAGCGGCCGGCACTACCCAGGGGTTGGCTTGCACGTGCGCGCCCCCACGTTGAAGCACCAACGTGTAGGATCGACCCATGGCCCGAGCCTTGCCCCGCACCGAACGCATTCCCCGCCTGAGCCGGCTGAGCTGGCTCATGGGCCTGTACGCGGAAAACTACCGCCATCTGGTGCGTCTGTTCGAACCGGCCGGACTGGTGGCGGGCAGCTACATTTCCTCGATCGGCGACGGCCTGGATGTCCGCCTGGACGTGATCGAGTGCCACCGCTACACGGTGGAACTGCGCCTGACCTACGACCTGGCCGACCCGGTCACCGGTGAGCCGGATCCGTCGGCCTATGTGCGTCTGTACCGTGACGCGCGCCAGGCCGAGACCACCCATTGCTACGTCGGCCGTCGCTGGCAGGACACCATGGGCCTGTACCCGCCGCCGGCAGAGCTGATCAGCCACCGCATGCGGATGAACACCTTCCTCGGCAAGTGGCTGGAATACCTGGCCGAGCGTGGCCACGGTGTCGCCACCCTGCGCCGCGATCCCGACGGCGCCAGTGCGCCTGCCGAGCGTCGCCTGTCGCTGGTGCGCTGATCGGCCATAATCCACGGCTGACCTGCCGCTGGATGCTGCCCCATGCCGTACACCCCGATCGTCGCCACCCTGGGCTATGTGCTGTCGCCTGATCGTCGCCAGGTGCTGATGATCCACCGCAATACCCGTCCCGGTGACCACCACCTGGGCAAGTACAACGGCCTGGGCGGCAAGATCGAAGCGGACGAGGATGTGGCGGCCAGCATGCGCCGCGAGATCGCCGAGGAAGCCGGCATCGACTGCACCGGCATGCGCCTGCGCGGCACCATCAGCTGGCCGGGCTTCGGCAAGCACGGCGAGGATTGGCTGGGTTTCGTGTTCGTCATCGATGGATTCGAGGGCACCCCGCACGGCGGCAACCACGAAGGCACGCTGGAGTGGGTGGACCTGGACAAGCTGGACACCCTGCCGATGTGGGAGGGCGACCGCAACTTCCTGCCGCTGGTGTTCGACGCCGACCCGCGCCCGTTCCACGGCGTGATGCCGTACAAGGACGGGCGCATGGTGAGCTGGTCCTTCAGCCGCCTGTGAACCGGGAAATCGGGTAGCTGCCAACCTTGGTTGGCACGCTCTTCTGGCAAATTAATACCCGGGCAATATTGACGGGATCAAATTACCCGGGCAATATTTGCGCATCGCCTCTGATGCCATTGCCATGCCTGCGTCCCGACTCCCTCCCTTCAGTTGTTTCGACGGCCATCGCCTGGTCGCTTCCGGTACGCCGGAAGTGGTCGCGCTGGCGTTGAAGCAGCTGCGTGTCGACAACGCTGCCGGTCCGCTGCTGGTGTTCGACAACGCCACCGGCCGCACCCGTGATTTCGATACGCGTGGCAGCGACGCAGAACTGCTTTCGCGGGTGGCTGCCGCGTTCCCATCGGCCGTGCAAGCGGACGCCGGAATCGCTCCTGAAGACGCGCCTGTTGCCCCGCGAGGCCGTGGCCGCCCCAAGCTGGGTGTGGTCGCCCGAGAAGTGACCTTGCTGCCGCGCCATTGGGCGTGGCTGGCCGAGCAGCCTGGCGGTGCCTCGGTGGTGCTGCGCAGGCTGGTGGAGGCGGCCAGCCGTGCCGGTGCTGACAAGGACCGCCAGCGTCGTGACAGCGAGCGTGCCTATCACTTCCTGCAGACCATCGCCGGTGACCTGCCGGGTTTCGAGGAGGCGATCCGTGTCCTGTTCGCGCATGACCGCGCGGGCCTGGAAGCGGCGTTGCGGAGTTGGCCCGCGGATGTGCGCGCCCACGCTCTGCGCCTGGCCTTCGACGATCCTGCGGACCACGCCGACGGCTGAGCCATCGCGCCGTTGCTGAGCGACGGCCCCACCTGACCGCGGGTCCAGGCCCGCTTCCCCTGTGCGTGCTTTGCTGGCGGAAACGCCGGGCAGGGCGGCGCCTTGCCCAGAGAACCCCATGAGCCCCCCTGTACATCCGATACCTCCGGCAGCACCCCCGCTGTGGCGCACCTATCTGACCCTGCTGCTGCCGATGCTGCTGACCAATGCGCTGCAGCTGGCCGCAGGCACGCTGGACAACATTTACCTCGGCCATCTGCTCGGCACACAGGCAGTGGCTGCAGCGGCTGCGTTCTTTCCGGTCTTCTTCCTGCTGTTGGCCCTGGTAATGGGCCTGGCGACCGGTGCGATGGTGCTGATCGGCCAGGCCTGGGGCGCGGGCCGCCCGCAGCAGGCACGCGTCGTGGCTGGCAGCGCGGTGGCGCTGATCCTGCTGCTGTCGGTGCTGGTGATGGCTGTGGGCGGCGGCTTCGCGCCACAACTGCTGGTGGCGTTGGGCACGCCGGCAGCGGTCCTCAGTGAGTCCATTGTCTACGCACGCGTGCTGTTGCTGACGGCACCGGTGTTCTTCCTGCTGTGGCTGGCCACTGCGGTGAGCCGCGCGGTGGGCGATGCGAAGACACCGCTGCATGCGCTGCTGCTGGCAACGGTGGTCGGCCTGCTGTGCACGCCGCTGCTGATCGTCGGCTGGGCCGGCCTGCCGCAGCTGGGTTCGGCCAGTGCGGCAGTCTCGGCGGCGTTTGCCTCGCTGCTGGCCCTGGCCTGGCTTATGTGGCGGTGGCAGAGGATGGGGCACCCGTTGGCGCCGGGACGTGAGCTGCTGCGTGCCATCCGTTTCGATGGCGTGCTCATCCGCGCGATGCTGCGCATCGGCGTACCGTCATCGCTGCAGATGCTCAGCCTGGCCATTGCCGAAATCGTGTTGCTGGGCTGGATCAACCGCTACGGCTACACGGCCACGGCCGCCTACGGTGCGGTCAACCAGTTGATGAGCTGGGTGCAACTGCCTGCGATGTCGCTGGGGATCACCGCCACCATCCTCGCGGCGCATGCGATGGGCGCGGGGCGTACGGCACGGCTGCCCGCCATCGCTCGCACCGGTGTGCTGCTTGGGCTGGCGATGCTGAGCGTGGTGGTGCTGCTGGTGATGGCGCTGGCGCCCTGGCTGACCGGGCTGATTCTGGCGGCCGCAGAGGTGCGCGAATTGGCCGCATCGCAGCTGCGCACGGTGGTATGGGGCGTGCTGGCGATGGGAGGCAGCGCGGTGCTGGTCGGGGTAATGCGCGGCAGCGGCACGGTTTTGCTGCCAGCGTTGCTGGGCATGGCAGCGGTACTGCTGCTGGAGCTGCCGTTGGCGATGTGGTTGCAGGCGCGGCATGGGCTGGCCGGCCTGTGGTGGGCGTGGCCACTGGGGCTGCTGGCGATGCTGGTGATGCAGGTGTTCTGCTTCGCGCATTGGCGGCGGCGGGTGCAGGCTGGGTAGTGCCGGCCGCTGGCCGGCAACGCGGAACGGTCGGGGCAGCCGGCCAGTGGCCGGCTCTACCACGCGGTCGGATCACCGTCGTTGCGGCGGCTGCGGTGGGCCGACCATTGGTGATGCAGGTGTTCTGTGTTGCTCGCTGGCGGCAGGTGCAGGCTGGGTAGTGCCGGCCGCTGGCCGGCAATCCGGAATGCCGCGGCAGCCGGCCAGCGGCCGGCTCTACCACTTCAGCGCCGCTGTGCCAGCAGCAGATGGAAGTGCTTTTCGCGGATCTGGCCGTCATTGCCGGCTGCGGATTCCCGGTGGCTGCGCCAGGCCGAGACGCGGAAGCCCGACACACGCAGCGCCAGCTCCACCGCGTCCAGCTCATGCAGTTGGAAGTCGGCAGCAAATGGCAGGCTGCGCATGAAGCTGGCGTCGCCAAAGGCCAGGCACAGGCGGCCGCCCCGGCGCAGCACCCGCGCCAGCTCGTCCAGCACCGGCGCCAGGTTCGGCCAGAAGTACAGGGTGTTGACCGCCAGCGCGGCATCCATCGCGGCATCGGCGACCGGCAGCGCATGAGCGTCGCCGTGTCGCATCGCGGCACGCTCGGCCAACCCGGCGCTGGCCAGGCGCTGGTTGCCGGCCTCGACCATGGCGATGGACAGCTCAATACCCAGATAGTGGCTGTCGGTGGCCTGCAGCATCAGCGGCGCGAAGGCCGCATTGCCGGGGCCGATCTCCAGGACCCGTTCGCCAGTACCGACGGCCAGCAGCCCGATCGCGGCCAGGTTGAGTGCGCCGTTGCTGCGGTTCATCGAGTCAGCCACCGCCAGCGCGGCCTCGCCATGGGGCTGCCGCAGCTGTGCGGCCAGAGTGGGAGCATCCAGCATCATCATCGTCCGTTGCAGAGTTTCGGACGTGGCGGCGGCGGGTCCGCCGGTGACCATAGCGCCGACCTTGTGGCTTGGGAAGTAGGGAAACCCCGCTTCGGGGTGATGAGGAAATGTCCAGCGTCGCAGTCGGTGAGATCTGGTTGTCCACAGGGGGTGTGGATTACGCGTGGGCAACTTTGTGGATAAGCCGCGACAGGCGCCACCCCCCTAGGCTGTCAAGATGGGTGGCGAAAAATTCACCGCCGGTGAGGACAGGTGAGGGAGCGGTGAAGGCTGGGGCCTGCCAGCGCTGTCGCCAGTGGCGGCGCTCGCGGTAACCTGTGGGCCTTGATGCTCCGTGAGACCCCATGAAACGTCACTTCTCGATGCTGCGCGAATTCCAGCTGGCCGACTGGTTCACCCTGGCCAATGCTTTCTGCGGCACCGGTGCGGTCTTTGCCGCAATGCGCTTCCTGCAGGACGGCGAGCGCGGCTACCTGCTGTTCGGCATGGCGTTGATCCCGCTGGCTTTCATTTTCGACGCCCTCGACGGGCGCATCGCGCGCTGGCGCAAGTCCAGCTCCACCCTGGGCCGCGAGCTGGACTCGCTGTCCGACGTGATCTCCTTCGGTGTGGCCCCGGCGGCGCTGGCCTACGCCTGCGGCATGCAGGGCGGCTGGGACTGGCTGGTGCTGAGCTATTTCGTCTGCTGCGGCGTCAGCCGCCTGGCGCGCTACAACGTCACCGCAGAGGCGCTGGCCGGCGACGAGGGCAAGGTTGCGTATTTCGAGGGCACCCCGATCCCGACCAGCCTGGTGCTGGTGATCGTGCTGGCGATCGCCGCCGGTACCGATGCCATCGGCCAGAACATCTGGTTCGGCCAGTGGCAGATCGGCCCGTGGCAGCTGCACCCGATGGTGTTGTTGTTCGCCTTGTCCGGGTCGCTGATGATCAGCAAGACCCTGCGCATTCCCAAGCCATGAGCCAGCCCTGCGGAGGCCTGCGATGACCAGCTCGGCCCACGACGCCGGCAGCAGCGATTTCGAGACCCTGGCCCGGCAGTACTTCGGCGCCTGGGGCGATGCCCTGCGCCACGCCAGCACGCCCGGTGCGCCGGCAGGTGACGACCCCGGCAGCTGGCAACGGCTGTTCGACTGGTGGGGCCAGCTGTTGCCCGAGCAGGGGCAGGGCGCGCCGGAAGATGCCGTGCGCCGCTTCCGCGAACAGGCGGGCAGCTGGTACGGAACCATGCAGGAAGTGGCTGCGCGTTTCGCCGGCCGCGACGCCAGCAGTGCCGATGTGGCACAAGCCTGGCGCGAGGCGGTGCAGGGGCAGGGCGACGGCATGCTGCAGTGGATGCTGCAGGGCGCCCGTGGCAGCACCCACGCTGGCGCCGCTGTACCGGAGTTTGCCGCCTGGCTGCAGCAGTTCCAGCTGCAGGCCGGTCCGTGGCTGCAGAGCCCGGCGTTCGGGCCCGGCCGCGAGCACCAGGCGCGCTGGCAGGCGCTGCTGCGGGCGCAGGAGGAATACCAGCAGCATTCACGCGCCTACGTCGATCAGATCAAGCAGGCACTGGACGAGGCCTTCGCGCTGTTCGAGCAGCGCCTGGCCGAGCACGAGCAGCCGGGCAGCCAGCTGACCAGCGCCCGCGCGATGTTCGACCTGTGGATTGAAGTGGCCGAGGAGGCCTACGCCAAGGTCGCCATGTCCGAACCGTTCCAGCAGGTGTATGCCGCACTCGGCAACGCTCAGATGCGCCTGCGCGCCGGCCTGCAGCGCGAGGTGGAACAGATGAGTGAACGGATCGGCCTGCCGACCCGCAGTGAGATGGACGCCGCGCACCGCCGCATCGCCGAGCTGGAGCGCAGCCTGCGCCGACTGCAGGCACAGGTGGCGGCCATGGCCGGTACGGGCGAGGTCGATCCGGTGGCACAGCCGGCGCCGGCGAAGGTGAAGCCGGTCGCGCGCAAGGCCGCGAAGAAGGCCGCGCCGGCAAAGAAGGCGGCTGCGAAAAAGGCGCCTGCGAAGAAGGCTGCACCAAAGGCAGCGCCTCGTACTTCCACGCGGACGCGTGACCGATGAAAGGACCGCTGGGCTTCAACGCTGATGACCTGATGCAGGAAACCCTGGCCATGCAGCGCAAGCTGATGGAAGGGCTGAAGCTGCTGCCGCAGGTGGAAGACGTGGACTACGGCGTGACCGCGCGCGAGGAAGTCTGGCGCGACGACAAGGTGGTGCTGTACCGCTTCGTCGGCGAACAGTCACCGACCCGGCGCACGCCGCTGCTGATCGTCTACGCGCTGGTCAACCGGCCGTACATGGTCGACCTGCAGGCCGACCGTTCGCTGGTGCAGAAGCTGCTGGCGCTGGGGCAGGACGTCTACGTGCTGGACTGGGGCTACCCGGATCGCTCGGAGCGCTTCCAGACCCTGGAGGACTACCTGCTGCGCTACATCGATGGCGCGGTCGATGCGCTGCGCGCGCGCGGTGGTGGACCGGTCGACCTGCTCGGCATCTGCCAGGGCGGCGTGTTCGCGCTGTGCTACGCCGCGCTGCGCCGGCAGAAGCTGGGCAAGCTGATCACCATGGTCACCCCGGTCGATTTCCACACCGCCGACAACATGCTCTCGCACTGGGCGCGGCAGGTGGATGTGGACCTGCTGGTCGACACGCTGGGCAACATCCCGGCCGACCTGATGAATGCCAGTTACCTGATGCTCAAGCCGTTCCGCCTGAACGTGCAGAAGTACGTCGGCCTGCTCGACATCCTCGATGACAAGGCTGCGCTGGAGGATTTCCTGCGGATGGAGAAGTGGATCTTCGATTCACCGGACCTGGCCGGCGAGGCGTTCCGCGACTTCATCAAGCAGTTCTACCAGGGCAACGGGCTGATGAACGGCACGGTGCGGATCGGCGAAGAGGCGGTGGATCTGTCGAAGGTGACCCTGCCGGTACTGAACATCTACGCCGAGCAGGACCATCTGGTGCCGCCGGATGCCTCGCGCGCGATGCGTGGACGCCTGGGCACCGAGGATTACACTGAGTCCAGTTTCCGTGGCGGCCATATCGGCATCTACGTGTCCGGTCGCGCGCAGCGCGAAGTGCCGGCCACGATCGATGGCTGGTTGAAGGTGCGCGACGTGTAAGGCTTGCTTCGCTTTTGTAGAGTCGAGCTTGCTCGACTGCCTTGGAGAATAATGATGTCGCAACGGTTCACGCTGCTGCTTGCCACGCTGCTGCTTGCCACGCTGCTGCTGGCAGCACCTGTTGCCCACGCCGCACCCAGTACGGATGCACGCCGGGAGATCGCCCAGCTGATCTCCAGCCTGGACGGCTCCCAGTGCCGGTTCCAGCGCAATGGCAGCTGGTACGACGGCAGCGATGCGCGCGCGCACCTGCAGCGCAAGTACGACTACCTGCTGAAGAAGGACATGGTGGACAGCGCCGAGCAGTTCATCGAGCGCGCCGCCAGCCAGAGCAGCATGAGCGGCAAGCCCTATCGCATCCAGTGCCCGGGGCAGCCTGAACAGACTGCAGCCGCCTGGTTCGGCGCACGCCTGCAGGCCCTGCGCCACCGCGCTCCGTAGACATAGGGGCGGTGTAGAGTCGAGCCTTGCTCGACTGCTTTTTCCCGTAGCCCAGGAGAACCGCCATGAACACCACGCCGCGCACGCTGTCGCGTTCATTGAACGACCGCATGATTGCCGGCGTGATGGGCGGCATCGCCCACCGCTTCGGCTGGAACCCCACGCTGGTGCGGATCGTGTTCGTGCTGGTCTCGATCGGCTCGGCAGCCTTCCCCGGCATCCTGGTCTACCTGATCCTGTGGCTGCTGATTCCCAACGAGGCCGATTGAAGACTCCCGTGACGCCCTGGCCGGTCTGGCTGCGCGCGCTGCAGGTGCTGGGCGCGGTGTGGACGTCCCCCAATTCACTGCTCGGCCTGATCGGTGGACTGGCCGGCATGCTCGGCGGCGCGACGCTGCGCTGGAGCGCCCGCGACTGTGCGCTCATCTTTGATCACTGGCCGTGGGGGCCGGGCGGGGCGATCACGCTGGGCAATGTGATCCTGCATACCGGGCACGACCTGGGCATGTCCTGCCGCACCTATGCGCATCAGGCCGGGTGGGGCGTGGAGCCGCTGATCCGGCTGGACGACCACGAGCGCGCGCACGTCTACCAGTACCTGGTGCTGGGGCCGTTGTACCTGCCGGTGTACCTGCTGTGCGGCGGGGTGAGTGCGCGCAATCCGTTCGAGCGCGCGGCGGATCATTACGCCCGGTTCGGGCATGGCTGGTGGCCGTAGGTTTCCAGCCAACGGCGCAGCCCCTCGTGGGTGGTCGCGGAATGCGTTTCATGCGATTGGGCCGGGCGGGGTGGGTTCGCGGGACACGCCGTAAACCCGTCCCTGGGGGCTCGATGGCGCCATCCATGGCGCCAACGGTCCCGCGAACCCACCCCACCCGGCCTCTGACAGTTTCCGTGCGCGTCCAGCCACGGAGAAGAAAAAGAACAGCAGAAGCGGGTCGCGCGCTGCGCTTGCTCGCGAGCCGAGCCTGCGGTCGGCTTCGCGGACTGGTCTGAAAGCAGCCGAGCGTGGGCTCGGCTCTACAAAAAGCGGCCAGCCAGGCTGCTTTTGCTTTTGATCTTCTTTTTTCTTCTCCGTGGGTGGTAGACGCAGCAGAAATCTGTCAACGGCCGGGTGGGTGGGGCTGGCGGGGTATCCGCGGCATGGATGCCGCGGCTAAGCCCCCAGGGTGAAGTGACCCCCGAGACTTGGACGGGGTCAGGCGGCCGATTGGGCCTGCTCCCGGTACTTTACCGGGCTCAGACCTTTCAGTTTCAGTTTGATGCGCTCTTCGTTGTAGTACTGGATGTATTCCACCAGCCCAGCTTCCAGACTCTCGAGGCTGTCAAAGCTGTTCAGGTAGAAGAATTCCGACTTCAGCGTTCCAAAGAAGCTCTCCATCGCCGCATTGTCCAGGCAGTTGCCGCGCCGGGACATGCTTTGCTTCAACGAGT
>NZ_JAWIRR010000016.1:0-96098 GCF_036320065.1 Stenotrophomonas sp. SMYL8
ACGCCGCAGGCGCCTACACCGGCACCAGCGGTGCGTACAAGGTGAGTGATGAAGTCACCCCGTACGTGGGCCTGGTCTACGACATCACGCCGAACGTCTCGGCGTATGCCAGCTACACCGAGATCTTCAACCCGCAGAACTTCAAGGACCGCAACGAGAACCTGCTGGCGCCAGTACAGGGCTCGAACCTGGAAGCGGGCATCAAGACGCAGTGGTTCGATGGCCGCCTGACCGCCAATGCCGCCGTGTTCGAAGCCAAGCAGGACAACTACGCGGTGCGTGACATGGGCGTGCCGGAGGGTTCGCTGAGCGATGGCACCTCCGCCTACGTCGGCGTCAACGGCACCAAGGCGCGCGGTTGGGAGATGGACGTCAATGGCGAGATCCTGCCGGGCTGGACGGTCAATGCCGGCTATACCCACGTCAAGGTCACCCGCGCCGCCACCGATCTGCTGTACGCCAACCCGCCGGAGGATCTGTTGCAGCTCAACACCCAGCTGCAGCTGCGCGGTGCGCTGGAACGCCTGAGCGTTGGCGGTGGCGTGCAGTGGCAGAGCAGGGTGCAGGGCTACAACATCGCCTACCCGCTGGGCGGCACGGTGACGGTGAACCAGCCGGCCTACATGCTGGTGCAGTTCAACGCCAACTACCGCATCAGCGACAACTGGACGGCAACCCTGAGCGTGCGCAACGCACTGGACAAGACCTACTGGGCGAATCTGGACTACAACAACTACGGCGAACCGCGCTTCGTGTCGGCCAGCCTGCGCTGGAAGTTCTGAGCCACCAGAAACGGTAATGCCGGCCGCTGGCCGGCTCCAAGCGATGCATCGATGACGCGGAGCCGGCCAGCGGCCGGCACTACCCCGATCGATGCGGGTCATCCTCCATTTCAATCTGAATGGGCCCGCCTTCGCGCGGGCCCTGCTTTTTGCTGCAGTGCGGGTTGCATGCTCGACTGTAATTATGCCGTAATTACATCGACACCAATCGGAAGCCGGTCGATGAACCCGAGCTGGGATACGTTGGAACGCAGCCGCCAGGCCCGCCTGGAACGTGCCGCGCCGTGGGCCCGGGGACGTGAGGTCGCCGCCACCGACGTGGGCGAGCTGCTGCACGCACTGCTGGAGCCGGGCGACAAGGTCTGCCTGGAAGGCAACAACCAGAAGCAGGCCGACTTCCTCGCCCAGTGCCTGGCTGACCTCGATCCCGCGCGGGTGCATGACCTGCACATGGTGCAGTCGGTGCTGTCGCTGCCCTCGCACCTGGATGTGTTCGAACGCGGCATCGCCTCGAAACTGGACTTCTCGTTCTCCGGCCCGCAATCGGTGCGGCTGGCCAACCTGGTGGCCGAAGGGCGCATCCAGATCGGTGCCATCCACACCTACCTGGAACTGTTCGGCCGCTACTTCATCGACCTCACGCCCCGCGTAGCGCTGGTCGCCGCGCAGGCCGCCGATCGCCACGGCAATCTCTACACCGGCCCGAACACCGAAGACACCCCGGTCATCGTCGAGGCCACCGCGTTCGGTGGCGGCATCGTCATCGCCCAGGTCAACGAGATCGTCGACACCCTGCCCCGCGTCGACATCCCTGCTGACTGGGTCAACTTCGTAGTGCAGGCCCCGAAGCCGAACCACATCGAGCCGCTGTTCACCCGCGACCCGGCGCAGATCTCCGAGATCCAGGTGCTGATGGCGATGATGGCGATCAAGGGCATCTACGCCGAGTACGGCGTGAACCGCCTCAACCATGGCATCGGCTTCGACACCGCGGCCATCGAGCTGCTGCTGCCGACCTACGCCGAATCGCTCGGGCTGAAGGGAAAGATCTGCCAGCACTGGGCGCTCAATCCACACCCCGCACTGATTCCGGCGATCGAATCGGGCTTCGTCAAATCGGTGCATTCGTTCGGTTCCGAACTGGGCATGGAGAAGTACATCGCCGCACGCAGCGATGTGTTCTTCACCGGCGCCGATGGCTCGATGCGCTCCAACCGCGCGTTCTCGCAGACCGCGGGCCTGTATGCGTGTGACATGTTCATCGGTTCCACCCTGCAGATCGACCTGCAGGGCAACAGCTCCACCGCCACGCGCGACCGCATCGCCGGCTTCGGTGGCGCACCGAACATGGGCTCCGATGCACGTGGCCGCCGCCATGCCAGCGAGGCCTGGATCAAGGCCGGCCAGCAGGCCGCACGCCCCGGTGAGATGCCGCGTGGCCGCAAGCTGGTGGTGCAGATGGTGGAAACCTTCCGCGAACACATGGCACCGGCCTTCGTCGATCGGCTGGACGCCTGGGAGCTGGCCGAGCGCGCGGACATGCCGCTGCCACCGGTGATGATCTATGGCGACGACGTCAGCCATGTGCTGACCGAGGAAGGCATCGCCAACCTGCTGCTGTGCCGCACTCCTGAGGAACGCGAACAAGCGATCCGCGGCGTGTCCGGCTATACCGCCGTGGGCATGGGGCGCGACCGCGCGATGGTGGAGAACCTGCGCGACCGCGGCGTGATCCGCCGTCCCGATGACCTCGGCATCTCCGTGCGCGATGCCAGCCGTGACCTGCTTGCGGCGCGTTCGGTGAAGGACCTGGTGCGCTGGTCCGGCGGCCTGTACGACCCGCCCAAGCGCTTCCGCAACTGGTAAGGGGCTGAGCATGGAAACCCTCGACTATCGATTCGAAGGACACACGGCGGTGCAGTTTCCGCGCGATGCAGTGCTGGTCGGCGTACTGGCCTCGGGCAATCTGGAAATCCTGCTGGAACCGGCCGCACTGGACGGCGCGATGACGGTGCGCATCATCACCGCCGCGCAGGGCTTTGGCCGCGTCTGGGAGGCGGTGATCGGTGATTTCGCACAGCGCCATCCACTGCGCGATGTACGCGTCTCGATCAACGACGCCGGCGCAACCCCGGCGGTGGTCAGCCTGCGCCTGGACCAGGCGGTGGAAACGCTGCTTGCTGGAGATCCACGATGAACCGGACGCAGCGCCACAGTTACTACGAAGCCGATGCACGCGAGCGCATCGCCGGGCTGATCGACGCCGGCTCGTTCCGTGAATTCCTCGGCCCAGCGCGGCGGATGATGAGCCCGCACCTGGCACAGCTCGACCAGCCCGCGGCGTTCGACGACGGCATCGTTGTCGGCGAAGCCACACTGCGCGGCCGACGCGTGCTGCTGGCCGCACAGCAGGGTGAATTCATGGGCGGCGGCGTGGGCGAGGTGCACGGCGCCAAGTTGACCGGGCTGCTGCACCGTGCAGCGGAAACCCGACCTGACGGTGTGCTGCTGCTGCTCGATACCGGTGGCGTGCGCCTGCACGAAGCCAATGCAGGGCTCATCGCCATTTCCGAGATCATGCGCGCCACGCTGGATGCGCGCGCTGCAGGCGTGCCGGTGGTGGCGCTGATCGGCAGCGGCAACGGCGCATTCGGTGGCATGGGCATCGTCGCCCGCTGCTGCAGCACGCTGGTCATGTCCGAGGAAGGCCGGCTGTCACTGTCCGGGCCGGAAGTAATCGAGACCGTGCGTGGTGTGGAAGAGTTCGATTCCCGCGATCGCGCGCTGGTCTGGCGCGTAACGGGAGGCAAGCACCGCTACCTGATCGACCAGGCACAGGTGCTGGTGCCCGATGCCATCGAGGCGTTCGCGCAGGCTGCCAGCAATGCGCTGCAGCCCGATACCAGCAGCACCGATCCAGATACTGCACTGGCCGCGCTGCAGGAACGCCATGCGGCACTGAAGGCGCGCGTGCAGGCCTGGGGCGATTGCCGCGATGGCCTGGAGATCTGGGCGCGGCTGGGTATCACTACCCCCGAGCGACTGCCGCTGCTCGACACCGATGCGTTCCTCATCGCCACCGCCGACCGGAGCCTGCCATGAGCATGCCGCTGCAGACCCTGCTCGATGCCCTGTTCCCGCATGGGCATGCCATTGCGGTGAACGATTCGGTGCTGACCGGTAGCGCCACCACCGAGGATGGCGAGGTGACCGTGATCGGTACCGCCGACAAACTCGAAGTCGGCGTGGACCACGCATTGGCACTGGCCGAAACCGTGCTTGCCAGCACCGCCGCGCTTCCACAGCGACCGATCGTGATGCTGGTGGACACCGCTGGCCAGCGCCTGGCGCGGCGTGACGAACTGCTTGGCATCAACGGCTACTTCGCTCACTTGGCGCAGACGCTGGATCTGGCACGCCGACGCGGTGCGCGGCTGGTGACCCTGGTCTATGGCGAGTCGGTCAGCGGCGGCTTTCTGTCGTTCGGCCTGATGGCCGACCACATCCACGCCCTGCCCGATGCACAGGTGCGGGTGATGGACCTGCGCGCGATGGCGCGGGTGACCAAGCAACCGCTGGAGAAACTGCAGGCACTCAGCCAGACCTCGCCGGTGTTCGCGCCGGGCGTGGAGAACTACGTGGCGATGGGTGCGGTGGAATCGCTGTGGGAGGGCGATCTTGCCCAGCACCTGCTGCAGGCGCTGCGCACGCCCGCCGAAGGCGACCTGCGTGCCGCACGCGGCGCACATCGCGGCGGTCGTACCCTGGCGGCAGGGGTTTCGACTGCGGTGGCCCACGGCGATGCCTGAGCGGCCCGCCCGCCACACGCTGGCCTGGCTGTCGGCCGATGCCGACTGGCGGGCTGACGTGACTGCACAGGAACCACGCCTGGCAGCGTGGTTCGCGCAGGGCCTACCGGCCATGGTGGCGCGCTGTGCGGCGGACGACCCCGACCCTCGGCTGCGCCTGGGGGTACCGCTACCGCCAAGCGAAGGCAAGCAACGGCTGGCGCTGCGCGTGGCCCTGCAGGACGTCCAGCAGCTGCAGCCTCCCCCTCCCTTGGATCACGTTCTCGCCGGCGGCGTTCCGGCGGATTGGCAGGCGGCGTTGCAGGCAATGCTGCGGCTTGCACCAGCCCGCGTATTCGGCGCCTTCGCATGGCAGCACCTCAGCGGACTGCCCTATGTGCACCCGCGCTCGGACATCGACCTGCTGTGGCAGGTGGATGACGCGCGCCAGGCCGACCTGCTGGTCGAACGCCTGCAGCACTGGGAAAGCGCCTACGGGCATCGCGTAGATGGCGAACTGTGCCTGGTGGATGGTGGCGCGGTGAACTGGCGCGAATACGCCGGTCGCAGCCGCGAAGTACTGGTCAAACGCATTGATGGTGCCGCTCTGGAACTGCGCGAGGCCTTGTTCAACGCCACTGGAGTTGTCGCATGAACGCTGTCGTGAAGCGCGTCGCCCGGTCCACCCCGGCGGTGGACAGCGCGCGCCTGGGGCGCCTTGCCATCGCCAGCCTGCACGCCGAACTGGCCCTTGCCCCCAAACCGGGACTGGTTACACCGTTCGATCGCGGCAGCCACCACGACATGGATGCCGGCACCTTCCTGCGCAGCCTGTTCGCGTTGCGCCACTATTTCATCGCCGTGGCCGACGCCGGTGCCAGCGCGGCGCCGTTCCAGACGCTGCGCCGGCATGGCATCGCTGCCGAGATATCGATGCTGCACGCCACTGCGGGCATCAACACCCATCGCGGTGCGATCTTCAGCCTTGGCCTGCTGGTGGCCGCGTCCGCTGCCTGCTGGGGCCGCGCGGGCCGTGTCGCCGCAGCCGAGCAGGTCTGCCAGGAAGTGCGCCGTTGGACGGCCGAGCTCGCCGACGCGCCTCTGGATGCGAACAGCCCTGGCCAGCGCGCGCGTGCACGGCACGGCGTGCAAGGTGTGCGCGAACAAGCGGCCGCCGGCTACCCGCTGCTGCGCGAAGTGGCACTGCCTGCCCTGCGCCACGCACTGACCAGCGGCCTGCCACGCGAGGCCGCGATGTGCCAGACCCTGATGCAGCTGATCGCGTGCGTGGATGACCTCAACCTGCTGCACCGCGGCGGCGCCGACGGCCTGCGCTGGGCCCAGCGGCAGGCACGCACCTTCCTGGACGCCGGTGGCACCTTCGCGCCGGACTGGCAGGTACATCTGCGTCGCATCGGTGACGGCTTCGTCATGCGCCGGCTGAGCCCGGGCGGCAGCGCAGACCTGTTGGCCTGCAGCGTGTTCCTGCTGCAGCAGGAGCAGGCATGAGCCTGGCCCTGCTCTGCCCCGGCCAAGGCGCGCAGCACGCGGCGATGTTCGATCGCGTGCGCGATCTAGCTGCCGCGCGGCCGGTGCTCGATGCCACGAGCGAACTGCTCGGCCGCGATGTATTCGCCGCTGCGGCGGCCGACGACCGCTTCGACAATGTGCGGGCGCAACCACTGCTGTGCGCAGCAAGCCTGGCGCATTGGCAGGGCCTGCGCGAGGTATTGCCAACGCCGACGGTGATCGCGGGTTACAGCATCGGCGAGCTGGCCGCACATGCCATCGCCGGCGGCGTCGATGCGGCCACCTGCCTTGCCCTGGCTGCGCAGCGCGCGCTGTTGATGGACAGTGCCAGCCCCGCCGATGCAGGCCTGCAGGCAGTGCTTGGCCTGGAACGCCATGTACTGCAGCCGCTGTGCGATCTGCACGGAGCGCACGTGGCCATCGCCAACGGGCAGGACCATTTCATCGTGGGCGGCACGCACGCCTCATTGCAGCGGCTGGCCGATGCCGCGCGGCCGCAGGGTGCGGACATCCGTCCACTGCCGGTGCACGTGCCTGCACACACACCGTTGCTGACAGCGGCGGTCGCACCGTTCGCTGCCGCACTCGACGCCTCGCCACTGCAGGTCCCACGCCTGCCGCTGCTGGCCGGCATCGATGCGCGACCGGTGCGGGACCGCGCAACGGCAGTCCACACGCTGTCGGCGCAGCTCGCGCAGACCATCGAATGGGCGCAGGTGATGCGCCAGGCCTTCGAGCGTGGCGCGCGGGTGTTCCTGCAGCTGGGCCCGGGCAACGCATTGGCACGCATGGTCGCGCCGGCCTATCCGTGCTGCGAGGTGCGCGCGGTGGAAGAGTTCCACAGCCTTGAAGGCGCGGCGGCATGGGTTCGCAGTGCGCTGGAGCGGCTGCAGTAACGGGTTCGAGCAGTACGTATCACGCAACACGCAGTACGTCGCCTTACCCCGGGATGGCGGGTCTCCATCCGCGCTGTACGTGAGTCACGTGTCTGGGAGGGCGCATGAGTCCACAAATCGCAACGATCATCGGTCTGGTGATCATGTTCATCGTTGCCACCGCGATGCCGATCAACATGGGCGCCGTCGCCTTCGCGCTGGCCTTCATCATCGGCGGGCTGTGGGTCGACATGGGCGGCAAAGAGGTGCTGGCCGGCTTCCCCGGCGATCTGTTCCTGACCCTGGTCGGCATCACCTATCTGTTCGCCATCGCGCAGAAGAACGGCACCATCGACCTGCTGGTGCACTGGGCAGTGAAAGCCGTGCGCGGCCATATCGTGGCCATTCCGTGGGTGATGTTCGTGATCACCGCGGTCCTCACTGCGTTCGGTGCACTGGGCCCGGCGGCGGTCGCGATCATCGGCCCGGTCGCGCTGCGCTTTGCCAAGCAGTACAACATCAATCCACTGATGATGGGCCTGCTGGTCATCCATGGTGCGCAGGCGGGCGGCTTCTCGCCGATCAGCGTGTACGGCAGCATCACCAATGGCGTGGTGCAGAAAGCCGGGCTGGAAGTGACCGAGATGGCGGTGTTCCTGACCAGTCTGGGCTTCAACTTCATGATGGCGACGATCTGCTTCTTCGCCTTTGGTGGCATCGCCCTGCTGCGCCGTGGCTCGATCACCGCAGCAGGAACACTCGGCAATGCCGAGCTGGCGATGGCCGGTGGCCCGCAGGCGTCGTCGCGCCAGTTCGCGATCGAAGGTCATGGCGCGCTGGTCGCGGCAGGCGGCGGCACGCTCAGCAATGATCCGGTGGCACTGGATGCGGTGAACCTGACCCGCGAGCGGTTGTTCACCCTGATCGGCCTGCTCGGCCTGGGCGTGGCCGCGCTGATCTACAACCTCAACGTCGGCCTGGTCTCGATCACCGTGGCGGTGGCGCTGGCGCTGTTGTCCCCGCAGAGCCAGAAGGGTGCGGTCGATGGCATCAGCTGGTCCACCGTGCTGCTGATCTGCGGCGTGGTGACCTACATCGGCGTGCTGGAACATGCCGGCGCGGTGGACTTCATCGGCAACGGTGTCTCCGACATCGGCATCCCGCTGCTCGGTGCGCTGCTGGTCTGCTACGTCGGCGGCATCGTTTCCGCATTCGCTTCGTCGGCAGCGGTACTCGGTGCGACGATCCCATTGGCGGTGCCGTTCCTGATGCAGGGCCACCTCAGCGCCGCCGGCGTGATCTGCGCGCTGGCGGTGTCATCCACCATTGTCGATGTCAGCCCGTTCTCGACCAATGGCGCACTGGTGGTGGCCTCGGCAGCGAAGGAAGAGCGCGAGACCCTGTTCCGCCGCTTCCTGGTCTACAGCGGACTGGTGGTGGCGCTAGGGCCGCTGCTGGCCTGGCTGGTGTTCGTGGTGCCAGGCTGGATGTAACCACCCAACGGTAGTGCCGGCCGCTGGCCGGCACTCTCATGAAGCCATCCAGCAATCATGGGTTGCCGGCCAGCGGCCGGCACTACCTGGCGGTACACTTCCACCATGGCCATTGCCCCTGCCCCGCGGTCACCGAAGAAGCGCGCGCCTCTGTACGAAGAGGTGGCCGAACACGTGCGCGAGCGCATCTACGATTACCGGCTGCCGCCGGGAGAATGGATCGACGAGCCCGCGCTGTGCGAAGAACTGGGCATCAGCCGCACGCCCCTGCGCGAGGCGCTGAAGCTGCTGGCCGCCGAAGGCCTGGTGCAGATCGATGCGGGTCGTGGCAGCCGGGTCACGCGACTGACGCTGGAAGACCTCAACCAGCTGTTCCCGGTGATGGCGATGCTGGAAGGCCGCTGCGCGCATGAGGCGGTGAAGCACATCGACGACGCCGGCGTGCAGCAGCTGGAAGACCTGCATGCAGCGATGGAAGCAGCGGCGGCCGAGGGCAACATCGCCGAGTACTACCGCAACAACTACCTGATCCACGAAACCGTGCAGCACTACGCGGGCAACCCGTGGCTGATCCGCATCACCCACGACCTGCACCGCATCCTGAAGATGCACCGTGGCCGCCAGCTGTTGACGCCGGGCCGCACCGCGCAGTCGTTGGCCGAACACCGCGAGCTGATGGAATGCTTCCGCCGCCGCGACGCGCAGGCCGCCGAACGCACCATGGAACGCCATCTGCTGAGCCAGGGCCAGGCACTGGCCGCCTATGTCGCGGCGGGCGGGCTGTTGAATGTGCCAGCGCCGTTGCCGACCGAAGGCGGCGGCTGAGCTGTTGAGGTTGCCGGCCAGCGGCCGGCACTACCGGCCGCAGCCAACCGCTGTTCTGTAGAGTCGAGCCATGCTCGACTGCCTTTCGATCAGGCACCGCGGCGTTGGAGCGAAGTGCAGTCGAGCATGGCTCGACTCTACAGAGACCTCAATCGCTGCAGCTGCCACCACCACCGTCACTGCTGCCGCCGTCGCTTCCACAGTCGGAGCTGCTGTAGCTGTGATGACTGTGGCTGTCCCCGGAATAGCCGCCGGAGAAATCGGCGGGCCCACCGCCACTGCCATCGCTCCGCGCGGGTGAGCCATCGGCCGTGGCCACCGCCATGCACAGGATCGCGCCGACCAGCGGCAGCAGCCAGACCAGCAGCAGCTGCACCGTCCGGCCGCCCACCGACAGGCCATCACGCCTGACGATCACCACGGTAGCCACCACGTTCAGGCCCAGCACCAGCAGGACCAGCAGAAGGGCAACGATCAGCATTCGGCGACTCCGTGCCTGGACTGGGGGCATTATGGCCTGCCACCCCGGCAATGGCCCTGCCTGTCATGAAGATGGGACAATGTAGGGCGCGCCGGCCTGCCCCGTGGCCGCCGGCGCCCCCCGCACCACACGGAAGAAGAAGAACAACAACATGCTGAAAGTCATTTTCGATACCGACCCGGGCGTCGACGACGCCCTGGCCCTGCTGTACCTGCACAAGCACACCCAGATCGACCTGATCGGCGTCACCACCACCTTCGGCAACGCCTCGGTGGAGTCGACCACGCACAATGCGCTGTACCTGAAGCAGGCCTGGGGCTTTGCCGCTCCGGTCGCGCGCGGTGCCGGTGGCCCGCTGCAGCCGGAAGCCACCCCGGAAGCCTGGCCGGTGCACATCCATGGCCACAACGGGTTGGGCAATCACCCGGTGCCGGCCAGCCTGGACGTGGCCGCCGATGCGCGCCCGGCCCACCAGCTGATCATCGACCTGGTCCGCGCCCATCCGGGCGAGGTGACCCTGGTCGCGGTCGGCCGCATGACCAACCTGGCCCTGGCCCTGCAGCAGGCCCCGGACATCGCCGGCCTGGTGCGCGGCGTGGTGATCATGGGTGGCGCTTTCCACGTCAACGGCAACATCACCCCGGCCGCCGAGGCCAACATCTGGGGCGATGCCGAAGCCGCCGACGTGGTGTTCACTGCCAGCTGGCCGGTTACTGCGATCGGTCTGGACGTGACCACCCGCGTGGAAATGGACCGTGACGGCCTGGACACGCTGGCTGCCATCGGCGGTGCCGACGCCGAGCTGGTCCGTGCGCTGTCGCAGGACTACGTGGACTTCTACCTGCAGGCCGGCCACAAGGGCATGGTCGTGCACGACTGCTGCGCGTGCATCGCGCTGACCCGCCCGGAGCTGTTCCAGTTCGAGCGCGCCAGCGTGCGCGTGGCCACCGACGGTGTCGCCCGCGGCATGACCATTCCCAAGCCGGAAGGCCTGGCGTTCGGTCCCAGCGTGTGGGATGGCCACGTGGTGCAGTCGATTGCCATCGGCGTGGATGCGGCCGCGGTACTGGCCGACATCGAGCAGACCCTGAAGGTCTGACCCGCTAGCGCTTGGCCCTGCCCGGGACCGTCTCGGGCAGGGTCCACAGCACCGGCAGCACCAGCACCGCCACCAGCGCGATCATCGCGCCCGGCGCCGCTGCCCAGCCGCTGCGCTCCACCCACCATTGCGCCAGCCAGGGTGTTGCGCCGCCGAAGAAGGCGGTGGCCATGGTCACCCCCAGTGCCAGCCCGCTGACCCGGCCTTCGCCGGGGAACTGTTCAGCCGTGGCAGGGGCCGCGACCGCGCTCACGCCACCGGCCACGCAGGCCAGCAGCACCGCCGCCAGCGCGATGCCCAGCGCCGTCGCCTGTGCCATCCACGCGAACAGGGACAGCGGCAGCAGCGCTGCCAGCACGGTCAGGCCCAACAGCATCGGCCGTCGCCCGACGCGGTCGGACAATGCGCCGCACAGCGGCGTGATCGCAATGACCGCCACTGCCGCAATCGTCGACAGCCACAGTGCATCACCTTCGTCATGACCCTGCGCATGCAGGAATGCCGGCACATAGGTGATGCCGACGTAATAAGTGATCGATCCCAGCGCCGAGATCGCAAACGTGCGCGCTACCGCCAGCGGGTGGTTACGCAATACGTGGCGAAGCGGCGTAGCCGGAATACTGCCCTCGCGACGCTGGCGTTCGAACTCCGGCGATTCGTGCATGCCCGAGCGCGCAACCAGGATCACCAGTGCCAGCGCGGCACCGAAGAAGAACGGAATGCGCCAGCCCCAGCTGTCCAGCTGCGCCGTGGGCAGCAGCGCAACCGTAAGCGCCGAGATCGCCACCGCCAGCAGCGCGCCCACCTCGCTGGCCGCCGATGCCAGCGAGGTCACCAGGCCGCGTCGCCGTGCTGGTGCGCTTTCCAGCAGGTACGCCACCACGCCGGTGTACTCACCGCCCACCGAAAATGCCATCACGCAGCGCAGTACCAGCAGCAGCACGCCCGCCGTAGTGCCCGCCGTGGCCGCAGTCGGCAGCAGCGCGGTGGCCAGCATCGCCGCTGCCATCAGGGCCATCGATGCCAGCAGCATCCAGCGCCGGCCCAGCCGGTCCCCCAGGTGGCCGAAGCACAGTGCGCCCAGCGGGCGCATCAGGTAGGACACCGCAAAGCCGGCCAGGGTGACCAGCAGCGCCTGCTCGCCACCACCGAAGAACACCCGCGACAGCACCGTGGCGAAGTACAGGTACAAGGTGAAGTCGTACCACTCCACCACCGTGGACAGGCCGGCCACCCACATCGAGCGCTGCCGCTCGGCAGTCATTGCGTGTTCGCCTTCAACAGCCTCGATCCCGGTTGCGCAGGTTCGGGGCAGGATGTCACGGCCGGGGTGAAATACCGGTCATCGGCTGTCCGTCGCCTGCATGTACTGGGTTTCATGGCCGGTGAATCGCTCACCGTCAAAGCCGAAGCAGAAGCGTCCTTCCTCGAACACGCGGTAGACCAGCAACGCACCATCAAGGCAGAACTGTTGCTGGTCCACACCCGTTTCCAGGGTCCCGTAGCCGGTGGCGTCTCCGCCCTTCCCCGCCGGCCCGGTGAAGGCATCGAACGGCAATGGCGTCGCCCTGCCCGTGCGGGTATCGACCAGCACCAGCGTGCGCTGGAAGTACTCGGGTCGATCATCGACCTGCACCAGCAGATAGTGCTGGTTGAAATCGGGTTTCTGGTGCTGGAGGGCATCTTCAATGGCGGCGCGGTGCTGCGCATCGCAGAAATCGACCGGGCTGTAGCGGTAGCTGCAACCGTCGTGGTCGTAGGGCAGGTTCATGCCGGAATAGCTGATGCTCCCCTCGCTGTCCACGTCGTGGCCCAGTTCCGGGGTGCTGCACAGCAGCCACGAACGCTGCGCATCTTCAGGATCGGCCATCAGCTTCGGTTCGCGGCCCTGCTCGTAAGACGCGCCGCCCGGAAATTCCTGCCCGAAGCGCTGGCGGACGATGGGACGCGCCTTCTCCAGCGGCAGGCCGATCTTCACGCCACGGAACGAGACGAAGGTCATCGTCGGCAGGATCACCTCCTCCACCGGCAGTCCCTTCCACTGCCCCTGCACGCAGAACGTGGCGATCTCGTTCTCCTCGTCCTCCTTGCAGGGCTTCGGCGTATTCGTGGCCAGCCAGGGATGTGCCGGACGCTCGGTCTGAACGTCGATGTACCAGCCGTCCAGCGCACAGCTCGGCAGCGCATCGAGCAGCGGAGAGAGGTCTTCTGCCATGGCCGGGGCGGCAAGCGGTGTGCCCGCTGCGGGTACTCCGGTCGGCGCATCCGTTGTGCGCTGGCATGCCGCCAGCGCGAGCAGACCAACCAGCAGCGCGACGTGGCGCGGACGCCGGATTGAATGATGCGCTCCCTGCATTGCGTGTTTCCTGGTTTCAGAACTCAGTGCAGATGATCGCCGATCCCGGGCCGGCTGGGACGCTGGGTGCTGCGCGACCTCCACGCATGGCGTGGAGCTACCCGGTGTGCTGGCTTGCCGCTCTGTAAGCGGTGTAGGCATCGAGGATCTTCTGCATCCGGGCCTGCTGCTTCACACCCATCGGTGCCCGTTGCACACGCTTCAGCAGCGTCTTCCACATATATCCGGAACGGAAGAAGTACGGGCGCACCTCAAGGAAGGTCAGCACGACATCCACCGTATTCGGATCCTGCTCAGCCAGTTGCTTCAGTGCATTGGCGTAGCCACCCGGGAAAGCAAGCTGTTCATAGCGCTGGTTGTATTCCGCGCAGGCTGCTGTGTGCCGCTGCATTTCTTCCGGGCCACGCCAGCGCGCGCCAGCGGCTTCGCGGATGGCTTGGCGCAGCCGATTGATCTCGTCCGCATTGGCGCGGATCAGACGTTCCATGGGTGCGCGGGGATGGTTCCTTCCCTGTGGTTTGTCAGGGGTCACGGGGCGCGGCGCAGGGTGATCAGGGTGATCTCCGAAGGAACGCCGATGCGTGCCGGGAAACCGGCCCACAGGCCAGCACCATTGCTCACGTACAGTGTCATGCCATCCACCTCGTAACGCCCGGACACATAACCGCCATTGGCGCGCTTCACCAGCTGGTCCATGCCGATGATCTGCCCGCCGTGGGTATGCCCCGACAACTGCAGCTTCACCCCACGCGCGGCAGCCTCGCGTGCGTTGCGCGGGCGATGGTCGAGCAGGATCACCGGCGCGCCCGGATCGGCGCCAGCCAGCGCGGCCTCCAGGTCCGGCAACGGCAGGCCGTAGCGTGCCGCCACCGGGTCGGTGACACCGGCGATGGTCAGCGCCGCGTCACCGCGTCGTACCTGCAGATGACTGTTCTCCAGCACCTGCATGTGCAGCGCGCGGAACGCCTGCATCCAGTCCTGGTACTGCGCGTAGTACTCGTGGTTGCCGGTGATGGCAATGACGCCATCCGGCGCCTGCAGGTCGGCCAACGGACGCGCGTCGTCGCGACGGGCCTCGACACTGCCGTCGATCAGATCGCCAGTGATCACGATCAGGTCCGGCTTCAGCGCATTGCTCTCCTCCACCACCCTGCGCACCCAGTCGCCGGTCAGCAGGCGGCTGGCATGGATGTCGGTCAACTGCAGCACGCGATAGCCATCGAACGCGGCCGGCAAGCCGGCGATGCTCACCTCGATCTGCCGAGGCTTGGGGACGGCCATGCCCTGGCTGACGCCATAGCCACTGACCAGCAGCGCCAGCACACCCGCCGCCGGGCGCAGCTTCGGCGCGCGCAACGCCGATACAGCACGTGGCCTGCGCAGGATGCGCGACACCAACAGGCCCGCGTCCAGCACCAGCAGGAACAGCGCCAGCAGCAGTACGGCAGTCGAACCCGTGGCCAACGAGGCGATGGCCAGCTTCGGGATTTCCGGCGAGGCCATCGTGCCCCAGAACATGGCGACGATGCGCAGCTGCACGGCAACGCTCACCAGCAGCAGCGACAGCACGACCTTCATCCAGATGGGCATGCGCAGTGGCCAGAACAGGCGCCAGGCCACATACAGGCCCATCAACAAACCGATCGTACTCAGCACTGCAACCATCCTGGAAAGAAAGCGGGCCCGCCATGGTGACGGTTGCCGGCAGTGTTGTGTAGAGCCGGGCCCGTACCCGGCTGCTCAGGAAGCAGTCGAGCATGGCTCGACTCTACAGAGGGCCAGTCGAGCATGGCTCGACTCTACGAAAGCCCGATGCGTTCCACCCGCAGGCGGGCGATGCGACGCTTCTCCATTGCCAGTACGGTGATGCGTACATCCGCAATCTCCACCGTGTCACCGATGTCCGGCAGGCGACCCAACTGCTCCAGTACCAGTCCGGAGATGGTCATGTAGTCGGCACTGCGCGGCAGCGACACGCCGGCCAGGCGCTGCAGGTCGTCCAGGGTCAGCGCACCGTCGGCCTCCCACTGGTTCTCGCCCTGCGCCTCCACGCCATAGCGCTCGTCCTGGGTGTCGACCAGGTCACCGGCAATGGCCGCCAGCAGATCGTTGGCGGTCACCAGGCCTTCCACACTGCCGTACTCGTCCACCGCCACCGCCAACGGCACCGGGTGCTGGCGGATCAGTTCCAGCGCCTGCAGTGCGCTGGCGCTGGACAGCACGTACTGCGGCTCGCGCAGGTTGCCCTCCAGCTGCAGCGGCCTGCCCTGCAGCAGGTCGGCCAGAAGGTCGCGGCTCTGCACCACGCCGCGCAGGCTGTCCAGGTCGCCATCACCCACCAGCAGGCGGGTGTGCGGCGATGCCACCAGGCGTGCCACCACATCCTCCTGCCCACGTGCCAGGTCGATCCACTGCACGTCGGCACGCACGGTCATCACGCTCGACACCGGGCGATCAGCCAGGCCCAGCACGCTGCGGATCATCTCGTGCTCGGCCGGCTGCAACCGCTCTTCGGCATCGACGTGTTCGTCAGCGTTTTCGTCGTCGTGGCCATTGGCCGGGCGCGCGCCCAGCATGCGCAGCACGGCGTCGGCGGTACGCTGGCGGAACGGCTGGCGACGCTCGTTGCGCTCACGATTGAAGCGCACCCACTGGTTGAAGGCTTCAACCAGGATCGAGAAGGCGATCGCCGCGTACAGATAACCCTTCGGAATCTTGTAGCCCAGGCCTTCGGCCACCAGGCTGAAACCGATCATCAACAGGAAGCCCAGGCACAGCACCACCACCGTGGGATGCTTGTTCACGAAGCGGGTCAGCGGCTTGCTGGCCACCAGCATCAGCGCCATCGCGATGGTCACCGCGGCGTACATCACGCCCAGGTTGTCGACCATGCCGACCGCAGTGATCACCGAGTCCAGCGAGAACACCGCGTCGAGCACCACGATCTGAGCCACCACCATCGCGAAGCTGGCGTAGACCTTCTTGCCATCCTCGTGATGCTCGCGGCCCTCCAGCCGCTCGTGCAGTTCCATCGTGCCCTTGAACAGCAGGAACAGACCACCGCCCAGCAGGATCAGGTCACGCCCGGAGAAGCTGTGGTCGAACAGCGTGAGCAGCGGTTCGGTCAACTTCATGATCCATGCCAGCGCGGCCAGCAGCACCAGCCGCATCAGCAGGGCCAGCGCCAGGCCGATCACCCGCGCGCGGTCGCGCTGGTGCGGCGGCAGTTTGTCGGCCAGGATCGCGATGAACACCAGGTTGTCGATGCCGAGAACGATCTCCAGCACGACCAGGGTTGCAAGGCCCATCCATATCGAGGGGTCAGCCAACCATTCCATTTCAGGTCCGTTTCGTCAGTAGGTAAGGGAAAAGGGGAAACACTCAGTCAGCCTCCTGCGCCTGCGCCGGGTCATGCCCGAGCAGGTCACCGGGCGTGCATTGCAGCTCACGGCAGATCGCATCAAGTGTGGAAAAGCGGATGGCGCGCGCCTTGCCGGTTTTCAGGATCGACAGGTTGGCCAGGGTGATGTCGATGCGCCCGGCCAGCTCGGACAGGGTCATGCCCCGTTCCTGCAGCATGCGGTCCAGGGTGATGACGATCGCCATCAGATGACACCGTCGAGGTCATCGCGCATTGCCGCACCCACGGCAAACACGCGTGCCAGCACGAACAGCATCAGTACCGCGACCAGGCCGGTGATCGACATGCCGCCGCCCACCTCCATCCAGGTGAAGTCCGGGCCCATCCAGGCGGCGTAGGCGCCGATCAGGATCGACAGCACCTCCATCGACAGCATCAGCCAGGCCATGCGCTGCAGGCGCTGTGCATTGGCGTGGGTGAACGGCCGCTCGCGCGCCGCCGACTTCAACAGCCGCAGCAGGTGGCGCAGGAACATCAGGCACAGCACCAGCAGCGCGACGATCGCGCCCAGGCCCAGGCAGAAATGCAGGAACAGGTCGCTGCCATGCACGGCAGCGGCATCAGCATCGTGGATGCTGTCGAGCAGCCAGCTGCGGTCGTGGGCGACCAGCGGCACGGCCAGCAGTGCGGCCAGGATGCCCAGCCAGCACATCGCCCGCACCGCCTGTACGGCGGCCTGGGCCAGGGTGAACAAGCCTCGCGCGGGTCTGGCGCGGGCGGGACGAGCGGTCAAGCGGCCTCCGGCATTGGGGTGGCCTCGCCGCCCCGGGTGAATTTATCGATAAACGATATACCACTTGCCGCGTGAAAGGCTGAATCGCGAGCGTGGGCCCTTCAGGGCCCAGGCGCGCCCTGCGCCAGCATCGCTTCGCCCGGGGCCGCCGAGGCCATCGCCTGCACGCCGGCTTCGGCCGCCTGCCGTGTGACCAGGCGGAATCGCACCTGCAGCTTGCCCTGCCCCGGCGTGGCCCAGCCGTACTGGATGGCCACCTGATCGGCCGACAGCGGCCCACGCCCTGGCAGCGACCGCACCTGCAACGGCTTCGGTGCGGCCTGCACCAACCGGGCGAATCCCTTCTGCACGACCGCCGCGTCGGCCTTTTCGGCGTAGACCGTACACGTGCCATCGTCAGCCCAGCTCACCGCATAGCGGCCACTGGCCAGAGGCACCATCCAGGCCACGCCCGATTGCCCCTGCAACAGCGTCGCGGCTTCGGCGGGCTGCAACGGCGACAGCCCATTGGATTCCATCAGCGACTGCAACCGCGCCGGGGCACCGATGTGCTGCATGCAGGCAGTATCGAACAGCTCGCTGAAGGGATCCTGCGCAGGGGCCTTGGCCTTTGCAGTACGCGCAGGTTGCGCCACCGCCAGGGTGGGCAGCAGGGCCAAAGCCAGCCAGAACACAGGACGCATCGGGATTCCACGCTACGGAAAACAGCAGGGAGGATGGCAAAGCCCGGGCGCCACGCGCAACGGGTCATGGCTTGACAGCCGCCGCTGGCGGGAGGAGTATCAGTTAACGAATTAGTTAATTAGCTCGCCATGGACCGTATCTTCGAAGCCCTCGCCTCCACCGCCCGCCGCCAGATCCTGGCCTATCTCAGCGCCGGTGAGCTGAGCGCGGGCGAGCTGGCCGAACGCTTCGACTTCAGCAAGCCGGCGCTGTCCAGCCACCTGCGCATCCTCGAGGAAGCCGGCCTGATCGAACGCGAGAAGCGCGGCCAGTTCGTCTACTTCCGGCAGGTGCCCGACCGCTTGGCCAACACGCTGTTTTCCTGGGCAGCCGAAGTGTGTCCGGTCGGCGGCCCGCTGAAGCGCGAAGCACGCGCGCGCCGCAAGTCCCCAGCCCGCTGAACCGCCCCGCCAAGGAGCATGACCATGCCTGGTTCGACCCGCGACCGCCGTTCGTTTCCAGGGGTGCAGCTTCCGGGGCAGGAGGGCGGAAGCCCGACCGAAGTCACCTTGATCGCGCAGCTCGGCATCGGTGCCGGTGATGCGCTGGTGACCGACGCCAGCCAGCGCCAGCGCCACCACCCGGCCTTCATCGATGCGCTGGACGAGCCTTCGGCGCGACTGGGCGGCATGCATCTGCAGCAGGGCGACGCCTCCTCGCTGTACAGCTTCACCGTCGGTGCCGGTGGTCACCCGTTTCATCGCCATGCAGGCCCGCGCACGTTCACCGCCATCGCCGGAAGCGCGGGCGCCGAGCTGCGCTTCGCCACCGCCTCCGACGCGCAGCTGGCGCGCGATCCCGCTGCCTTCGCACGCACGCTGCGGCGCATCCGCATTCCACCGGACTGCCTGTTCACCGTGCGCTTCGGCGGCGGCACGTGGCACCAGTTCGCATCGAACCATCGCACACATCCGGCGCTGTTCGCGTTGTCCTGCCACAGCAATGAGCTGGCCGGGGCGATGGATGAGCAGGCCCGTGCACAGGTTCAACGCAATGCGGCCGATATCCCCAGCCTGACCGAGGTACTGCCCGATGCCCACTGGCCATCGGCCACTGCACTCTCGGCAGCGCCACTGCTGCAGCTGTCGCTGCAGGCCGCACCCCCCAGCCTGAGTGCTCAGCTGTGCGCGCGTACCCGTGCCCTGCTCGGTCCGCTGCGCCGGATTCCACTGCGGCCGCTGCGCGGGTTCGTCGAACGCGCCACACCGGCCTACCCGGTCCAGTCGCAGGCACCACACAGCGACGGGCTGCTGGCCACTGCGCTGCCGCACAGCCACTACCAGGACCAGACCACGCTGTGCCTGGACAGCGCGCAGGTCGCGCATCACTCCGCGTCGGTACTGCTGGCCGATGTACTGGAAGGCTTCCTGCGAAATCCGCCCACCGGCGTGGGCCACCTGATGGCACTGCGTAACCGCCTCGTGGCGCCGTTGCGGCTGCGTACGTCGCCGCTCGGCTGCCCGGTATCGTCACTGCTGTCGACCGACCGCAGCCGGTTGTTCGCCGGTCGCTACCCGGTGCTGGACGCGCACATCGATGACGGGGACACCTGCGCCGAAGTGCTGCTCGGTGCCGATGATCGCCACCTGCGCTTCCGCAGCAGCGTGCGGGTGCAGCGCTGTGCCGATGGCCACGTCGAGATCAGCCTCGGCTCGCGCGTGCAGACCCGCAATGCGTTCGGCCGCCTGTACATGGCGCTGATCGATGCCGCGCACCGGCACTACGTCGCGCCGGCACTGCTGCGCCGCGCGGTCGAACATGCGCTGGCGCCGGAACTGGCCGATCTCGATGACTGGGCGGAGTACTCCGCGTACAGATGATGCCGGCCCGTGGCCGGCATCACCTGCCACATCAGCTCACAGGTGCTGCTTGAAGAAGGGAACGACCGCTGCCAGGGCCTCGCGCACCGGCTCCGGCTTGTCATACAGGTCGTAATGCGACCAGCCTTCCACCACCTTCAACTGCTTGTGCTTCGACGCCGCACGGCCATGGATCTCCAGGCCATCGCGGTAGGCACCAAAGCCACCCGGCTTGTCACCGATCACCACCAGCAACGGTTGGGTCAGCAGGACTTCGGCCAGGTGGAAGGCATCCCAGCCCACCGCTGCACCGCGATGCGAGAACAGCGCACTGACCACGCCGTTGGGCTGCGGCTCGCGCGTGCGGTAATAGTCCGTGGCCTCCAGCACATCGATATCCGTGATGCCGGCGGCGCGCCCCTGTTCCACCGAAGGCGGCAGGAACAGGTCCACACGGGCCTCGCCGCCGCGCATCTCGGCGGTGCGCTGGGCAGCGATGGCCTCCAGCGTGCCGATCGGATCGAATCCGCCAAAGCCCTCACGACTGAGCCGGCCAAAGTTGACACCGGTGATGCTGGTGACCGCCTTGATGCGGCGCTCGGTCATGGTGGCGTTGATCGCATAGCCACCACCGCCACAGATGCCCAGTACGCCGATGCGTTCGGCATCCACGTACGGCAGGGTGACCAGATGGTCGACCACGCGGCGTACATCCTCCACGCGCTGGGTCGGGTCTTCGACCCGACGCGGCTCGCCACCGCTGGCGCCCTGGAAGCTGGCGTCATAGGCGATCACCACGTAGCCCTCGCGAGCCAGGGCCTCACCGTAGATGTTGCCGGCGGTCTGCTCCTTGCAGCTGCCGATCGGATGCATGCTGATGATCGCGGGATAGACCCGGTTGCGGTCGAAGTCCGGCGGGAAACGCAGGTCGGCGGCGATCGGCCAGGCCATGTCCGGATTCTGGATGTTGATGGTTTCCATGCTGCGGCTCCTCGATAGCGGCGGGAGGCGACGGGTGTCGCCGTTGCAAGCACGATAGACCCGGGATTGGGGCCGAAAAAGCGGCCAATCACAACCAAAGTAGTAAGCTGCAATTACCAAATAGCGACAACCTGTGCCGCCATCTTCTCCCGCCGTCCTGCCGACCGAGCCCCATGAGCGCCCCCAGCCCGATCAACCCGGCCCTGCTGCCCCAGCTGGCCTGGTTTGCCCACATCGCCCACCACCGCAGCTTCACCAAAGCGGCCGTTGAGATGGGGGTCTCGCGCCCGGCGTTGTCGCAGAGCCTGAAGACCCTGGAGAAACAGCTGGGGGTACGCCTGCTGCACCGGACCACCCGTGACATGTCGCTCACCGAGGAAGGCCAGCGCCTGTTCGACGCACTGCGGCCATCGCTGAGCACCATCGAAACCGCAGTACGCGACCTGCGCGCCAGCCATGACGCTCCGTCCGGCCTGCTGCGCATCAACACCGCGCGCCTGACTGCCAAGACGCTGATCGAACCGCATCTACCGGAGTTCTTCGCGCGCTACCCCGAGCTGCGCATAGAGCTGGTGATGGACGACGGCCTGTCCAGCATCGTTGCCGACGGCTGTGACGCCGGCATCCGCCTTGGCGAGCGGTTGGCCGAAGGCATGATCGCCGTGCCGGTCACGCCGATGCTGGAAATGGTGGTGGTCGCCTCGCCGGCCTACCTGGCCCGCCATGGCACGCCCACCACGCCCGCCGAACTGGCCACCCACGAGTGCCTGGGCTACCGGCAGACCGGCAGCGGCGGGGTCTATGCCTGGGAATTCAGCACGCCGGGCCAGCCCGGTCATGACTTTGAAGTGGAACCGCGCGGACGCTATGTCACCAACGACGATGAGGGCATGATCCGCGCCGCGCTGCAGGGATTGGGCGTGATGCAGCATATCGATCTGTCACTGCAGCCGATGCTGGCCGATGGGCGCCTGGTCCGCCTGATGCCGGCGTGGTCGGCACCGTTCCCCGGCTTCTACCTGTACGTGCCTTCGCGCGAGCAGATGCCACCGCGCGTGCGCGCCCTGATGGAATTCCTGATCGAGAAGCGCGAAGGCGTCGCCAAGGCGCTCGGCCGCACGGTACAGGCCCCGGCCACGGGCAGCTAGGCGTCAGCGCGGGTAGCGATACACCAGATCATCGGCATCACTGCGCACGGCGTGATCGTCCAGCACGCCGCCCAGCCGCTGTGCAACGGCCTGCGACGCCAGGTTGTCCGATGCCATGTAGCTGACCAGGGTCGGCAGCTGCGCCACCACGAAGGCCCAGTCGCGCAGCGCGCCGGCCGCTTCGGTAGCGAAGCCCTTCCCTTCATGGCCGTCATACAGCAGCCAGCCCAGTTCCTTTTCCGGGAACAACGGACCGTGGTTGATACCGACCTGGCCGATGCAGGCACCACTGTCGCCGCGCTCGATCATCAGCGCACCGTGGCCGAACAGCTGCCAGCTGGCCAGGTCGTGGCAGAACTGCCCCCACGCGGCGACCTCACCAAACGGACCGCCCATGCCGCACGCACGCGGCGACGCCAGGAATGCGGCGTAGACCTCGAAATCATCGAGCCGTTGCGGGCGAAGCCGCAAGCGTTCGGTGTAAAGCGTGGGAATCTCGAGCATACCGTCGCGCGACCTCAATACACCGCCAGGTGGCCACAACCGCGGCGCTGTGGCTGCCCTTCCATCGTCACCTGCACGCTGGCCAGGGTGTCCACACCTTCGGCAGTGCGGCACGACTCACGCTTGATCTCGACGATGGCGGGCTGCTCGCCAAGCTCGCCGTTGAGCACGATCAGCGAGCTCGGTGCATCGGCCGGCTGCCCCGGATAGCGCAGCGTGCCCTTGTGGGTACGGCCGTCAGCGCTGAGGCTGGCATCGTGGTTGCCCTGGCCGGTGGAGGCGATCTCAATGTTCCAACCCGCACCGCCGCCGGTGAAAGCCGGCACCGGGCTCAGGTCGGCGGCAACCGAGGGGTGGCGTGGCGCATCCGCAGCGGTCTGCGACGACGTGGAGCTACAGCCGGCCAGCATCCCGGCCAGCAGCGCTGCAGCAACGACGGGGCGAACGGTCATGATGCGCTCCTGCCAAATGGTCGAAGGTCCAGTCTAGGCAGCCATGCGTGCGCCAGCGATGAACATGATGTTTCAGCGTGGAATGCGCCCACCACCGGCGACCCGCACGCGGTCGCGGCCCTGCGCCTTGGCCTGGTACATGGCCGCATCGGCGGCACGCAGCAGGGTCCGCCAGCCCAAGGCGTCGGTAGCACCGCGGGCCACGCCGAAGCTGGCGGTCACCCGCAGCACGGTACCGCCGGCCACCACGATGTCCAGCTGCTGCAGCGCAAGCCGCAGCGATTCGGCCAGCTGTCGGCCAGCGGCCAGGTCACCGTCGGCCAGCAGCACCAGGAACTCCTCGCCACCATAGCGGGAAATGCTGTCGCTGCGGCGAAGATGGCGCTGCAGCAGTTGCGCCACCTGTACCAGCACTTCATCACCCGCATCGTGGCCATGACCATCATTGATCGATTTGAAGCGATCAACGTCCAGCAGGATCACCACTGCGCTCATCCGCCCCTCGTCGTGGCGCTGCTGCACCAGTTCCTCCAGCGCGCGACGGTTCAGCAGTCCGGTCAATTCATCGGTGCCGGCCAGCTGGCGCAGCTCGCTGGTCAGCGCCGAGCGTTCGCGCGACTTCTCGCGCAGCACTTCAATCGCATCGAACAGGCGCTGCATTTCGGCCAGCGGATGGGTCACATGCTGCTCGGGCCCAGGCGCTTCGGAGGCAATCTGGATCACCTGCCGTTGTGCCTGCAGCAGAGGCCGCAGGATCTGCAGATGCGCGATACGCAGCGCCACACCCAGTACCACCAGGGTTCCCAGCGCGGTGGCCAGAAGCACCGCCAGCCGCGTGGCCTCCCGGTTGCGGGTGTGCTCGAACCTGGCGATGGACACACTCAGGTAACCGTCACGCAGCGCCTCAAGCGACTGCAAGGTCGGCACGTAGCGCGTGGTGAACTCGGCAGCGGTCCACGGCGGCGGCAGGCCACGCCGTCCGTCGTCGATCAGCTGTTCGATCATCGGCAGTGACTCGCCGAAGAACTGCCGGCGCGCCATATCCCAATGCCAGGACAGCGTCGGATCACTGCGGAACACCGATTCGTGGCTGCCGGCCAGCCGCCACAGTTCCAGCAGGCGGCCCTCGGTCTGCAGCGCCGCGCGCACCTGTTCGTTGCGCCAGGCACCGGGTACCGCCACCGGCGCCATCACGTTGGAGGCCAGACGCCCGCCGTGCTCGCGCAGGTCGATCAGCACCTGCCCCTGCATGGCTGGAATCGCCGCTTCGCGGTCGGCCCGGACCAGTACGTTGATCTGTGCCGAGGTCAGCAGGTGCAGGCGGTCGACCACGGCAAACATGCCGCTGATCGCGCGCTCCACGTCTTCGACGCGTCGTGCGTCGCGCGGCTGCGCTGCCACCCGGTCCACGCCCGCGCGTGCCGACTGCAGGCGACGTTGCGCGTCTGCCAGCATCCCATGCTCATCCACCACGCCCGGATCAGCCGTGAACACGGCATCCAGCTGCTGCAGCGCGGTGTCCACACGCCTGCGTACCACCGCCAGCTGCAGCGTAAGCCGCGCATGCTCGCTGGCATCGGCCGGGTCGGCACCGAGCAGGCTGTTGGCCGGGCCGCGTTCGGCCGAGACCAGGTTGGCCAGGTCGAAGGTCTGGCGCAGCTGGCGCAGGCTGACCAGGTTGTCCTCGGCAGCGCTGTAGCGCAGCGTGCCCTGGACCAGCGCGATGGCCATCAACGGCAGCGTACAGACCACGAACGACCCCGCCAGGATCCAGACCCAGGTCCGCAGTCCGATGGGCGATGCCTTGCCGGCCATGCAAATTTCCCCTGAAGTGCGGATCACTGTAGCCGCCGGTCCCGGCAGCGCCAAGCCAGTGCCGCGCGAACCGTGACCATGGGTATACCGCAGCCACCGCGAACGCGCCGGCAAGGTCTCACCCCGCGCCGGGCTGAGGCGAATGCGTCACACCCTGCCGTACTAGATCCAGCGCTGGTCGACCAGTTCGCGCTTCACGTAGGCGTAGAACACCGGCGCCGCCACCAGGCCGGGCAGGCCGAACGCCGCTTCCATCACCAGCATCGCCAACAGCAGCTCCCAGGCGCGGGCCTGGATTTCGCCGCCAACGATGCGCGCATTGAGGAAGTACTCCAGCTTGTGGATCACGATCAGGTACAGCAGCGCCGCCACGGCCACGTAGAACGAGACCGACAGCGCGACGATGGTGATGATGGTGTTGGAAATGATGTTGCCCACCACCGGCAGCAGGCCGGCGATGAAGGTGATCAGTACCAGGGTCTTGGACAGTGGCAGGTGCACGCCGAACAACGGCAGCACGCCCAGCAGGAAGATGGCGGTGAACACGGTGTTGAGCAGCGAGATCTTCACCTGCGCGAACACCACCTGGCGGAACGCAGTGGCCAGGCGGCTGGTGCGGCCGATCAGCTCCTGCGCCAGCGGGCCCATCTTCGGCAGCGGCAGTTCGTCATACAGCGCGATCATCGCGCCCAGCACCATACCGATCAGTACGCGTACGCCCACCTGCACCACCGAGGTACCGGCCACGCCCAGCTGGCGCTGATGCTCGGCGGCCCAGTCGTTCAGTGCCGTGCGCAGCGCCGGCATGTCCTCGGGGATGTACGGCTGCAGCAGCGCCGGCACCTGGTGCCGCGACGAATTGAGGATCTCCATCAGCCGCGCCAGCAATGCGTCCGGTCCACCGGTCTCGTTGCGGAAAAATGACGCCACGCCGATCCCGGCCAGCACCAGCGCGCTGATGATCACCGCTGACAGCACGATCACCGCGATCGCCCGCGCCCGGCCTGGCGGCAGCTTGCCCTCCACGGTGGAGGCCAGCAGGTGGGTCAGCTGGAACACCAGCAGGCCCGACAGCAGGGTCACCACCAGGCCCAGCTTCAACGCCAGCCACATGCCCAGCAGCATCATCAGCCAGGCCGCGATCCTCGGGACGGGGGGCTTGGGCTGGGCAACGAGGGCGTCTTGCATGGGCGGCACGTCCGGGCAGGGTGGCCCATGGTAGAGGATTGGCGGCGATGATTCCGGGTGCAGGATGAACAGGCAACACACGCGGATTCCGCCGCCCCTTCTCCGTCCATCGGCACGTCCGCAATCACGCCCGGATCACACCCGGTCCAGTGCCAGATACCGCGCCGTGCGCACGATCGTCTCACGCTCGCCGAAGCTGGCCAGCTCGCCGGCAACACGCCCGCTGTCGCCAGTCGCTGCGATCTCCTGCAGGGTGCGCTGCATGGCCCGGATCGCAGCGCGCTGCAGGTCCGAGGGAATGATCACCAGCCGGTAATCGAGTTCGGCCAGCCGCGCCACGGGTACCAGCGGCGTCTTGCCGCTGTGGAACATGTTGATCAGCTTCGGCCCGGGAACCTGCTGCGAAATCACCTCGATCTGCTCCAGCGTTTCCGGTGCCTCGACGAAGATCATGTCCGCGCCCGCGTCCACATAGGCCTGCGCCCGTTCGATCGCCGCATCCAGGCCTTCGCAGGCGATGGCATCGGTACGCGCGATGATCATCAACTCCGGGTCGATCCGCGACTGGCAGGCGACACGGATCTTCGTGCACATCTCGCCCGCGTCGACCAGCGTCTTGTCATCCAGGTGTCCGCAGCGCTTGGGGAAGGCCTGGTCCTCGATATGCAGGGCGGCAACGCCTGCCCTTTCGAACGCGCGCACCGTGCGTTCAACATTCGCGGTGCCGCCGAAGCCGGTGTCAGCGTCGGCGATCACCGGCAGATCGCAGGCATCGACGATCCGTTCAACCTGCGCAAGCACTTCGCTGAGGCCGAGCAGGCCGATGTCCGGCACGCCGGCCGAACGCGCGATGGCGCCGCCGCTGGCATACACCGCATCGAAGCCGGCCAGCTCCACCAGGCGTGCCGACAATCCATCGAATGCACCTGGCGCAATCACGCTGCCCTGGCGGAGCAGATCGCGCAACTGACGTGTCTTTTTCATGTGGTCTCCCTTGTCGTTGGACATCTGCCGTGGGATACCGATGATGTTGCCGCCAGCGGCGACCGTCCAATACCGTGTTCGTACAGCACCAGAACGTTTGAGGTTCCAATGGAACTGCGGCACCTGCGCTACTTCGTCATGACTGCCCAGCTGCAGAGCTTCACCAAGGCCGCCGAGGCCCTGCATATCGCCCAGCCGCCGCTCGGGCAGCAGATCCGCGCCCTGGAGGAAGAGATCGGCACCGCTGTTCCACCGGCAGGGACGCGGCATCGTGCTCAGCGATGCTGGCCAGGTATTCTGGAGAGCCGCGGAGGACATCCTCGCGCGTGTCGACCAGGCCAAGGAGGAGGCATTGCGCGCCGCACGCGGCGAGGTCGGTACGTTGACATTGGGGCTGACCGAATCGGCGACCTACAACGAGGCGGTCACCGCGCTGATGCGCAGCTTCCAGCGGGCGCATCCGGCAGTGCAGGTGCGGCTGGTAGAAGATGGCAGTGAATCCCTGGTCCGGCGCCTCGATGATGGCGAACTCGATGCAGTAATCGTGCGCCCGCCGTTTTCCAATACCGGTGAACGGATGACACAGCAACTCAGTGCCGAACCACTGGTGGCAGTACTGCCGGCCGATCACCCGTTGGCGTGCCGGACGAGCATCGCGCTGGTCGAGCTGCGCGACGAGCGCTTCATCCTGTTCTCGCGGAAATCGGGCCAGGGCCTGAGTGCAGACGTCGTCGCTGCCTGCCGCAGCCAGGGCTTCGCGCCTACCATCCAGCAGGAAGCGCCGCAGGTGGCTTCGGCGATCAACCTTGCCGCTGCCGGCATGGGCATCGCCATCGTGCCGGCCTCGATGCAGAGCATGCACCGCAGCGGCCTGGCTTTTGTTGCGCTGGAACTGGGCATGCCGACCACTACGCTGCAGTTGGCGGTGCGCTGCAAGCCTCCGGCAACGGCCGCCCAGCTGCTGGCCTGCGCCAGAGACCTGGCAACACCTCATTCGCCATAGCTGGCGTTGTTCTTGCCCTGGCGCTTGGCGTGGTACAGCGCGCGGTCGGCCAGTGCCAGCCAGTCCTCGACGCTGCCACCGCGCGGCGTCGCCGCGATTCCGATGCTGACGCTGAACTCGATGCCCGGGGTTGCCTGCCGTGCTGCCTCCAGAAGTTGCAGCCGAACCCGCTCTGCCACATGCATCGCATCGACGGGCGCACAGTCCTGCAGCAGCACGACGAACTCGTCGCCTCCCAGCCGCGCAGGGGTATCGCCAGGCCGGGCGAAGGCGCGCAAGGTGGAGGCGATATGGCGCAGCACTTCGTCCCCGGCGCGATGACCGTGCGAGTCATTGATGCGCTTGAAGTCATCCACATCAAGCATCAGCAGGCAGGCAAAACCACCCTGCCCCTGCGCCTTGTCCAGTGCCTGCTGCGCACGGACGATCAGGAAGCCGCGGTTGGCCAGCTCCACCAGCGGGTCCATGCGGCTCAGCCGCTTCAACTGGCGGTTCTGCGATTTCACCCGCCGCGCCAGCTGCCAGCTGAGGATGCTGAGGCCGATGCCGTAGACGAACAGGAACGGCACGCTGAGCACGATCGTGCGCTGCGATGACACCGGCTGGTAAGGAAACCCGAGCCCCCACCAGGTGAGCGCGAACCCCACCACCAGTGCCAGTGTGGCCCGTACCGCCAGCTTCACCCCACCGGCGGCGATCTTGTCGGCGACCAGCAGCGCGGCGAACAACGCACTGGGTACCACGCTGAGCCCCATGAAGGCGATCCAGCCACCGCCAAAGAAGGAATCAACCACCATGCAACGGAACTGGACCACCGCAGGCTGCCGTGAGCGCTGGGTCAGCACCAGCGCGAGCGCCGGCCAGGCCAGCGCGTTGAGCAGCAGCAACACCCAGGCCCACGGGCCGTCCTGACGTTCAAGAATGATCGAGGCGATGGGAATCGCGCCCAGCCCATTGCCCACGAAGCGCATCCAGCCGATGCGACGTGCCGCGCCGATGCCTTCGACCGCGACTTCCGTCGAGTCCGTCAAGAACGGCATTGCCGACCCCCTTGCGCGATCGCACGCCCTTGCCGGGCGGCCTCTGGTGAGTCTGACAGCTCTGCGTCAATTCGGGATCAAGGATTCACGGCGGTTACCCTGCCTCACCCACGCCTGGGTGGCGCCGTTGAACCCCGCAGCATCAGGCTGAAATCCAGCGTCTGCTGCAGCGGCACATCCATGTGCTCGATGATGGCAAGCAGCAGGTTGACCGCGCGCTCACCGATCTCCCGCATCGGTTGCCGGATGGTGGTCAACGGCGGCGTGAGGTAGCGGGAAGATGCCAGATCATCGAAGCCGACGATGGACAGGTCCTCCGGCACGCGGATGCCCAGATCGCGGCAGGCCGCCAGGGTGCCCAGCGCCATCTGATCGCTGAAACAGAAGATCGCCGTTGGTGCAGACATGCCGTCCAGCAGCGCCATGGCAGCCGCATGGCCGGATTCCACCGAAAAGTCACCCGGCACGATGTTCAGCTGGCGCAGGCGTCCACGCGCCTTGCCAGCCGCCCGCACCCCTTCCAGCCGTTGCTGGTGCAGCGGATTGTCCGGCGGTCCGCCGACCACGGCGATCCGCTCGTGTCCCAGCCCATACAGATGTTCCATCACCACGCGCGCGGCCGCGGCGTTATCGATATGGACGCTGGGAATGCCCAGTGCGGGGTCGAACTCGCAGCCGTTGATCACCGGCGCGGCGGCACCGCGCTGCTGGACGATCTCGCGCGCCGTGGGCGGCAGGCGGTGCCCCAGCACGATCATGCCGTCAGCCTCGTTGCGCCGGAGCATCTGCGCATAGCGCTCCTCGCGGTCGGGTTGATGCTGGGTATCGCCGAGCAGAACCGCATAGCCGACCGCCTGTGCGGCGTCCTCCGCCCCCTGCAGGATCTGCGCGAAGAATGGATTGGCGATGTCCGGGACGGTAACCAGGATCTTGCCGCTGCGCTGGGTCTTGAGCGTGCGGGCCACCGTGTTGGGCACATAGCCCAGTGCGGCGGCGGCCTGCTCGATGCGCGCGCGGGTAGCCGGCAGCACTTTGTCCGGCCGGGAAAGCGCCCGCGACACCGTGCCTGCGGAGACGCCGACGTGCTTCGCGATGTCGTAGATGGTGGCCATGGCGTTAGTTCTCCTGTCTGCTGTGCACTGCACAACAGGTCCTGCGTGAGCCCCTGCTAGGATAATGCAATCGATTGCATCGAGGGCGAATCACGTTGAAGACGCTCAAGGGTCCAGCGCTGTTCCTGGCGCAGTTCATCGGCGACACAGCTCCTTTTGATCGGCTGGACACGCTGGCCGGATGGGCCGCGGGTCTGGGCTATTCTGGCGTACAAGTCCCCACCGGCGCGCCCCACCTGTTCGATCTGGCCGAGGCCGCGCGCAGCCAGGCGTACTGCGACGACGTCGCCGGCATGCTGGCCGGTCATGGCGTGCAGATCACCGAGCTGTCCACCCATCTGCAGGGGCAGCTGGTCGCGGTGCATCCGGCCTACGACAGCCTGTTCGACGGATTCGCGCCGGCGGACAAGCGCGGCGATCCGGCTGCCCGCCAGGCTTGGGCAGTCGAGCAGCTTCTGCTGGCCGCCAAAGCCAGCCAGCGCCTGGGGCTGACCGCGCATGCCACGTTCTCCGGCGCATTGGCCTGGCCCTATTTCTATCCCTGGCCGCAGCGTCCACCGGGACTGGTGGAAGAAGCCTTCGCCGAACTCGGCCGCCGCTGGCGCCCGATCCTGGATGCGTTCGACGCCTGCGGCGTGGACCTGTGCTTCGAGATCCACCCGGGTGAAGACCTGCACGACGGCGCGACCTTCGAGCGCTTCCTCGACGTGGTGGACCATCACCCCCGCGCCAAGATCCTGTACGACCCCAGCCACCTGCTGCTGCAGCAGATGGACTACCTGGGTTTCATCGACCGCTACCACGCGCGTATCGGCATCTTCCACGTCAAGGACGCGGAGTATCGCGCCAGCGCGAGCAGCGGCGTGTATGGCGGCTACCAGGACTGGATCGATCGTCCGGGCCGGTTCCGTTCGCCCGGTGATGGCCAGATCGACTTCAAGGCGATCTTCTCCAAGTTCTCCCAGTACGACTTCCCCGGATGGGCGGTACTGGAATGGGAGTGCTGCCTGAAGCACCCGGAGGACGGCGCACGCGAAGGTGCCGCCTTCATCCGCGACCACATCATCCGGGTGACCGAGCGCGCCTTCGATGACTTTGCCGACAGTGGCACGGACGCCGCATCACTGCACCACATGCTGGGAATCTGAGCCATTACCGCCCCGGGAGGGCAAGCCATGTCGCACGCAATGTCGCGCCTGGGCGCGATGATGTTTCTGCAGTTCTTCATCTGGGGAGCGTGGTTCGTGACCCTCGGGACGTACCTGGTAAAGGGCCCGCTGCAGGCCAGCGCCAGCCAGGTGGCCACCGCCTTCCTCAGCCAGTCGATCGGCGCGATCGTGGCGCCGTTCCTGGTCGGCCTGATCGCCGATCGCTACTTCGCCGCGCAGCGCATCCTCGCGGTGCTGCACCTGGCCGGCGCGGTACTGATGTGGCTGGCGTCCACCGCCACCAGCTTCAGTGTGTTCTCGGCCTGCGTGATGGGCTACATGCTGCTGTTCATGCCCACGCTGGCACTGGCCAACAGCGTGGCGATGCGGCACATGCAGTCGCCCGAGAAATAGTTCCCGCTGGTACGCGTGGCCGGCAGCATCGGCTGGATTGTCGCAGGCGTGCTGATCGGCTGGCTGGGCTGGGAGCAGGCCCATCGGCTTGAACTGACGTTCCGGATGGCGGCGCTGGCATCGCTGGTACTGGGCCTGTATGCGTTCACCCTGCCACACACGCCGCCACTGGCACAGCAGCGCGATGCCGGGCTGGGGCAGATCCTCGGGCTGGATTCATTGCGGCTGCTGAAGTCGCGCGCCTACCTGGTGTTCTTCCTGGCGTCCATCGCCATCTGCATCCCGCTGTCGTTCTACTACAACTTCACCAATCCGTATCTCAACGACCTGGGCGTGCGCGGCGCCGCAGGCCTGCAGTCGCTGGGCCAGGTTTCCGAGGTGCTGCTGATGCTGGCCATGCCGTTCCTGTTCGTTCGCCTTGGCGTCAAGACGATGCTGGCGGTCGGCATGGCGGCCTGGGTGGTGCGCTACGTCCTGTTCGCCTTCGGCGATGCGGGCAGCGGCTTCTCGCTGCTGGTGATCGGCATCGTGCTGCACGGCATCTGCTACGACTTCTTCTTCGTCACCGGCCAGATCTACACCGATGCCCATGCCGGCCCCGCCGTGCGCAGCAGCGCGCAGGGCTTCATCACCCTGGCCACGTACGGCGTGGGCATGCTGATCGGCACCTTCCTGTCCGGCGCGGTGGTGGAGCACTTCACCACCGAGGCCGGCCCCGACTGGCAGCAGATATGGCTGTTCCCGGCCGGCGTCGCACTGCTCGTGCTGGTCGCCTTCCTGTTGCTGTTCCGCGAGCGGCCGGCGGCCGCGGCCGCGCCTTCCACGCCCTGAGGACCGCAGCCGATGCCAAAGCTTGGAATCGCCATCGTCGGCGCCGGCATGATCGGCACCGTGCACCGCCGGGCGGCCTTGCTCGCCGGTGCCGAGGTACGCGGCGTCGCCGCTTCGTCAGCGCAGCGCGCGCGTGAGATGGCGCAGCTGTGGAATGTCCCGCGCGCCTATCGGGACATCGAGGAGGTGATCGCCGATCCGCAGGTGCAGGTCGTGCACGTCTGCACGCCCAACCATCTGCACCGCGCGATGGCGCAGGCCGCGCTGGAAGCCGGCAAGCACGTGATCTGCGAGAAGCCGCTGGCGACCACGCTGGACGATGCGCAGGCCCTTGCAGCATTGGCCGCCTCGACCGGCTTGGTTGCCACGATCCCCTTCGTCTACCGCTACCACCCGGTGGTGCGCGAGGCGCGCGCACGCATCGCCGAAGGCGATCTGGGGCCGCTGCACCTGATCCACGGCAGCTACCTGCAGGACTGGCTGCTGGACCCGGCCAGCAACAACTGGCGCGTGGACCCGGCGCTGGGTGGCGCATCGCGCGTGTTCGCCGACATCGGCTCGCACTGGTGCGACCTGGTGGAATGGGTCAGCGGCGAACGCTTCGCCGAGGTCAGCGCGGCGTTCTCTACGGTCATCGCCGAGCGCGGCGCCGTCAGCGGGCAGAGCTTCAGCACGCCAACCGCGGCCAGCGCAATGCAGGCGGTAACGAGCGAGGACGTAGCGGCGGCGATGTTCAGGACCGGCGCCGGTACGCTGGCATCTCTGACGGTCAGCCAGGTCTCGGCCGGACGCCACAACCGCCTCTGGTTCGAGATCGACGGTGCCAACGCCAGTGTGGCCTTCAACCAGGAGGACGCCGAGCGCCTGTGGATCGGCCTGCCCGACCAGCGCGAGGAGATCTTCGTGCGCGGACCGGGCGCCGGCGGTGCCGAACAGCGCCGGCTGTCGGTGTTGCCGGCCGGCCACGCGCAGGGCTACGCCCAGTGCTTCGAAGCGTTTGTCGCCGACACCTATCGCGCCATCGAGGGCGAGCGGCCGCAGGGCCTGCCCACCTTCGAGGACGGCCTGCGCTCGGCGCAGATCGTCGATCGTGTCATTGCATCAGCCAGGTCGCGTGCCTGGACCACCATCGGTTGAAACCCGGGAGGATCTGTTGATGAAAGCCCTTGTCCATGGAACTGCAAGCCTCATTCTGCTGCTCGCTGCCCTGCCCGCTTTTTCAGTCGAAGCTGTCAGCACGCAGAAGCCGATCGCGGTACAGATGTACACCCTGCGCGATGCCGGCTCGCTCGAGCAGCAGCTGAAGATCGTCCACGACGCTGGCGTCCATGCGGTGGAAACGGTCGGCACGCAGAACACCAGCGCCGCCGAGCTCAAGCAGCTGCTGGACCGGTATTCGATCAAGGCAATTTCATCGCATGTGCCGCTGGCCGAGCTGCGCAGCAACCTGGATGGGGTGGTGACCTTCAACCGGTCGATCGGCAACACGACGCTGGTGGTGCCGTACCTGGACAAGAAGGATCGCCCGGGCGATGCCGCCGGCTGGACCGCCCTGGGCCAGGAACTGGGCCGCATCGCAAAGCAGGTGCGCGGCAAGGGCATGCGCCTGGCCTACCACAACCACGACTTCGAACTGGCCGACTTCGACGGCAGGACCGGACTGGAGCTGCTGTTCGCCGCCGCCGGCCCCGACCTGCAGACCGAGCTGGACCTGGCCTGGGTCGCGCGTGCAGGCCTGGACCCGGCCGTGATGCTGGCAAAGTTCCGCGGCCACGTATTCGCGGTGCACGCCAAGGACAATGCACCGAAGGGCCAGGCCCAGGACGAAGGCGGATTCGCCGCGGTGGGCCAGGGCGTGCTGGACTGGAACGCGATCCTGCCTGCTGCGGCAGCCGCCGGCGTGCATTGGTACATCATCGAGCACGACCAGCCACGCGATCCGGCCAGGATCATCCAGACCGGTGCGGACTATCTGCGTGAACACCTGACCACGAATGCGCCTGCCCATGCGCAGCGCTGACGCATCAAGGAGCCCCACATGAAAATGATCCTGGCAATGGCCGTGGCCCTGGGCGGCATGAGCGTTGCGACAGCAGCATGGTGCAAGGACGATCCGGCTGCGGGTGCAAAGCTCTACACCGCGAACTGCGTGGCCTGCCATGGTGTGGATCGTGCGGGCATGCCGGGCGCATTCCCGGCGCTCACCGACATCGGCAAGCGCATGGCACCCGCACAGATCAAGGAAAAGATCAGCAAGGGCGGTGGGCTGATGCCGCCCTTCTCCCAGCTGTCACAGCAGGAGATCAACGACATCGCCAGCTACCTGGCGAAGTAAGCGGCCGGCGACCACGCTGGCCGCGTGCCCCTACAGCTCGCGCACCCAGATGTTGCGGTAGCTGACCCTGGAGTCATGTTCCTGCAGATAGAGCGGCGCACACGCATGCGGCGCGTAGGAAGGCGCGCCGATGTACTCGGTCTTGCCCGCCAGCACAGTGTCGTCCTGCACCAGCACGCCGTTGTGCAGCACCGTGATGCGCGCGGGCGACACAAGCCCACCGCCCTGCGAGAAGCGCGGCGCCTTCCAGAGGATGTCGTAGGCCTGCCACTCACCCGGTGCGCGCGAGGCGTTCACCAACGGCATGGCCTGCTTGTAGATCGAGCCCGCCTGGCCATTGGCATAGGTCGGGTTGTTGTAGCTGTCGAGCACCTGCAGCTCATACAGCTCCTGCAGGAAGATGCCGCTGTTGCCGCGGTTCTGCCCGTCGAAGCCCTTCGTGTCGGTAGGCGTGCGCCACTCGACATGCAGCTGGACGTCGCAGAAGCGTTGCCTGGTGCGAATGCCCTTGCTGCCGGGCACGACGGTCATGGCGCCATCGGCAACCTTCCAGGGCACGCCTCCGCCCTGCTCCGACTCCCACGCGGAGACATCCTTGCCATCGAACAGCACGATTGCGTCGGACGGGGCCCTGCCTGGCGGCGTGGCCACGGTCGCAGGCACCGGCGTCCACACCTCGGTCTTCTTCGGGTCGCGCGCGGCGTCGGCACCGTTCTGCGCGAACACGGGTGCGGCGGCCAGCACGGTGGCCGCGATCAGCAGCGGCTTGATCATCCTGTTGCGCTCCATCAGCTGGTCCCCCAGGCGGGCGTGCCGGGAACATAGGCAAGATCGCCGTCGTAGCGCCCCGGCACGGCGACGTACTGCAGCACCCCGGTCGCGCCGACCTTCGAGGTGAAGAAGCCAAAGATGGCCAGCTGCTTGAGCATCGTGAAGTAGTGCGGCATCGCCTCGCCCTCTTCAGGCGTACCGGTCTCGGTGACCTCGGCCGTGTGTGATTTTGCTTCCGCATCCAGCGTGCGCAGCAATTCGGTGCGGGCTTCCGGCGCGAGCGACACGAAGCGGCCACCGGCGCGCTTGTCGATATCGGCCAGCCCTGCGCGGAAGGTCGCCTGCTGCCGGGCGGTGTAGCAGTCGCTGACGAAGGTCGCCATGAACAGACCAGCGCCCGCGTCTTTCGCCCCTGGTGTCCGGGTCCGCGGCAGGATGGTCTCGGCGATCTCGTCCAGCGTGGCGACGTCGGTATCGGAGAAATGAATCTTGGTAGCGCCCGCCGGCGCCTGACCCTGCGCAAGGGCAGGCAATCCAACCATGGCCGCACCGGTGGCGGCGACGATCATCTTCAACAGCTCGCGGCGATCCATCACAGGTTCCCCGCTTTCAGTTCGCGCACGGCGTGGTCGGCCGCGCGCGCGGTCAGCGCCATGTAGGTCAACGAAGGATTCACGCAGGCGCTGGAGGTCATGCAGGCACCGTCGGTCACATAGACATTGGGTGCATCCCAGACCTGGTTGTGCTGGTTCAGCACCGAGCTCTTCCGATCACGTCCCATGCGCGCGGTCCCCATTTCGTGGATGCCCTTGCCCGGGGCGTAATCGTTGTCGTGCATCTTCACGTCCTTGACGCCGGCCGCCTCCAGCATCTCGGCGGCATCGGCGGCCATGTCCTTTCGCATCGCCAGTTCGTTGGCACGCATGGCAACGTCCATCGCCAGCACTGGCAGCCCCCACTTGTCCTTGCGGTCGCGGTCCAGGCGGATCGTGTTGTCGTGGTGCGGCAGCATCTCGCCGAACCCGGTCATGCCGATGCGCCAGTCACCGGGCACGGTCAGCGCCTCCTTCAGATCGGCACCGATGTTGAGCTCGGCGATCTCGCGCGACCACCCCGTGCGGCTGGCGCCGCCCTGGTAGCCGAACCCGCGCAGGTAACCGCGCTTGTCGGCCGCGACGTTGCGGAAACGCGGAATGTAGAAGCCGCAGGGGCGACGCCCGAAGTAGTACTTGTCTTCGTACCCCTCGACGCGGCCGGAGGCACCCGCACCGAAATGATGGTCCATCACGTTGTGCCCGAGCTCGCCCGACGATGAGCCCAGCCCGCCGTCCCAGACGTCGGTAGCCGAGTTCATCAGCAGCCACGTCGAGTTGAACGACGACGCGTTGAGGAAGATGATCTTGGCCGTGTACTGGTAGGTCTGCCCAGTCTCCGCGTCGATGATCTCCACCCCGCGCGCACGCTTGCGGTCCTTGTCGTAGAGCACTTCCTTGACGATCGAGAACGGCCGCAAGGTCAGGTTGCCGGTCTTCATCGCCGCTGGCAGCGTCGCCGCCTGGGTCGAGAAGTAGGCACCGAAGGGGCAGCCCAGGATGCACTTGTTGCGGTACTGGCAGTTGACGCGCCCCTGCTCGGGCATGGGCTTGGTGATGTTGGCGGTGCGCGAGTGGATCATATGGCGCGTTCCGCCAAAGGCCTTCTTGATCCGTGCAGCTACGTCCTTCTCGACGATATTCAACGGGATCGGCGGCAGGAACTCACCATCCGGCAACACGTCCAGCCCTTCGCGGGTGCCAGCGATGCCGGCGAACTTCTCCACATGGTCGTACCAGGGCGCGATGTCGGCATAGCGGATGGGCCAATCGGCTGCGATGCCGTCCTTGAGATTCGCCTCGAAGTCCAGGTCGGAGAAGCGATAGCTCTGCCGGCCCCACAACAATGAGCGGCCGCCGACGTGATAGCCGCGGAACCAATCGAAGCGTTTGGTCTCGATGTAGGGTGAGTCCTGTTCGTTGGCCCACATCCCTTCCAGGTTCTCAGCCAGGCCGTAGTCGCGCATCAGCACCGGGAAGTCGGCCTTCATCGCCTGCGTTGGCCGGTTTCGGTGCGGGAAGTCCCACGCCTCCTTCATCGCATTGACGTAGTCCTTGACGTGTTCGATGTTGCGCCCGCGTTCCAGCATCAGGACCTTCAGGCCCTTCTCGGTCAGCTCCTTCGCCGCCCAACCGCCACTGATTCCCGAGCCAACAACAATGGCGTCGTAGTGATTATCTGCCATGGGTTTCTCACCTGGGTGGATATCGTTTCAGACGTCGCAGAGGCGGATCGCCTCGCGCAATGAGCCAACGGGATCGGGCGCTGCAGGCGTGAACTCCTGCGCCAGATACCCCTTGAAACCGGTGTCGCGGATCGCGCGGCAGATGGCCGGATAGTGGAGCTCCTGCTGGTCTCCAATCTCGTTCCGGCCGGGCACGCCTGCGGTGTGGTAATGCTTGAAGCAGGCGTGATGCTTGCCGATGGTGGCGATGATGTCGCCCTCCATGATCTGCATGTGGTAGATGTCGTAGAGCAGGCCGAAGTTGTCCGAGCCGAGCCGCTGGCACAGCTCCACACCCCATGCGGAGTGGTCGCACAGGTAGTCGCGATGGTCGACCTTGGAATTCAGCAGTTCCATCACCAGCACCACCCCGCGCTTCTCGGCGTGCCCGAGGATGCGCTTGAGGCCGGCCTCGGCATTCGCGATGCCTTCGGCGGGGTCCATACCGTTGCGGTTGCCGGAGAAGCAGATCAGGTTGCGATAGCCGGCATCGGCGACCAGATCGATGTGCCGCGTGTAGCGCTCCACCAGCTGGTCGTGGAATTCGCGGCCGGCGAAGCCCTTGGTCAGGCCCAGCTCCGCGCCGTTGCACATCGAGCTGTACACGCCATTCGCCTTCAGCGTGGACCAGTCTTCCGGGCCGACCAGGTCGATCGCTGCAAAGCCGATGTCCTTCACCGTCGCGCAAAGCTGGGCGACGGACAGCTGCGGGAAGGTCCAGCGGGCGACAGAATGCTTCAGGTTACCCTTGAGCGGCGCCATGGCGGCGAATGCGGGCAGCGTACCCGCAGTACCCAGAGCTACGCCTCCAGCAACCGCCATGCGCAACGCATCGCGCCGCGTGAGGCCCGTCGCCGAGGCCGGTCTGATCGAATGGATGGACATCCACCTGCCGGCCTCCCAACCGGTATCAAACGCAACGATTCACAGCAATGCAATCGATTGCACCATAGGGGAGGAAATTGTCTGTTTGCAAGTCGCGGTGCACGAAAACCGATGCTGCGGGGCACAACTCCGAAGGGATTCCGGATAAAGAAAAGCCCCGCATGAGCGGGGCTTTCTTTTCTGCTGCGAACGAGCGTTCGATCAGAAGGGTTGTGCACACATGTTGTGCATACCTCATTACTAGAAATCTCTCTAAAACACTGCCATTCTAGGAATTCATTCACCATTGATAGCACCAGTTATTCTACCAAATGGAAAATTTGGGTGAGAAAGAGTGCCCGCTGACCTCAATCCTATATTTTTCTCAACACTGCAGAGGCTCCAACTCACCGGCGTCCCGGCAATCCCCGCAAATCAGATGACCTCAAATTGGAATTCCCTCGAAATCTGACCCGAGGAGGTTCCATGAGAAAGCCCCTATTTTTTGATAGCCAGATCATTGCCATGCTCAAGCAAGCCGAGGCAGGCACCCTAGTAGCAGAGCTGCGTCGTCCCAATACACCTAGGGCGTGAAGGCCTCAGCGTCAACGTAGAAAGGACAATGGCTATGGAAATTGACTGAGCTGCGGCCGGCCACGGGGCTGTCCCCACCCACATTCTGAACAGCCAGATTGCAGCGAAGAAAATAGCATTGAGCCACAGCACAATTTGGATAATTTTTTTAACTCATCCCGTGGAATGCTCCCCGTATCTGCGGACAGGTTTCCTTACTTGCGCGCCGGTTAGCATAGCGCGCCGAAACTCCCGGGGTGAGCGGAAGCGCAGAGCGCTATGTCGATGGTGCTCGCTGTAGCGCTCGAAGGCCAATGCCACCTGGCCAATGGTGGTGACCGCATCGGGTTGCGTCGATCGTTCGCAACCGTTCCAAGGAGCCGCTCAGCCATCTACATTGAGCTAAGGTCCGAGGAGCTTAGGCAAGATCTGCGGATGCCAGCTACTGCTGATCCCTGGCGTTCAGACGACACGGGAGTTGCCGCATACGTACGGTCGCTGGAGCAAAGGCTCAGCGTGATCGAGCAGATGGTGATTGGTCTTTCACAGACACTGCGTGGCCTTAGGCCAGTTTCGCTCCAGCAGGCGCTCATCTCCGGGACGCGAGAAGGAGATTCCCTTGGCTTGGTCGCTGGAGCGCAGGAGAGGCCATCCGACACCGAAGTATCCGAGTTGATACAGAAGTTACTGAACGAGCGCCATGTCAGTCGGTTCGGTCTTCGGTTAGATCGCTCTGTCTTCAACAGCGCCACTGGGGAGGAACTGCTCTCATCCGAGGATGTCTCTACCCTTCAGCGTCTGAGGTAGATCGCTGCTTCTCAACCAGGCGCTGATCGGCTGGCGGGAGCTCTGACCCACGACGTGTGCGGTCTTCGGTGCCGCGCGACCCGCCTCCGCCTTCGGCTGTGCGCTAGGCCAAGCCAGCAGGTGCATGCTGGAACGTTTTAGCGACGAGAACTTGCGGCATGTGTAAGACGTATCGCGGAAGGGCAAAGCGTCCAGTAGTCACTGTCCGATCCCAAGAGGCTCCCTAGCGCGACCTCAATAGCTATAGGTCTGCGCCAGTCGGCGTTGGGCAAGAAGGAGAACTCCCTCGGGCCGAGTCTTGCTTCTTGCTCCCGTCGCTGAAGCCATCGCGATCTGATCTGCATCTCTTTACAAAGTGCTTGCATGGCGGCCTCTTCGTTCATCTCAGTCTGCAACATGACACTAGCTGCCACACGCATCCCCGACCATGCGACATATCGCCGTCTGCCCGAGCTGAGGTTGAACCACGGGCTCTCCTGCATTGCGATGACTCCGTTTGCTCGCTCAGGACTTATTCGGTGCCGTCGAAGAAGGTTCGCCAAGTATGCGGATATCTCGTCGTTGACAAGCCGCCCCCACAGAGCGACGCGAGCTTCTGTATGGGCCGGCCCTTGCCAGCCATTTAGTGCAACTGCCAGCGCATTGCGAAGGTTTGGGAGAGCCTGCCACGCCGGAGAGTATGTCCAGGCGAAAGGGTGGTAAAGGGACCTTCGAGTGGATGGTGAATCGCTGGTCTCGGTCAGCAGTACTCCCGCCGCCTGGAGGTTTCGCAGCAAACTCCACACAGGCCCGTCATCTGAGGCGACCGGGGCATTTCTTGTAACAGAGTCTTCGAGTGCACACCACAGGCACGAGTAGTACGGTCCAAGGGACGCGACCAGTGAGGCCAAGTCTGGCCTCGCAGTCAATAGGGTCAGTTGATCAAGTCCATGGCGCACTCAGTTCCAAGGGCTCCCACCAGTGAGCGATCTTACCCACCAGCCAGTTGCATTGTCTACATGATTTTCATGTAACGCGGCACTGGGCCATAGATTGCTGTCCGCTTCCTCGAGCGGGCGGAATGGCAACCAAGACGATCTACCAAGAAGCATACCGGCGTCTCGTTGAGCAGCTTCGGGCGAGACGGGAGGCTATGGGAATTAGCCAAGTATCGCTTGCCTCGCACTTGGATTGGCCGCAGCAAACTATCTCTTCCATTGAGGCCGGTGCCCGGAGATTGGACTTGCTCGAGTACCTCAGGCTCACCTCGGCCCTTGGCATGAGTGCTGCAGAGGCAAGCTCGCTTTTGATGTCAGAGTGGAGGGCGATGCGCGTCCCTCCAGTTCGCTAAGGCGCGATGGCCAACGCCCGGTTATCAGGGGCGAACTGCTCCTTCTGTTGCTGGTGGTCAGTTGATCACTATTACGATTCCGGCGTAACGCTTGCCATTGATCGGTCTCCAAGCTGCGATTTGGGTGCATTGAGCGAAGTCGATTGACGGGGACGCTATGAGTCCTCTTGCCCGAACTCGGTACGGGCTGCCCGCAGCACGCGAGCTGGATCAGAGGTCAGGGCTTCGGCAGGTGGCATGCCGTTGAGCAGAGCGTGCGGTGAGAGAAACCACTCTGCCTCACTCCATCCGGTGCTGCGAAATAGCCTGTCCGGCTCGATCTCGAAATGATCGAGTGCACGCAGTACTGACAGGATTTCTGCCAAATATTCAACGGGTTCGCCATTTTCACCAAACTGCCAGTCTGGGTAGCGATAGCCGGGCACAGGCTTCGTTACATAGACCCCGAGTAGCTGGCCGGCTCTGCGCAGCTGACCGGCTAGGCCGCTACCACTGGTCAATGACGGGCCGAGCTGTGAACTGACTTCGGCGGCGCTATGCCACTGTGCGGCAAGTTCATCTCGCCTGACGGCGGCGTCGGACAGGATCTTCTGGGCCGATGAGCAGGCGTCGGAACGCCGTGGTGCGCCCGTTGCTTCTGCCTGTGGCTTTAGCTGTACTTGGAGAGATGCTTCAGTGAAATTGCCCGTTGCGTGGATGCGATCGAGCAGGAGTCGAAGCGCGATCGCTAATCCCTCGTCCTCTGACGGGTAGGGAGACGCAAACAGAGGTATCTGAACCCACAGATGCTCCTGTCCTGGGTGTACATAGGGGCGATGATCATCAAGCAGCAAGGCCGCGCCTAATTTTGGTGTGGCTAGCCGTAGATCCTTCGTGCTGCCCGTCCAATGGATGTATTCAAGGCTCGCGAACCACGGAGGCGCGCTTCCTTCACGAACCAACAAATCGGCAATGCTGCGAAAGCGCTCTTCCGGCACAGTCGTAAACATCATGAGCTGACTGAAGTGCGATCGGACGTCCTCCAAGAACCGACAGAGGCCGGGTCTTGGAATCTGGCTTATCGCATTGGAAATGAGTGTCCCTTCGAGGTCCAATGCCAGAATGCTCGGCTTCATGTGTTGTCTCTAGCGAGGAGCGTGTGTACACCTTGCTCCTGGACACTCTCGCTGTCCAACACGTGAGCCTACTGGTGCACATGCAGCGTGAGCCTACTGGTACGCATGCAGCGTGAGCCTACTGGTACTTGTTGCCTGCAACTGACAAAAGGATCACCTTTGCTGTGCTGCTCGGCAGGGCGGCACCACTTGGTCGGCTGGAATGTTTAGCTCAAGGATCGGCATAGGAGCCATGGGTGGTCGCCGCTGCGCTGCGGCTCTCTTTGTTGCCGCGATGAGGGATCGACAATGTTCAGAACCAGTCACACACATCCTCTGCATATCGCCACGATCCCTGTCGGAGTCAGTGGCGGCGCAGTAGGTGTAACTTTCGCGCCAGGGAAGTTTCAGGAGGCCGCGATGACGGGGCCATGGAGTCGTGACATTGACGTGGATCTTTGCGCGATTCGCCAGTGGGGCGCGGGGTACTTGATCTCCCTGATTGAGCCATGGGAGTTCGATGAGCTTAGGATTGCCGCGCTGCCAAAGCGGGCGATGGCGCAGGGAATCAAATGGTACGGACTTCCAATCGTAGACGGCGCAGCGCCGAACAGTTCTTTCTTGGAGGCATGGCGCGAGCTGGGTCCAGCACTCAGTCGTGAATTGTTGCGCGGAAGCCGCGCAGTTGTTCATTGTAAGGGCGGGCTAGGACGAGCTGGCACCGTAGCGTGCTTGTTGCTTTTAGAAACAGGCACGGCTGCCACAGGTGAGCAGGCCATGAGCATGGTTCGTCAGGTCAGGACGGGTGCGATCGAGACGCGTGAGCAGGAGGACTTCATACGCGCCTGGAGTCCAGGTCCGGGCAGCCAAGCTACAGGCAACTGACACCGTCGACCGGTCGGACTGCGAAAGGCATAGGTTTTGGACCGCGGGCGCCTAGGTAGCGCTCTTGCTCGATTCCGTACGTAGGGAGTCCTCGGAAGCCGGCCGGCGCAGCGTCGACAGGATGGTGCACTCAGCTCGCTGTCCGCCGTGACAACTGGCGATTACCCGTTCCAGCTCGTTGGCCATACGTTGCAAGTCTGCCATCCGGGCGCGAATGTCGGACAAGTGGCTGCGGGCCAGACGATCCACATCCACGCACGACAGGCCCTCGTCGCCGGCCAGCTGCAGCAGGCTACGGACCTCTTCCAGGCTGAAACCCAAGTCCCGACCGCGGGCAATGAAGCGCAGGCGCTCAATGTCCGGCAATCCGTAGACCCGGTAACCATTGCCTGATCGTCCCGGCCTCGGGAGCAAGCCGATGCGCTCGTAGTAGCGGATCGTCTCCAGATGGCACCCGCTGGCGGCGGCGGCGTCACTGATTTTCATTCGTAGTAGGCTTGACTCCGTAGTAGCTACGGACTTTACCCTCATGGACCCTGCCATGCCAGCGGACCGCGCCGGCCCGGCTCCCCTGCGATGGAGAAGATCCGATGAGTGATTGCGGCTGCCACCACGAGGCAAAGAACGCGCAGGAACGGCGCGTGCTGTGGATCGCTCTGGCACTGAACGCTGCAATGGCGGTGATTGGCGGCATTGCCGGCTGGATCGCCCATTCCACCGGCTTGCTTGCCGACGCACTGGACATGCTCTCCGACGCCACGGCCTACGCCATTGGGTTGGTCGCTATCGGTCGGACGGCGCGCTTCAAGGCCAACGCTGCTTGGGTTAGCGGTAGCGTGCTGCTGATTCTGGGCGTTGGCGTGCTGGTCGAGGTCGGCCGCCGCGTACTCCACGGGGCTGAACCGGTAAGCGGGTGGATGATCGGTACGGCTCTATTGTCGCTAGTGGTCAATCTCGCGGTCCTTCGCATGCTGGCGCCACTGAAGTCTGGCGAAGTACATCTGCGGGCAACGTGGCTTTTCACCCGAGCCGATGTGGTAGCCAACGTGGGCGTGATCCTGGCTGGCCTACTGGTGTGGTGGCTGGCCAGTCCATATCCAGATTTCGTAATCGGTGCCTTTATCGGCCTCTACGTGATGAAGGAAGCCTTTGAAATATTGGGCGACGCGCGCCGGGCACGCGCCGACGCGCGCAAGACCCCTGCATGACCGCGGGCGGCCAACTGGGATTTTCCCTGCGCTGATTGCTGCTGGCGAAATTGGCTGTCGGCCGGGATTTGCCTGAAATCGAGGCCGAAACGCGTACAGATGCGTATGAGCATCAGGTCGCGCCCTTTCGACCGCCAATTGCCGGGTGACGCATGTAGGCGCAGGCCGATCCCTGTGATCTCAAGAACCTTCGGAGTACTTCCATGTCTGTGCGATGGGCGGCCTTGGCCGCGTTGCTGTTAACGGGCGCAGTAGCGATGCCTGCGGTGGCGGCCGAATTGATGACCTTGGACGATGCCTTTGCACGCGTAGCCCAAACCCATCCGGAGCTGCGTCTGGTCGATGCGCGAGCCACTGTCCTCGCTGCCGAGCGAGATAAGGCGATGCAGCGTCCACCGTGGACGCTCGGTGCCGAGGTCGAAAACGCGCTGGGCACCGGCGCGGCCGGTGGCTTGGACAGCGCCGAGCTAACCTTGAGCCTGAGTTCGGTGCTGGAGCGCGGCGGCAAGCTCGACGCCCGCCGTACCTTGGCACAAAGCCGGATTGATGCGCTGGCCGTGCAGCGCGAGACCGGGCGCCTGGACTTGCTAGCCGAGACGGCGCAGCGCTATTTGGCTGTCGTTGGTGCCGACCGGCAACGAAGCCTAGCGGACATCGATGTTGGCCAGCGCCAGCGAACCGTGGTGGCCGCCAGGCAGCGCCTGCAGGCCGGCGCCTCACCCGAGTCGGTGCTGCTCACCGCGCAGGCAGCGCTTGCGCGGGCCGAGCTGAAGCGTGATCGGGCCGAGCAACAGCGACTCGCTGCTCGTCAGCATCTGGCTGCTTTGTGGGGCGAACGTACTCCCACCTTCGAAGTGGTCCCGGCCGATCCGATGGCCCTGCCGGCGATCGCCTCCATGCAGACGCTGGCCGATGAGTTGGAACGGACTCCGGAATTGGCGCAGTTTGCCGACGCCCGCCGGATCGCGCAGGCACGCCTGCAGCTGGCGCGTTCAGCGGCCTCACCGGACCTGTCCTGGCAGCTCGGAGTGCGCCGACTACAGGAGACCGATGACACCGCGCTGGTCGCCAGCTTATCCATGCCGCTGGGCAGCCGCAGCCGCGCACAGCCAGAGATTCGAGCCGGCGAAGCCGAGCTGCAGGTCCTGACGATCGAGCGCGAGGCCAAGGGCCTGTCGCTGTACTCCACGCTGGTCGAAGCCCATGGCCGCTACACCGTGGCACAGGCCGAGGTGGCGCGCCTGCACGACGACGTGTTGCCGAAGCTGGCCCGAGCCGAGCAGGCCGCTGAGCGTGCCTATCGTGCTGGGGCGATCAGTTACCTGGAATGGGCACAGTTGCAGTCCGAACGTACCGCCATGGCCCAGCAACAGCTGGACGTCGCCTTGGATGCGCAGCGCGCCCTGATCGAAATTCAACGACTGACCGGCCAGGCGCTTGTCACGCCGCCGGCTGCCGCTTCCACTGGAGAGACCCCATGAATCGCTTTTCCTGGACCGCACTGGGCATGGCTCTGATGCTGGCGGCCTGCAACGCGTCGACCCCCAACGAAGCATCCGAAGGAGGCCACGCCGCTGAGGGCGAAGAGCACGGCGAGCACGAGGAAGCGCCGCTGGAAACCGAGATCTCGGCCAAAGCTGCGCAGGCGGCGGGAATCCAGGTCGCGCCGGCTGGACCCGGTGAGATTGCCGATGAGCATGAGGTACAAGGGCTGTTGACCCCAATCGATGGGCGCATCGCGCAGGTCACTGCACGCTTCCCCGGACCGGTCCGTTCCGTGCGAGTGGGCGTGGGTGACCAGGTACGCACCGGCCAGGTGCTCGCGACAGTGGAGAGCAACCTCAGCCTGACCACCTACACCGTTACCGCGCCGATCAATGGCGTGGTCATGGCGCGTACGGCCGCCGTGGGCATGTCGGCGCCTGAGGGCGCCCCGCTGTTCGAGGTAGCTGACCTGTCCACGCTGTGGGTGGACCTGCACATCTTCGGCGCCGACGCCCAGCACATCGGTGCCGGCGTGCCGGTGACGGTCACCCGCTTGAGTGATGGCGTCACGGCGCAGACCACATTGGAGCGCGTCCTGCCCGGCACCGCCACTGCCAGCCAAAGCACTATTGCCCGCGCAACCGTAGCTAACACCGATGGGCTGTGGCGGCCGGGTTCAGCGGTCAAGGCGCGGGTCACCGTGGATCGCCAATCGGCGTCGCTGGTGGTTCCGATCACCGCCCTGCAGACCGCACAGGACCAGGACGTTGTCTACGTGCAGCAGGGCGAGACGTACCACACCCGGCCGATCAAGCTGGGGCGCCGTGACGCCGAACGCGCCGAAGTGCTGGAAGGGCTCAAGGCGGGTGAACGAGTGGTGGTGGCCCAAAGCTTCCTGATCAAGGCCGACATCGAAAAATCCACTGTGGAAGAGGAATGAGGCCCGCCATGCTCGAACGCCTCATTGGTCTGTCCATCCGCCACCGCTGGCTGACGCTGGTGCTCACCGCTGCGCTAGTCGCACTGGGCGTGTGGAGCTACCGTCACCTGTCCATTGACGCCACGCCCGACATCACCAACGTCCAGGTCCAGATCAACACCCAGGCCCCGGGTTACTCGCCGCTGGAGGCCGAGCAGCGAGTGACCTTCGTCATTGAAACGGCCATGGCCGGGCTACCAAAGCTGGACTACAGCCGCTCGCTGTCGCGCTACGGACTCTCCCAGGTCACTGTCGTCTTCAAAGACGGCACCGACCTGTACTTTGCCCGCCAGCAGGTCGCCGAAAGGCTACAGCAGATCGCATCTCAGCTGCCCGAAGGGTTGGACCCGGAGATGGGTCCCATCTCTACCGGCCTGGGCGAGATCTTCATGTACACCGTGGAGGCTGAGCCCAACGCCCGCAAGCCCGACGGCACCCCGTATACCGCCACGGACCTGCGCACCCTGCAGGACTGGGTGATCCGGCCGCAGCTGCGCACCACGCCTGGAGTGACCGAGGTCAACACAATCGGTGGCTTTGAGCGGCAGATCCACATCACCCCGGATCCGGCCCAGTTAGTGGCACTGGGCTTTACGCTGAACGATGTGGTCGCAGCGGTCATGCGCAATAACCAGAACATCGGCGCCGGCTACATCGAGCGCAACGGCCAGCAATTTCTGGTGCGCGTGCCCGGCCAGCTGGCCAATCTGGACGCGATTGGGAACATCGTGCTGGACCGGCGCGATGGCGTGCCCATTCGCGTCCGCGACGTCGCTAGCGTAGGCGAAGGCAAGGAGCTGCGCACGGGTGCGGCGACCCAGAATGGCCATGAGGTCGTGGTCGGTACCGCCTTCATGCTGTTCGGCGCAAACAGCCGGGAAGTCTCCCAGGCAGCCGCGGCCAAGCTGGACGCCGCCAACGCCAGCTTGCCCGCTGGCGTACATGCAAAGGCCGTCTATGACCGCACCGCGCTGGTGGATCGCACCATTGGCACGGTGTCCAAGAACCTGATCGAAGGCGCGCTGCTGGTGGTGGTGGTGCTGTTCCTGCTGCTGGGCAATGTGCGCGCTTCGTTGATCACCGCGGCAGTGATCCCGTTGGCAATGCTGTTCACCATTATCGGCATGGTGCGTGGCGGCGTGTCGGGTAACCTGATGAGCTTGGGCGCCCTGGACTTTGGCCTGATCGTGGATGGGGCGGTGATCATCATCGAGAACTGTCTGCGCCGGTTTGGGGAGGCGCAGCACGCACTGGGCCGCCAGCTCAACGACGAAGAGCGCTTTGATCTGACCGCCTCGGCCACGGCTGAGGTGATTCGCCCCAGTCTGTTTGGTCTAGGCATCATCGCGGCGGTCTACCTGCCGATCTTCGCGCTGTCCGGGGTGGAAGGAAAAATGTTCCACCCAATGGCGATCACGGTGGTCTTGGCCCTGACCGGTGCCATGGTGCTGTCGCTGACCTTCGTACCGGCGGCCATTGCCACCTTCCTGCGCGGCCGTGTGGCCGAGCACGACAACCGCTTGATGCGCTGGTCACGTGCCCGCTACACGCCGCTGCTGGAGTGGGCGCTGCGGCGGCGGGTCGTAGTGCTGACAGGCGCGGCCGTGCTGGTGGTGGGGTGTGGCGTGCTGGCCACCCGTTTGGGCTCGGAGTTCGTGCCGAGCTTGGATGAAGGCGACATCACCTTGCAGCCCATGCGTATCCCCGGCACCAGTCTGGAGCAGTCGGTGGCGATGCAGGAAACGCTGGAGAAGCGCTTGGCCCAGTTCCCGGAGGTGGCCAACATCTTCTCCAAGATCGGCACCGCCGAAGTGGCCACCGACCCGATGCCCCCCTCCATGGCCGATACCTTTCTGATGCTCAAGCCCCGCGACCAATGGCCCGACCCGCGCAAACCCAAGGCCGAGCTGGTGGAAGAGCTGGAGGCGGCGGCCAAGGAGATCCCGGGTAGCAACTACGAGTTCACTCAGCCCATCCAGATGCGCACCAACGAATTGATCTCCGGCGTTCGCTCGGACGTTGCGGTCAAGGTCTACGGCGACAATCTTGACCAGCTGACCCGCCTGGCCAGCCGGGTCGAGCGCGTCCTGCGCGGGGTCCCCGGCGCCGAAGACGTCAAGGCCGAGCAGGTTACTGGCCTACCACTGCTCACCATCACGCCAGATCCAGCGGCATTGGCGCGGTATGGATTGAATCCGGGTGACGTGCAGGACACGGTGGCAACCGCCATCGGCGGTAGCGTCGCTGGCCAGCTGATCGAGGGCGACCGCCGATTCGACCTGGTGGTGCGTTTGCCCGAATCGCTGCGGCAAGACCCGGCTGTGCTTGCGGACCTGCCCATTCCACTGCCGGAGAGCACCAGTATCGATGAGTCCAGCCGTGTAGCCGCTGGTGCCAACGGTGGGCCTCGCACTGTTCCACTACGAGAAGTGGCGAAGATACAGGTAGAGCGCGGGCCCAACCAGATCAATCGTGAGAACGGCAAGCGTCGAGTGGTGATCACCGCCAACGTGCGTGAGCGTGATCTTGGCGGATTCGTTGGCGATCTGCGTACCCGCATCGGCCAGGATGTACCGCTTCCAGAGGGGTACTGGATCGATTATGGCGGCACGTTCGAGCAGCTGATCTCGGCCAGCCAGCGCTTGGCGGTGGTTGTCCCGGTCACATTGGCGCTGATCTTCGCCCTGCTGTTCATGGCCTTCGGCTCGGCCAAGGATGCCGCCATCGTGTTCAGTGGCGTTCCCTTGGCATTGACTGGTGGCGTAATCGCCTTGGCTCTACGCGGAATTCCGCTGTCAATCTCTGCGGGCGTAGGCTTCATTGCGCTTTCGGGCGTGGCAGTACTCAATGGCTTGGTCATGATTGCCTTCATCCGCCGACTGCGTGAGCAAGGCGACGCCCTCGAAGATGCTGTCCGGGATGGCGCCCTGGGGCGACTACGACCGGTCTTGATGACTGCCCTGGTGGCTTCCCTTGGTTTCCTGCCGATGGCTTTGAACGTAGGCGCTGGTTCTGAAGTACAGAGGCCGCTGGCCACGGTCGTAATCGGCGGTATCGTGTCCTCGACCGCGCTGACGCTGTTGGTCCTGCCGGTGCTGTACCGCTGGCTACATCGCGACCGCGGCAGTCGTGGCGATGGCGCTATCCAAGAGCCCTCAACCTCATGAACGAGATCAATTTGGAAGAGGTCCGGGCAGCGATGTTCACGGACCCGAGCGTGAAAGCAGTAGACGGCCTGCGGCTGGTCCCAGGCCCGGCAACTGGCCGCGCGATTGTGGCCACGATCACTGTCGCTGCCCCCTCGGCGGACCTTGACGTGGTCCACGCTGTGATCGCCCGCGTACTTTTCGATCAATTCGGCATCGAGCAGGCAGTGCTTTCTTTCAACGACCCTGGGCCGGCGCCGCCGCCACCCACGACGGCGCCATTGAAGAAATTGTGATCGCTGCGACTCTCCTGAGTGCCTACGCAGTTATCGTGTAAACGGCAGCCAAATCCAAAGCGCGATGAGCGTGGTCAGCAGGACGGGGGGCGTCAGGATGAGCCCTACCTTCATGTACTGCCCCCACGTAATCCGTTGGCCTTTTCCGGCAAGGACATGCAACCACAGCAGGGTCGCTAGCGACCCAATTGGGGTCAGCTTGGGACCAAGGTCGTTGCCCACGACGTTGGCGTAGATCATCAGCTCGCGAGTGGCCGTCGATACGTTCGCCCCATCGATAGCAAGCGCACCGACCAGTGTCGCAGGCATATTGTTCATAATGGAAGCGAGAGCAGCGACCGCAAAGCCCGTACCAATCGTTGCCACGAAGCTACCCTGCGTTGCCAACCACTCTAGGATTGCACTCGCCGCGTCAGTCAGCCAGGCATTACCCAGTCCGTAGACGACTAGATACATGCCGATCGAGAACAGCACGATCTGCCAGGGTGCGTCACACAGGATCTTGGTCACAGCCATTGTGGCGCCCCGGCCTCCAGTCGCCCAGCGGCCTGCAATACCCATCAGCACTAGTGCAGCTGCACCCGTCACCAAAGCAATAGGAACGCCGAGCGGCCCGGTTACGAAGTACGCAATCAGTAGCAGTACTAGAAGAGGCAGCGCTGCGCGAAAAACTGCCACGTCGCGTATCGCGTCGCGGGGCGCTTCTAGATCCTCGACTGGATACCTACTGGGGATGTCGCGCCGGAACCAGAGCCATAGGACGATCAAAGTAGCTCCGACCGATACCAGGTTCACCGGCACCATGATCGCGGCGTAGCGCCCAAAGGACACGTCAAAGAAGTTCGCTGTAACGATGTTGACCAAGTTGGAGACAATGAGCGGAAGGCTGGCGGTATCGGCGATAAATCCGCAGGCGACCGTAAATGCCAGCGCGCCGGCAGGCGGGAAATTCAAGCGCAACAGGATCGCAAGAACAATCGGAGTCAGCAGAAGAGCCGCGCCGTCGTTGGCAAACACTGCAGCAATTGCAGCTCCCAGCAGGACAATGAGCGGAAAAAGCTTCCGACCATTGCCGCCGCCCCAACGGGCCACATGCAGGGCGGCCCACGCGAAGAAACCGGCTGCGTCGAGAATGAGAGAGATGATGATAAGAGCGACGAAGGTGAACGTTGCATCCCAGACAATTCCCCACACCGTTCCAACATCGTTCCACCCAACAACCCCAGTGGCTAAAGCAACGGCGGCACCGGCGAGTGCCGACCAGCCTATGCCAAGCCCGCGAGGTTGCCAGATCACGAAAACAAGAGTGACGATAAAAATCGCGAGAGCAAGCATGTAACCCACCGTTGGAAGTCAGATAGAGCGCTGATTGACGCGCTTGGAAAGCTCATCGGCGCTCTCAACGCGCTCGGAATAGCGATCAACGAGATAGGCTGCGCGTCCTCGTACGAGCCAGGTGAACTTCACTAGCTCCTCGCATACGTCAACGACACGCTGGTAGTAGGCCGATGGCTTCATGCGCCCGGCCTCATCGAACTCCTGGAAGGCTTTGGCCACGGACGACTGGTTCGGGATGGTGACCATTCGCATCCATCGGCCAAGGACACGTAGCTGGTTTACTGCATTGAAGCTCTGCGAGCCGCCGGAAACCTGCATGACGGCCAGAGTCTTGCCCTGTGTCGGTCGCTTGGCACCGTCGGCCAGAGGTATCCAATCGATCTGAGCCTTCATAATGGCGGTCATGGCGCCGTGACGCTCAGGGCTGACCCAGACCATGCCCTCGGACCAGTACGCGAGCTCGCGAAGTTCGCTCACCTTAGGATGATCGGGAGACGCGCCGTCGGGCAATGGCAAGTCGTGCGGATCGAAGATACGCACATCGCAGCCGTACCAGCGTAGAAGCCGACCGACCTCCTCTGCGAGCAGGCGGGAAAAGGAGCGTTCACGCAGTGAGCCGTAGAGGATGAGCATCCGCGGTGGATGGATCGGGTCGCCAAGCCCGATGAGGGCGTCTACGTCGATCGGCGCAAGTTGTGTGGGGTCGATGTTTGGCAGATCTGCCGCAATGCGATCAATCACGGTGACGTCCCGGTTGTAACGATCTCGCCATCTTCCTTGGTAAAGGAAGACACGGGGTTCGCCAGCAGTGCGAGCACTTTCTCAGACGGTCGGCACAATGCAACGCCACGGTCGGAGACCACGATTGGACGGTTGATGAGAATGGGATGAGCCATCATCGCGTCCACCAGCTGGTCGTCGGTGAGGCCAGGGTTGTCCAGGCCCAACTCCTCGTATGGCGTTCCCTTCTTGCGCAGGAGGTCGCGAGGCGTGATGCCCATTGCGGCAATTAGTTCGACAAGTCTCTCGCGCGTCGGCGGTGACTGCAGGTACTCGATGACCTGCGGGTCTTCGCCCGACTGGCGCATCATTTCCAGAACGTTTCTGGACGTGCCGCAGGCCGGATTATGATAGATCGTTAGTGTCATGATGGATCCCTCAAGCAACGTCTGGTCGGGAGAACGAAGTGCCTTCGAGCTGGCCGATTGCGCAGACTTGCGCTGTCAATGCTGCTCGAGACAGCGTATGGAGTGGCAGCGCGACGAAGGCTCGGATGCGGTTTTCCAGGTACATCAGCGCCTTTCGGAAGGCGGCGCGTTGCCACATTTCCCCGTGAGCTTCGCGGATGGGATCCTCGATACCCCAATGCCCCGTCAATGGTCGCCCGGGCCACATTGGGCACGCCTCGCCAGCAGCGTGGTCGCAGACAGTGAAGACAAAATCCATGCGGGGGGCACTTGCCGCGGCAAACTCCTCCCATGCTTTGGACCGCAGGCCTTCGACCGGGTAGTTGGCCTCGTACAGCGTCTCAATCGCCAGCGGGTGGACCTCGCCCTTGGGGTGACTGCCGGCAGAGAACGCGTTGAAACGGCCATCGCCAATACTCCGCAGGGCGCTTTCCGCCAGTATCGATCGCGCAGAATTGCCCGTGCATAGGAACAGGACGTTGAAGGGCTGAGTAAGGCTCATCCGCAGGTCTCCGAGGTACATGGGCGGGCGAGTTTGAAGAGGTCACCGCAAATCTCGGGAGTCCCGGAGCAGCAGTCCTCAGTCAGAAACGCGAGCAGTTGGCGCATGTGCTCATAGCTAGCGGCGTACAGCACGCGCCGCCCGTCTCGCCACGAGCGCAGCAGGCCAGCTCGCTCCAGGGTCGAGAGGTGAAAGCTCATGCGTGGTGGCGCGATCGCGAGAGCTTCCGCAATTTCGCCGGAGGGCATGCCATCCGGGCCAGCACGAACCAGCATCCTGAATGCAGCTAGGCGATCAGACTGGGCGAGCGCAGAGAGTGCGAGGACGGCGGAATCATCTTTCATGCCTAGATCCTACAACTATTCTTGTAGGATGCAAGTGTCTGGCCGGCGATCCCATCTCCGGACGTACCTGTCCGGAATCGAGGTCTGCTGCGAGTCCTGCGAGCTACCGCTCCGCTAAGGCGTTTAGGATTGAGGCGTATAGAGCTGGTGGCCCAGAAGCGCGCACGTGCCGTTATACACAAACGCCACACTCTGCCTCGCCCGGGTAAAGGCCACGTAATACTTAGGTGGCGCCGTAATGCGTGACGCATCTGCAGTGCGCAGGTACTGCGTCAAAGGCCCATTAGGGAAGATGAGGACCCGGCCGTAGGTGCGTCCCTTGGACTGACCGAAGTTCATCGCTGGTAGGCCGTCGCACGCCTGCCGTCGGTCATGCCGCAGCACGGTCGGGGCAAATTCCTGCATGTATGCGGTCACATGATGGGGCGCGACAAGGTAGATGCCATCGTGACCCGTCACCTGATCATTCCCTGATCGAGTCCGAGGCATCTGTGGATAGAGCGCGTCGGCCAGATCACATAGCGCCTGCACGCACCGCAAACTTGTGAGGCGGTGATCGATCTGGCACAAGCCGTGCGACTCCCAAAGCTGGAATAAGGTCGCCAAGTTCGGTCCGCGGAACTGGCTATACCGAGGCGCGTAGTTGGTGGCGTAGGTCGCTTGGCGAGTGTCGCCCACCAGGGTAATGCCGATCGGGCTCCTCAACAGGCGCTCGATCAGATCTAGGTCGTAGCCAGCCAAGTCCTGCACTTCATCGACGTACACTTCGTCGTACATGTCCGCCAAGCGCGAGATGACCTGACCATGAGTTAGCTCATCGCAACGAACGGCGAAATCGGAGGCCCGATCCGAGTACATCCTGTCGCCTGCCAGATAGTGGCGGGAAGTCTGCGAGCGGGGTGCCCGGTTGTTAGTCCGTCCTTCAACGAACTGAATCGATTCAACCCGTGGCTCGCGGCACAGTGCAGCCTGATAAGGTCGAATACACTCGCGTAGCAGAAATCCGTACCAGCTATACAACGTAACATTCGCGGGAACCGCGCCGGCATGGGCCTCGAATGAGCGCCGAATTTCTTCGAGATTCTCCAAGGTATAGGTGAGCATAGCGATGCGGCGCTGTGGTCGCTCCAAGGCCTGGCGGACCAGCAAGGTGGTCTTGCCAGAGCCGGCTGCCGATAGCAGTACCCGGTTAGGCGATAGCACGCTGGACATAGTCCGGGAACCTGATTGAATGAGGGCTGTTGAAAATGGCTAGGGCCGTATCGGTCTTGTGACCTTTCATGTACTTGAGCAACGCCACCTCGTCGGCGAATGACTTGACCAGCACGGTGTTCAGCTCGTCCAATGAGTTGGCTTTAATGAGTTGATCTTCCAACGATGGGGCGCTCTCGTCAGAATCGTAGTAGATGGCATTGGGGAAGTCGGCATATCGCTCTTGCACCAGCGCGATATCACCATCGTTGTCGGTGACGACTCTGGCCTGAATACGCAGGCGCTCCGCAATCTGCAAGAAGCGTTTAAACGCCAGTGATTTGACCGAGATGATGTCCACGCCACGCGCCAATGGCGCTACGCCGTGGTGATCAAAGTAGGCACGTTGCACGATCAGCTCGTCGGACGGGCCCTCCACCAGAATTGCCTGCTTGGCCAGAATCAGTCGCAACGTGTCATGACCAGGAAGCTTCATGAAGTAATCGTGCGTATCATGCGGCAACTGATCCAGTTTCATCTGGCCTTGGGCGCTGAACAGGATCACGTTGTCCACGCCCAGCTTGTTCAGAACGAAGCTGCTGTGGGTTGCGATGACCACCTGCTGCGTCGTGGAGAGCGCTGAAATCTTGTCAATCAGCTGGCTCATGCCAGAGAAGGAGAGGTGGTTCTCCGGCTCTTCGATCAGCAGTACATGCGCCGACCCTGCAGCATGCATAGCCAGCTTCATCTTTACTGCGCTTTGCTCACCCTTGCCAGCTTGGGTGAAAGGAAGCTCATCCAGGTACGGTGACAAGCTTGTTTCCCACGTTGAGCGCGGTGAAGAGTCCACGCCAACCGTCAGTGCTTTGTGACTGATGTCTCCTGTGTGCTGAGTGAGATAAGCATTAATGGCGGCAACGTCGTCCTCTTCCGAGAAGCTTTGCCGCATGCGGCGAAAACTCAAAGATAGCGAAACGCGCTGCGCTGGGGTAAGCGCCTGTTCGATGATGCTGGCGATATAGCGATCGGCTCCGGACAGTGTCTTGATACCGTGGGTGTCGATGATAGTTGAATCGAACGGGATGGTACGAGCGGTGACGCCGTTGTTGGCAAAGGAGTACCAGCGCACCGTGTAGTATTCCACTGGGAGGCTGGTCGCGCCCTGGTATTGCTGTAGGTAGGCGTTGAATTCCTCGCGATAGTCATCGCTAAGCTCGACCAGCAATCGGACGCCTGCACTGTCTAGACCTAATGAGTTGTTGGTGCCGCGCAAAGACGCCAGCGCGGGATCGTTCCCCAAATAGGCTTCAATGGAGATCCTGGGCGGTGACGCAGGCGTTCCTGCGCGCAGAGCCGCTAAGTACTCCCTCACCGTTGGCTGGTGAAAAAGATAGGGTGTGAGCTCGTAGGTGAGGTTGCGACCATACAGCTGCCCAGTTATTACTGCGTGGATCGCTTCCAGCAAGGTGGACTTTCCCACCTCGTTGTCACCAACCACAAGGTTCATGTGCGCATTGAGCTGCAGATTGAGGTGACGAAAAGACTTGAAGTTATCGATAACAATACGTTCGATCGGCATGCTCCGTCCCCAGTGGACTATCCTGTCTCTACAGAACTTTACGCGGCTCTTAAGAACGATGCCAACTGGACTGGATTTGGAAAGAATTTGTTCTGGACAGGCCTGGCGGGCACAGAAGGTAAGCCATCAAAGACTGCAAAATGAACAGGATCCATCGTCTTCGTTCGTCTCACGTATCGGCTATGCGGTTTGGTGGTTGTGACGAGGTGGTGGTTATAGTCCCGACTTTCTTAGTGGTGCTCGGTCACAGACTGCTGGACGTCGTCGGAGCTGTCAGGGAGGCGGCGATTCCCTGGGCCTCTAGATAGTCACGAACAGTGGCAAGGTCGTTGAGTTGACCAGAGCACATGAAGGCCAAGGCCGGGGTCCCCTTGAACGGTGCTGCGCAGTTGGGGCGTCGTAGCCAGCTGTCAGCTTGCTGCTGATCAGGGAAGAGGATGTGCAGTGCCCGGTATATGCCGAGCGCATAGCTGATTCGCTCGAGTGTTTCTGGCCAAAGGCCGTCAGTCACTCCCGCCTCTAGCTGTGCACAAGCAACGTCGATGGGCCTACCCAGGATTGCCGACTGCTCATGAGCGCTTAGTTTCCAAACTTCTGCCATCTTGGTAAACGCGCGCAGAGCAGGTCCTTCCAGGCTGGTGGCGTCACTGGCGATTGGGTAGATCATCCCTCTGGCCTGGGGGAGCAGATGAGTCATGCTACTCCCGTTTCACTCATCGCACCCTTCCGCGATGCGCCGATTGAATAAATAGTTGGCCTACATAGGCGGGCGATGCTCATGTCATCTCGACCGTTCGGTGCGAGGGAGGCCTAACAGCCCCGCCTCGGCCGACGGTCTGGCAGCCGACTGCCTGCCGGCCGCACGTCTGCATTCTATTTCAACGACACGTGGTGGCTGGTAGTGAACAACGTGGTGTGACCCCTTCAGGACCTATAAACACTGAAGGGGACAACAGTGACTACTGGGCCTCTATGCCCTGCCGCAATAGGCCTTATAGGGAAGGCGCCGGCGATGGATTTCACGGCACCATTGGGCTTGGAAGGGGAAATCCATCACAAATGATCCGAGCAGCTCCGCACCGCGACGCTGGGCATTAGCCTGCAACGTTGGATAGATGGCTGGTTCGTCGTGATCAACATGACGTTAGCTGTAGAGGTGATGCATCTGTTGTGCGGTAGTTGATCAGCGATGCTGGCAGACATCTCATGCTGTATGGCCACTCTAAATGAGCAGTAATTTTTCTATCTATATGAAATGAAAGGGAAAAATGCCCTAAATGATGTGGACCGCAGGCACTAGCGCCACTCGGTGGAAGAAGTTGACAGCACCAGGTACAGAGTGCTCGTTCTGCCAGATCCCCAGGCGACTCCCAGCAATCGCAGCCAAAGGGTCGCCCCTTCTTGCCAAAGCGTCGTATGCATGCTTGGACTGGACCAAGCGAACCACTGCTGCGGCGAGGGCCGGCGATAGTGCCCCATCCAATTTCTCAAGAGCCTCAAAGGCGGCGTGAGCGTCGTCCATTGGTAAGCCGCAGGGCCTCTCTAAGCTATGTCCTCTCCGACTCAATGATCGCATCTGTCATCACTTGGGCCTAACTCAATGCGCATCCGGTCGGAGTGGGCATCCTGTCACTGACCAAGAGATGGACCAAGCGACTCTCCTGAAGAGAGCGAGCTCTGGACAGGAGCAAAGGCCCCGTCAGCCAACGTTGACTATCGACCCTGCCGAAATGGCCAGAACGTATCTGCTGCAGGTTTGCAGCAGTGAGCATGCAAGTGGTCGCTTCAGGCCGTGAGTCGAGCTAAGCGAGTGTCCAGGTGTGCGTTTGCACGTCGAGGCAATCGCCAAAGTCTCTTTGCCCCCTAGACGTTCAAGAATACTGCGGTCCATGCCCTACCCATCGAGCCAGGGAGTTACCCCGCACTTGCCGTCACCCTTATTCAGAAAGCGGCAGGTCACCCTTGCACAGAAGAGGGTTGCCGTAAAGCGTCATTGCCAGCGCATCGCGTGGCTCATGACCCATTTGCCGGGCGACCGCCCGGTTTGCATCCGCGTTTGCATCGATCAGTCGGGCGCCCTCATTCCATGCATGAAGAAACGCCGGGAGCCAGTGCGACGGCACACGAGAGTCCAAAGGCCAAGGCGATGCGATGACCGCACGTGTTCCGCGACTGAGAAGCTGCTTCGGTAGTCCCACGGTGGTGTTCGCTGCCGGATGAGCGTTCTGCCGCCCACCGCTGCATACAAAAAGAATCGCCACCCCGACCCTCTCAAGCGCTCGAGCAAGGTCCAATGAGCTGATTCTCAGCGCCGACTCGTCCGACACAACCTGGAAGAAGCGTGCACCGGGATCCAGCCCGCCGTGAGCGGCGACGATCGCCAATTGGGCAGCTCGCAGGCTGGGAGGTGGCTCGGCGCCGGTATCCAGCTGAATCTGATGCTGGACAAAAGTCTCGTTCAGGCGATCAGCCACCCTACACAGCGTACCGTCCTCACCGTCGGATACGGCGGTTGATATCCAAGCTGCCGGTGGTCCGTACTGAAGCGGGCTTGAGGTCGTTGCACCTCGCAGCCACGCCAAGGAAGGGGCCACCGCAATAGAGGCCTGATTACCGACGAACTCTCCTTCAACGACCAATAGCTGCGGGGGAATGCTCTGCAGCCGGGTGTCCATTACAAAAACGGTGCGAGCCCCGATGCTACTGGACAGGCCCAACTCGCGCATACTGGTATGGAACAGATTGGGATCATCACTGTCTATGCCAAAGGCATATGGATATACGATGGACCATGCATCGAGTCCGCGGGCGGAGAACACCCCATCCTCACGATTCACCAGAATCCGTCCGTCCACACCGCTGACGCGGATGAGGCGGTCAGCGCTATCGAGGGCGAGCAACTCCACCTGAAGCCCCTGCTGGGACAAGAGATTGATCGTCTCAGCCGGTTCGTCGAGGGTGGACGGAAGCCAGCGCTGGCCAACTGCGCCAGGCACTAGAATGGCATGATCGGAGGTAGCCTCCACCGCGAACGCAGCCAGCTCTGCGTCGGCGAGCGTCTCTTCCTGGGCAAGTTGAGCTCGGGCCGCGCGAACCAAACGCTGCACATCGAAGCCGACATCGCCCGAATACCGTGCACGTTGAGCAAGCTGCGCATAGGAAACGAGTCGGTCCCTCCCCGGGGCTGCGTTCTCAGCCAGAAGCAATAGATCCTGAGTGATCGCGCCGGCCATTGCGCTGGCCTGCTGTATGATTTCATCAACTGACGAGGGCACTTCCCCGCCAAGCAGCAGAACGCGATCGCGTGATTGGACGAGAAGTAGAAGTACCGTGGTGATCTCATCATCCCTGCGCATGACCTCGCGAAGATTGGCTGATAGTTCACTCAGTAGCGGTATCCAATGCCCCAGCTCTGCTCTCAGAGAATGCAGTTCGCCAAGGCGAACACCGAGCCGCAGTGTCTGCAATCGATGGGCCATGTCCTCCCCAGCCCCCATTCGGGAAATCAGCCCCTCACAGCGCGCCAAGAGCGCGTGAGCGACGTCAAACAGCCCGATGTCGCGCAGGGCTCTTGCCAAGGCAACGCTCTCATAGTACGCCTGCTCCAGCCCGATATCTCCACCGCTCGCGACCGCGCAACCGAAGGAAAGCAGTGCCCTTGGATGGTCCTGCATCCGATGGAACACATCGCCATAGGCATGCCACGCAAGACGAAGTCGATGAGGATCATCATGCGTGGCAGACAAACCCGACTCGACCAGGTCGCGGGCAAGCTGGGCCTGACCGGTAATGACCAGCCGTGTAGCCACCAACCTGAGCAGCTCAAGATCCGCGCTCGAGTTGTCCGCATGCGGCACTACCGCGAACGCGATCATCAACATCTGATTCAGAACGGCGTAATCGTCAGGCTGCTCTTGCTCGACGACATACTGTGCCAGCACCTTGAGCTTTGCCAGTACCTCATCAGCACTCAGCGTAAGTAATTCTATCGGAAGGCGCACCGTCGCCAGGTCCACGACCCCATCTTGGGTGATCCATTCCGTGGCCGAACGGTAGAAGCCCAGCCACTCCTCATCCTGCCACGCCCCCGCCGGCACTGAAGGCCGGTGGAGGGAGGTTTCGGACACCTGCTGGATATCAATGAGTCGGAGAACCGCGTGAGCCAGCAGTGCGATGCCATTCACGCCAGCACTATCAATGGAAAGAAGCTCGTCAAGCCGCTCACGAACCTGCGTATCAGCTGGGTGAGCAGCCAAGTACCTGAGCGCCCACAGGACGGCATCGCTGATGAGTTCACGATGATCCCCTTGTCCAGCGATCAGCAAGCGCTCAATTGTCCAGAGTAGAAGCTGGCTCGAGGCACTTACGCGCCCCGCCACCGGAGACAGGCCGACCACAAGCATTGCCGCCTGAACGGGCAGGTCTCGTCGCATCGCATCAAGTGCGCACGCAAGTACGGTCTCACTGTGAAGATGCTCCCACTCCGTCCCAAGACCTGAAATAGTTGCAGAGTAGTCCGGAACCTCTTGGCGATGAACGCTGGCAAGAATGAGATCGACATAGGCCGTGAGGGGGAGACCTGCAATGTCATTGCACTGGATCGTGCCCCCGTCACGACAGGCGACAAGCATGGCCTGCAGCTGATGCTCTTGTAGCGCCGCCGAATCAGGCTGGTACCGGGCCAACCAGGACAAACAATGACGCGTCACCGTTTCGGACTGTAGCGTTTGTGCCAGGTCAAGGGCATCCTCCATCATCTGAGGATCGTCAAGTTTGGCGGCGCACCCGTTTAGAAACACCGCTGCGCCTACCCTGTCCCCACCAGCAACTGCGATGGCAGCTAATCGAATTCCTACAAACGGAGCAAGACGTTCCGCAGAGGCCCAAAGGGGTTGAAGAAGCTCCGCGGCACGAGACGACCTTCCGCCCTTATGCAGAAGGTCAGCCTTCATTATGAGTTTTGACTGGTTGGACGTGGCTTCAAGAACGTCAACTTCATCCAGGACAGTCAGGACATCCCCTCGCTTGACTCGGGCAACCCATCGCTTGAATCTGAGGATCTCGTCATCAGCTACCGCGGCCTGACCGCCAACCGCCCACACCAGGCAGTCAAGATCCCGGAAGGCATCAATGTTACGCTCCAACTGTGGCGGTGACGCACCCGCATCGATCAGAACACATCTGGGAGCTGATGAACGCTCGATACACGCATCCGCCAGCCAGATCAAGGATGGAATCCAGCGGTCCTCCGGCAGCCCAAATGATGAGCTTATGCTGGCCGCGTCTGGCGCACGATACCTTGACGCGTCGAGGACAATGGCAAAGCTTCCATCAGGAAGGTCTGTAATTAACGCGACCAGCTCAGCGGCATTCAGGGACGTAACGCGGTGAACATGGAGGCGCCCTGACACAGCTTGTGCGTGAACCTCATCGGATCCACCATGGCGCCGAGCCATGTCATTCATCACGTCTTGATGGATCGTATCCGGAACATCAGGGGGCAATAGAACACAGACCTGACTGAATGCAGCCTCCCCCGAGTCGACCGTGGAGATCAGCATCAGGTTGACCAGTTTGGCCACCCGCTCCGCGCGGCCAGTGTTAGCCGTCAGTACGATGTTCGTCGGAGCCAGTCCTTGGTCCGCGATCAGCTCTTCCCACGGGAACTCATCCGACTGAAGCATGGCAGACATTCCTTGTCCTCATCCTGAAAGTGGCTTTTAGGAACCAATTCTAGGGCCATCGATCAATAGTCGCCACGGTGGTCCAAGGATTCGCACAGACCCAGCGCCCTCTCATCTCAAGCATCAGTTGCTTCTGCGCATAGGTCATATCGACATGTCCGCTCGAGGACTATCAGGCGATCGGAGCAACCCAGCTTTGATGCCACCAGATACTGGAGGACTCCAACTCGCCGGAGCAATGGCAAATACCGTGGAACAACAGTGCGCATTCCTTTTTTTTGACCTGGGAATCCGGCAGCTCCTGACTCATCCTTCGCTACTTGCGAGTTCTCCAAGTTGAGAGCCCTTGAGAACAGCGGTGTACCCGATAATGGCGAGTTTGAATTGTCCGAGACGGTCGAGAAATCAAGTTACGAGCAAGCAGGCCTTCATAAAAAGCATGCAGCCCGATAACCAACGCATATCATGCGAAACCTGAGCCGGCCACCGAGGCCAAGATGCGGCAGGCATGGGCATCGTGATCGCGTTCTCTGAACTCCGAGGCTAAAGTTCAAGCTGTTCACGCCGATAGCGGCGTTTCAGGCCTCGCTGAAGGAGCTTGGAGAGCCAGCCCCCTCTCCTTCCAATGGAGAGGAAGCGGGAGCAAGCCGTCCTTTGGAGTAGTCCATCAAGCTCCTCAACCCGCCCCGGCAGAGAGGACGCCCCATTTGGAGTCATCGGAACAATGAGCGTCTCAACGTCCTACCGCCTGGAAGCCCAGAAACTCCTTGCTGACGGGAAGAGGATCAGCCTCTTCACCAGCCACCCGGGCACGCTGGGAGCATATCGGGAAGCGAGTCTGCGAGAGTTCCTCAAGCAGCATCTCCCATCACGCTTCCTGGTTACCAGCGGATTCGTGACCGATCATGATCGAGAGCAAGACAATCAGGTTGATCGATCCTCGCGTCAGATCGACTGCCTCGCGCATGACAAGCAGGACTTTACCCCGCTGTTACGCGCCGATGAATTTTCGATCGTTAGGCCTGAATCCGTTGCTGCGATCATTGAGGTCAAGAGCTCTCTAGAAATAGTGAGAGAAACCGTCCGGATGAGTACCAGCCCATCGTTTCTCACCCCCAAGGGGCGACACTACCGCTGGGCGGGCAGCCTGGTCGAGGCCCTTGAGAACATCAAATCTGCGGTCGACGTGATGGAAGCTGCATCCATCCGCCGCAATACGTACTTTGCGGGAGTAATCGCATATTCTGCGCGCGCCCTCCGAAAGCTGCCTGAAGCGATGAACTCCGGCGAACTGTTCAAGCAGCTTGGGATTGAGGAAATTGAACAGTTGCCCGACTGCATCTGTGTTCTAGACGGCCCCGCCTGGTCCTTCTCATGCGTTGCCGGAACGGATCCGAACGTCCACGGCGATGTGACCACCGACCCTAACTCCTCCTACGCCATTGAATCTCCACGGGACGGCGAGGGAAGCGCACTTCAGATCTTTAGCGCCTATCTGCATCACGCGGTTGCGGTGAATCGGCTACAGCAGCCGCACATGGTCGGAGGGGCGCACTCCGCTGCAGGCTATAGCGCGCAGGAACAGCACTACAGGATCCCCGTCTCATCCAAGCGAATGTTAGGTTCGACTTAAGAGCACTACGTACAGCAATGCGCACCACACCTCGAACAGATCGACCGTGCGTAGCTTGGTCTTCTTGCGCGCACCGCTCTTTCAGTGTCCGGATCCCTTCCTGCAAGGCGCCGATAAGAGCCGGCAGCCGATTCTGATCGGTCCGAACCGAGGCTCTACTACTCAGTAGCGTGCATTGCGACCCGCGGAGCTGCCGTGACCTCTCAAAAGAGACCACTTCCAGGTCACTGCTCGCTATTCTCTCTCTTCTTCTTTTCACCTTTCCGGCGACCAGAACGGTTCACCTCAGGCAACGGCTTGTCCAATGCAAGCAAGTCCATACGAACGTTGTTCGCGTAGGCGTTGTATTGCCATCGACGAAACTGATCAAGAAGCAGATTGTTGGTGTCCCCTAACCGTTTAACCTGCGCTTCCAAGTCAGTGATGCGGCGGATAGCGGCGTCCAACGTGAAATCTCTCGGGAGCGCATCTCTCGCCTCACGCAAATCCTTTTGACGCTGCTGAAACCGCTCCTTGACGGCAGGATAAAGGTACATCGTGTGCTTCGAGATCGAAGGCACGTCCAGCACCTTTGCGGCGCGCTCGCAGAATAGCGGCCAAGTGAGCTTGCCGTCCCAGCGATCCAGCTCACGCATTATCTTTGGCAGCGTTGCCTTGGTGATGATCTTCTTTGGCATGGCGGGTCAGGTAAGAGCCAAGGCAATCATTTTCGGACCAAGCGCATCCATGGAGGGCACTTCGACAACGCCAAGATCCATGAGAGCACGGCGAACCGGAGAAGGATCGTGCCCATCCGGAATCCTGAGGACCGCTCCCTCCAGAACATTGGGATGCTCCAATGCGATCCTCATTGCCTTGACGTGCGCGAGCTTCCACTTGTGATTGTCCACCCAGCGGTCGGCACCAAAGTCGCCATCCTCATGAGCTTTCATGGCCTGCTGGAGCAGTTTTTCCGTCTGCGCCTCCAAGAGGCGAATCCGGTCTAGCGCAACGTGATCACCCTTGATGCAAACATGCTCCTTGCAGGTCATGCATTCGCGCTGTTTCTGGCACGGTGCCATGGCGTAGTCGTGCACGCACATGCCATAGAGCGTGGCTTTGGCCGTTCCCAGCCGATCAGTCCCAAGTTCCTGATACGTCACCGGCTGACGCTGCTTGATGCGCTCGAGCAATGGGGCAGGCTGCATCGGAAGCAGCCCACGGGCAGCCTCTAGGCGTTCCTCCGGCGAGCGATGGTCGTAATGACGGTTGTCGGAAACCTTTGCGCGACCGGCCCAGCGCGCCAGGCTGTAGTCGTCCATGCCCGCCCGTTCTGACATCGTGCTGAGCCAATGACGGAGCTGGTGCGATGTCAACGTGATGCGCGTGCCATCCAAATTCCGCAGGCCCATACGGTCAAAGAGAGATTCGCCGTGGCCGCTGCCAGCGCCCAAGCGCTTATTCACCTCGTTAGCGTTTGGAATCCGCCATGAGTCAGGCCTAATTTCCTTCTCGCGACTGAATTCATTCTCTCGATGCAGGCACAGAGCACTCCAGGTCGTCAGCACCCTCTTCTCATCAAGGAAGGGCCAGTAGAAGCCGCCAAATTCTTTGATGAGATTGGACGTGCCGACATCTTCAGACGAAGACGTGGAGCCTTCGAACGCCGCCCTGACTAACTCACGTGCAGGAGCACCGATTTCGATCAGGCGCCGGACGGCCTCTTTCACGACGTCATGCATGACAGGCACGACCCACTTCCTCGTCGCTCCTTTGCCCTTGGCCGCATTCCAACGCAGGAACATCTGAAGATTACCGTCGTCATCTTCCTCCCACTGGATGCAGTCAATAGGAAGCTTCAGCACTTCGGAGACGCGGCCTGGCGCGGCCATAAGCAGGATGAAGATTGATGAGTAAAACTGACTCTCCCGATCGTCGGCCTGGGCAAACACGTCAGCAACTGCGAGCATTGCCTCATTGGTGGGAAGCTTTTCCATGCGATGGGCCTGTCCCGCTTCGCCGAGATCCTCGGTCAGGATCACCGGCTTCTTGAAAGGAGACTTCCAAGCCGGCAACGACGGGACAAGGCTCTTCTCACGTAAGAAGTCGAATACAGCTTGAAGTTGGAGCCCGGTTTTGTGGTGCACGTCCTCGCTGGAGTAGAACTCCTTGCACTTGTTGGCGCAAACGTCCATTACCGCACCACTCAGGAGTCCGACATCTCCTCGGCCGCAAGCCGCCAGCAATCCTGCCTCCACGCAGCGAAGTGCTTGGAGCATCATTGCCAAGCTCTTGACTGGCCTGTGGCTATATCTGTATCGAATGTATGCCTTTGCGAACTGCATGAATGGTTCGACGAAGGGCGTGAAAGAGTATGAGTTCAGAGGTGCTGTTTTCGTCGCGAAGACGACTATGGTCTCGTTTTGCTGCCACTTGTCGCGATCCCAAGCGCCACCATTCGCGAAGGCAGTCAGACCCTCTTTTGCCAAGCGTATGAAGTCGGCAAGGTTTCCGCTGGCTTCGCGCTCAGCGCGGGGAACGAACTGGACGACATCACCCATGGGTGCCCGCCTCCAACAGATTCGCGTCGAGCATCTGAGCCCTCGCATCCTTGCACATCGAAACACAGTGCTCGACAGCAAGGATCAGTTGGTCATTAGCATTAACAATGACGTTGGAACAGCCTGCCTCCCGGGTGCGCTCCTTCTCGGCATATAGGTCCACCAGCACCTCTTCATGCGGCCCGTCGACCCACGGCTGGAAGTGAAAGCATGTGTAGCAGGCTCGGTAGCCGCTAGCGCAGAATCCATAGTTACCGCAGGTCCCCACCGCGTGTTGACGATCATTCGGCACACGGCTCCGCGGATCGTCACCGCGAACTGCCTTACGTTCAGAGTGGACAAGCTTGCCGAGGCAGGCTTGCGCGAAGGGAGCGAGTCGAGCACCCACTAGCTCATTGATGACTACCGCCTCTTGAGCGGTGTTCTCCGTGTACACGTGGACGTTCTGGGTGTCGGAATGATCCAGCAACTCGGCGATGATGAATGCACCGAATCCCTCTCGGCGAAGCTTCGTGCCTCGCGTGTGTCGGAATCGCAGTGCGGAAAAACGAATAAACTCACCAGTACGCTCCGAGTGCGCAGTCGACGCCTTCGCGCAACGCTGTAGAGCGGAATCGAGCGAGTCAATTTTTGCATGCAGTTGATCTGGCGCGCCACCCATCAGATAGTCGGTGAGCTCGTCTAAATTTCCAACATCCTCAAGCTTCTTGCGATTGAGAAAGATCGGCACCTCACCTACCAAGGCAGGATCAACCGTCCCCCCAATCGCCTCGAAAACTGCGGCGACGGACTGTCGATGCTGCTGCCGAAGCACCAAATATAGGTCTTCAAGGATGGCAAGAGACCGGTAGGCACCTCGAAAAGCGATGCCACGTTGCTTGGCTCGCGGAATGTTGAGCCTAAACATGGGCGCGCCTTCACCTGTTTCACGAACGAGATCCCGCCCCCTGAGAGCAGCGATCTGGACGGGACGGCGCGCGGTCATCGCCAAGGTGAGCAGATATGCGTAGTCCTCGAATGCAATGTCCTTTCGTGCTACCGCGAGGTTCGCCCAATCCAGGAGCGCAGCCATCTCGAGGTCGGTGTAGGGCCCATTCTCGGGGCAACCACTAGCAACGGCCGCCCCCTTTTCGTTCCCCTTTATTCGCCAGCTTTGGAGGAGATCAACGACTTCGCTGGTGACGCCGTCAAATCCGTAGTCGTGCCAGGCAAGCAGGAAGCCCTTCAGGCCGCCTAACTGATATTGCTCGTCTGCCGCAAGGCTGGCGCGCCAGTTGATGAGGTCAACCACGGTCACCCGCGACGCTCCTGTATCCCGCAGGTATCGCTTGAAACGCGTCTCCATATTTCGCGCATGACGAGCGGATGCCTCTTCCGCATAGCGCAACAGCGTGGCGCGAAAGCCAGCCTCGGTTCTAGCTTCAACCACCCCCGGCAGCGCTAGTGAAATCTGCACGTCCTTGTTTAATTGCCAATGTTTATCCGAAGGCTTGAAGGGATAACCATCCTTAGACACTGTCTGAGCGGTCGACTTTCCCTCGACATCGACCTGCTTTGGATTAGCGCGGATCACCACCGCCCCCCTTGGAGTTATCGCTACGCTTGGGATGAGCGGCCTGCACCTGACGAGCAGCCTTGTCGCTGGCTTCACGAATGTGGCGCCGGTTGTACGTCGCTCCCGATGCCTTGCTGCGATGACCATTCAGGAAAGCACGAACATCCAGCTCCCTAGCCTCGCTGAACGGCAATGCCTCAGCATCTTCACCCGACCGGATCTTGGCGTTGTGCTTGTCAATGTTGACGGAAAGCTCGTAATTGAAATGGTGTCGAAAGGCGTGGGGATGGATCGCCTCAAAGGCGGGGTCCACCGCGCGCATCCGCGAAAAGATCTGGCTACTCAGAGCTGAGGTGGAGAGTGGCTTGCCCCATGTATCGCCCTTCCTGTGCGAGACAAGTAGATACGGATGCCTTCTGGCGGGGCCGATCCTGGAACGGACATTCAGCATGTAACGGTCGATCTGATTGGCGAGCGCCTCAGGTATCGGTAATGGCCGCTCCTTGGTCTTCGTTACCGGCTGATAGGGTCGCGGGTCATGCTTATCATCCTGATTGCGCCGAACCCAGACGTGCGGCTCATGGCCCAAGTCGAACTGGTCGAGTCGCAAGCTCAATAGCTCTCCTCGTCGCATTCCGGTGTGTCTTAGCAGCCCGAAGATGATGGCATTGCGGAGCTGGACTTCCGGATGCCGGAACGGATTGCGCGGATCACCCTCAGTGCCTATCGCCATGAATCGCTCGACCAACTCGGAGGGTGGCGAGCGCAGATCCAAATCGTCATCCCTCTGTTTTGCCAACCCGCGCGGTCGGTGCTTGCGAATGGTTCTAGCCATCCGCGCAATTTCTTGAGCGGTTCGAGACGAGTTCTGGTGCTGTGTAACGACCGAAGCCGTAAATTCCAGATAGTCGGCAAACGTGCTGATACGGTTGAAATGCTGTTGCCCACCAATGGTGGCCAGCACCTGATTTGAGGCAACTCGCGCCTCGAGAAAATCGATGACGACGCTTCGTTTCTTGTCACCTTCTCCCACTGAACTCAACTCCCGCATGTCGAGCTTGGCGAAATCTCGAAGCGAGACTATGTCTGAAACTGTGAGAAGGCGCCCGCTGCGGAACTCGGTGATCAGGTCTCGGCCATTGGCCTGCTCCCAGCGCAGAAGTACAACGATGTCGGCAAGCTTGTTTCGGATCGTGTTGACGGCTGCCCCGGCATTCCGAAGCTGGGAAGTAGCAAACAGGGTCGGGTAGAACAAAGGCACGCCCTGCTCGTCGTGGAGCATTGGAACTCGTTCTCCTTCGCCAAGCACATGAACTGACAGCATGGCCATCACTGTTCTTCTACTGTTTTGACATATGTACAACTGTATATGAAATTTTCGACTACGCAAGTCAGCGTAGAAAAAAGAAAAGCCCTGTAAAAACAGGGCCTTCCTCGAAGCTATATCACCACTATTGATCTAGTATTCGCTAGAACGGAATATCGTCGTCAGCGAAGTCGTCCATCGGCGGCGCCTGCTGCGGCTGCGGGCGCTGGTTGCCACCCTGGTTGCCGTAACCGCCGCCCTGGCCGCCGCGCTGGCCACCGCCACCGCCGCCGTACTCCTGGCGCGGCGCCTGCTGGCGCTGCGGGCGATCGCCGCCGTAGTTGCCGCCACCGCCGCCACCGCCGCCTTCACCACGGCCGCCCAGCATCTGCATTTCATCGGCAACGATGTCGGTGGAGTACTTCTCCACGCCGTCCTGGCCGGTGTACTTGTCGTAGCGCAGGCTGCCTTCGACGTAGACCGAGCTGCCCTTGCGCAGGTACTCGCCGGCGATCTCGCCGAGCTTGCCGAAGAACACCACGCGGTGCCATTCGGTACGTTCCTGCTGGTTGCCATCCTTGTCCTTGCGGACGCTGGTGGTGGCCAGGCTGATGCGGGTGATCGCCATGCCGCTCTGGGTGTACTTCACGTCCGGGTCGTTGCCGAGGTTGCCGACCAGGATGACTTTGTTGATGCCGCGCGCCATAGGTAAGTGATTCCATTGTCCGGGGGCTGGTGCCTGTCATAGCACACAGCCGGAGTTGCCGATACCCGGCCGCCCATGGGTGGGCACTGCCAGAAACCCGGCATTCTATCATCGAGCCCCGGCCCACCGGGCTTGCCTCTACTCCGCCGACCGCCAGCGTGGCGACCGGGGCGGACGTTCACCTCTCCCGGATCAGGCCGCCTGCGACGGCACGCCGCCCAGGGTCACCTTGTCACGCCGGCCGGTGGCCGGATCGGTCCGGTGCATGGACAGACTGCGCCCCGCGAACGGCCCGGTCAGCAGATCGCCCAGCATGGCCTCGGCCAGGCCGTTGCCGGGCTGGGCGAAGGGGGTGATGAACTCGATCAGCCACAGGCGATCGCCGCTGTTCCAGTCGTCCAGTTCCAGCCGCTCGCCGGCTTCCAGCTTGCGCTCGGCCTCCTCTGACAAATTGGCCCAGATTGCAACTCCAAGCGGCAACTGTTCCAGCGCCTGCTGGGTCACCCCGGCGAAGGCCGCACCGGCCTCCTGCATGCCCGGCAACGGCGGCAGGATGCCGAAACGGAACACCCGGAACTGCTCCTTCAGCAGCGGCGGCATGAATGACCATTCGAGGTCCTTCAACTGCATCTCACGGTGCAGCGGCGACTGTGAAAGCAGCCAGACGATCTGGCCGAGGGCCTCGGCAACGGTACGCGGCGCCCCATCGGTGGTGGTGGTGGCGGTGGCGGTCGTGGACGTGATCATGAACGGGAAATCCTGTAGTCGGGAATGGCGGTCAACAGTTCCATGGTGGCCGGATCGCGCGCCGCTGTGCTGATGCCCTGGGCATAGGGCTGGGCGTCGAACGTGGACATCGCTTCGATCATCTGGAACCGCTTCTTCTGTGCCAGCGCCAGATTGTCATGCAAGGCTGAGCGCTGTGATGCCTGGCCGGAGGGAATGCTTTCGTCGATAGGAGCACGATGTTCCGAACGAGTCGATTGCTGCATCCGCTCGGCGGCGGTGGGCTCAACGCCACCGAAACGATCCCCCGGTTCCGTCACTGCTTGCGCCACCGGGGCCTGCGGCAGGTCAGCTGCAGGCGCGAAGCGTGGATCGCCGCCTCGACGGTTGACCCGGCCGGAGGCGGCATCACCGCTGCCCAGGTCGCGTCCGCCCTTGCCGGCGCCAGCATTCAGGTTCAGGCCGTCACCGTCAGCATCCTCTTCACGCTCACCAAATGCGAAGAACATGTCCGACAAGGCCGCCTGGGTGCCATCGGTACGGGTGTACTGACCGTTGGCGTAGGTGGTGTTGTCCGGCGATGTACCGGGCATCTGCCCGGTGCGCCGCGCATCCAGGTTGATCGACGCCACACCCGCCTGTTGCAACGTCAACAGTTCACCCGCCTGGCTGATGCCATCGCGGTTGGCGTCACGCCAGACCTGGAACTCTCCGAAGCGGGCGTCATTGGCATCCAGACGCCGATCACCATTGCTGTCATAGGCAGCCAGGCCTTCAAGGTCGGAATGGGCCCCCTCCAGATCCATCGTGAACGAGATTTCGGCGCCGGAATCGATCGTGCCGTTGCGGTTGCGGTCGAGCACCAGCAGGCCGTCATGCGGGCCGACCCAACCGGTCAAGTCACGCACGCCATCACCGTCCATGTCGAACCGCGTGGCGCTCTGTGCCCAACCCACGGTCTCCACGCCGTCGCCATCCAGATCAAGCACGACCGGACCGAGGCGTGCACCGAACTCGTTGACGACAAACTTCAGCGGATCACTCCAGAGACCAGCGCTGTCCACGCTCTGGATGACGATTTCATAGTAGGTGTCGTAGTAGGTCTCCTGGTAGTAGCCCGCGCCGCTTCCGCGCGGATCGCCCCAGTTTCCGTCATTCACCTGGCGCCGGTTTCCACGATTCACGATCCGCGTGGCAAGCGTGCCGTTGTAGTAATAGCCGTTCAGGAAGCCATCACCGGAAATGGCCCTCGACGTGGTCCCATAGTCAAAGAACGATGTCTCGTTGGTGTAGGTGTCCCAGTACTGGCCGGTAGTACTCACCAGCTCCACCGCACTGGTGATCACCAGACGGCTGAAGATGTCCTCCTGGTCACTTCCCCAGAGCACGTACACGTAGTTGCTATCCAGCGTCTGGACGACCGTCGGCCGCTCATTGACGTTCTGCACATTGATCGTCACCCAGGTGCTGCTGGACAAGCCACCACGATCGGTGACCGTCACCTGTATCTGGTGGCTCTGCGCGGTTTCATAGTCCAGCTGCCCGTGCAGCGCGATCTGACCCGTGGTGGCGTTGATGCCGAACAGGTTGCTGGCACCACCTGTGATGGCAAACCGGTGGTCGCGGTTGTACCACTGGCTGTCGGGGTCGGACCAGTTGGTGAACTGGAACACGGTCTGGCCCGCGCCCGGCGCCGATTCGGCCAGCGTCAGACTCTGGCCCCAGGTCGTCGGTGCCTCGTTGACGTCTTCGATGCGCACCGTGATCTCGCGATTGCCCGACACCAGCGCACCATCCGTGGCACGGACCGTGACGTTGTAGTAAGCCTCCAGCTGGCCGTCGCCGTCGCCGTCGATCAGCTGCAGGTACGGTGCAACCGCTTCGAAATCGAAACTGCTGACGTTGTACTTGAGCTGGTTTCCGGAAATGACGAACCAGGCGAAGGGATCGTTGATGATCTGATAAGAGGGCGCGGTGCCATCCGGATCAGATGAGGACAACGTAGCCACCACCTGCCCGGCCACGCCGGTATTCTCCGAGGTGAGCGCCACATGCTGGACGACGTCAGGCGTGCGCGGTGCTTCGTTGACGTTGGACACGCCGACCTGGAACACCTGATCGCGACTGGCACCATGAGTGTCGGTGACCCGCACCGTGATCGAATGCGAGGTGGCGGCCTCGTAGTCCAGCAGCCCGCCATTGGCCACGCTCAACACCCCGGCAGCGGTGATGGCAAAGCGTCCTCCCGCATTGTTCACCAGTGTGAAGGTCAGGCCGTCGGTAACGTCCTGGTCCTGGCCGCTGAACTTGCCGACCTCGGAACCGTTGGCGGTATTCTCCGCGATGCTCAGCGTGCGATCGACGGTGATGCCATGCGGCGCGTCGTTGACGTCTTCCAGGCGCACGGTGATGGTGCGCGCCCCCGCCGAGGTCAGCCCACCCGACACGGCCTTCACCGATACCGAGTACACCACCTCCTGGCGGCCATCACCATCGGCATCACTCAGGGTCAGGCCTGCGGCTTTCAGCGCCTCGAAATCCAGCACCAGGCCATCGCGGAACTTCAGCTGGTTGCCGACCAGGGTAAACCAGCCGCGAGAGTCCCCTTCCAGCACATAGCTGTAGCTGCCATTGCCTCCGCTGGAGGAAAGGCTGGCGATCACCACGCCGCCCAAGGCCGCGTTCTCCGCAGCGATTGCCACCGGCTGGCTGGAGACGGTCGGTGTTGCCGGGGCTTCATCGACGTTGGTCACCGCGACGGTGAAGGTCTTGTCGCGGGTCAACCCGCCCGAGTCGGTCACCCGCACCACGATCTGGTGCGAGGTGTTGGCCTCGTAGTCGAGCAGGCTGGCATTGGCCACGGTCAGCACACCGGCTGCGGAAATCGCAAAGCGGCCGCCCGCGTTGTTGGTCAGGCTGAAGGTGAAGCCATCGTTGTCCGCATCGACGCGGGCGAAATTGCCGAGCACCGTGCCATTGGCCACCGGTGCATCCGCGGTTGACTCGACCGTACTCAACGCGCGGTCGACAGTGATGTCGGTCGGACGCGCATTGATGGTGACCGACAGCGTCTGCGTCTTGCTGCTGGTCTTGCCCGTCGCGGTCTCCTTGGCGATGGCAGTCACCGTCAGCGCCGCAGTGCCGGTCAGGTCGGCCGACCACGTGGCCGGACCGACCAGCGCTAGACCGGCCAGCTGCGCCGGCGTCAGCGACCACACGCCGTTGCCCAGGTTCGTGCCCTTGTTCAGGGTCAGCCCGGTCGGCAGGTTCGAGATGCGGATCTCCAGGGTCTCCGAACCATCGGCATCGGACAGCGCCGCCTGCACATCCAGCGTCAGCGTGCCACTATCAAGTGTCTTGCCGACCTGCACGGCACGGGTAATCACCGGCGCGTCCACTACCGGCGCCACATTCATGAAGAACACGCGCTCGGTCACCAGCCCACCGGCATCGGTTGCGATCAGCTTGATCGCAACGCGTCCGCTGGCGTTGCTCTTGGGCACCAGCGTCACCGTGCGCTCGCCGTTGCCCCCCGCAGTGATGGTCGGAGTATTCATCCAGGCCACCACCGTCGTAAGGTCAGTGGCATCCACCGCCACGGCACGTACGGTGACCCCGGACGCCGGGGTCAGGTCATCACCGACGGTGAACTGCAGGGCGACCTGGCCATCCTCGTTGATCGACTGATCCGGCACGATGCTGATCGACGGCAGGCCGTTGCCATCCCAGTAGTGCCGCCACTGGTTCTCGAACGTGCCGTCGGCATGCAATGCCTGATAGGCCGCGACCGTGGCGGGCTTGGTGCGGCCGGCCATCAACGCGACCAGTGCCTCTGCATTGATCGTGCTGCTGGCGTGCTCGCCGGCCAGGAAGAAATCGATCTTGTAGTTGGCGCGATCATTGGCGTTGGTGGTGGTGTACCAGCCCTTGATCGTGGTCACCACACTGGTACCAATCACCGAGATCACCAGATCGTCGCCGGTTCGACTGAACCACAGATCATTGCGACTGATGTCGCGATAGCCGATGACGTCGATATCGTCGCCACTGGAGTCGTAGTTGCGGATTTCGTCGGCACCGGAGTTGCGGTCGATCAAGTAGACGTCGCTATCATCGCCACCAATCAGGATGTCGTTACCGGCGCCGCCATACAGGGTGTCATTGCCTGCCTGCGCATCGAGCAGGTCGTCACCATCACCGCCATACAGCGTGTCATTGCCAGCGCCGCCGTAGAGCTTGTCGTTGCCCGCGCCACCCTCGATGTAATCATCCCCAGCGCCACCAGTGATGACGTCGTCGAACCCACTGCCGATCACGCGCTCGAACGCATCTTCCAGCACATCGCCGGCAGCCGCCCCGCCATGTGTTCCGGTAGCCAGGTTCAGCACGATGCCCGCAGTCGCCGAGGCGTAGGTCAGCGTATCGACACCGGCGCCTCCGGACAGGGTGTCGGCACCGACGCCGCCATCGAGGATATCGTCGCCATCGCCACCGCGCAGGATGTCGTTGCCGACGCCGCCGCGCAGCGTGTCATTTCCGATGCCCCCTTCCAGCAGGTCATTGCCGGCACCGCCATCGAGGATGTCATTGCCGGCGTCGCCGTACAGGCGGTCATCACCGTCTTCGCCATACAGGTTGTCATCGCCATCACCACCACGCAGTTCGTCGACGCCTGCGCCACCGTACAGCGTGTCGCGACCCAGCTCGCCCCACAGTTTGTCGTCGCCAGCCTCACCGCGCAGATTGTCATCGCCATCGCCGCCGTACAGGTCGTCGTTGCCACCGCCGCCGTTGATGATGTCGTTGCCGCCGAGCCCCTGGATCACGTCCCGGTTGGCCTGGCCGACCAGCGTTTCGCCAGCGGCAGTGCCGTACAGGTAGTCATCCCGGTTGACCACGGTGAAGACCAACTGCTTGCTGACGCTCAATCCGGCGCCGCCGCGATCGGTCGCGGTGACCGTCACGGTGACGTTGCCTCCCGCTTCATAGTCAACGATCGCACCGGCCTTAAGGCGCAGCTGGTTGCCGTTGATGATCTCGAAGCGGCTGTCGGACACGCTGAACACCATCGTGGCGAAATCACTGCCGGCGGTGGTGTCTGGATCGGTGGCCGACAGCGTGCCGAGCAGGATCGCCGGCAGCGCGGTTCCGGTGGGAACGCGATCGGTTTCGCTGAAGCTGGTGGTGGTGGCCGCGAACACCACCGCCGTCGGCGCTTCGTTCTCATCTTCAATGGCATAGGTGAAGCTGAGCGTCGAGGCCGATGCCAGGCTGCCGTCGTACGCCCTCACGCTGGCGGTCAGCAGCACCTCCTTGATGCCATCGCCATCCAGATCGACCAGGGTCGCGCCCTGCGCGGCGGCCAGCGTCTCGAAGTCGATCGCAACGCCCGCACGCACACGCACCTGGTTGCCCACCACTTCCAGCAGGCCACCCGGGTTGGTCACCAGCTGCAGGGTCGGCGTGGTCTTGTCGGGGTCCCCGATCACGAAGGTGCCCACCACCGTACCGGCCCCGGTCTTCTCGCCGGCCAGTACGGCCGCAGTGTTCGGTGGCCGCGTCGGCGTGAACGGCGCCTCGTTGACGTTGCGGACGTCGATCTTGAAGTCCTTCTCGAACCACGCGCCGGCGCCGTCGGTCACGCGCACCCGGATGGTGTGCGCGGTGGCGGTCTCATAGTCCAGCTTGGTGCCATCACGAACGCTGAGCGTGCCATCGGCGGTGAGCTTGAAGCGGCCGCCGCCATCATTGATCAGGGTGAAGCTGGCCGTATCTTCCGCGCCGTCGCGATCGACATGGCCGAAGCGGCCCAGCGACAGGTTGTTGGCGGCGTTCTCGTCCACGGCCAGCGGACCGGGTGCGAGGATGTCGCTGGGCGCGTCGTTGACCGAGCGCACCTCCAGATCGACGATCTGGTCGGCCGTATTGCCGTCGGCATCGGTGACCCGGACCACGAAATGGTCATTGCCGTGGCGGTCCGCCGCCGGCGTGTAGACCCAGGCGCCGGTGGCCGCATTAAGCGTGACGGTCCCCATGCCGGGGGCGGTGATCACCGTGTACCCGGTGATGTTCCCGTCATGGTCGACGGCATTGACGCTGCCACTGAGCGGCACGTCCTCGTCGGTGGCCAGGTACTGCGTTTCGACCAGCGGTGCCGGCTTGCTCGAGTTCTGCCAGTAGCTGCCGAGCATGCCCTGCAAGCTGGAGGACATCCCAGCCGGCACGGACGCCGACTCTGCCGCCATTGCCGCAAGCAGCGGCTCGGCGTGGGCGAGGAACAGCGAGCCTGCACCGGTCGCGATCTCGGTGATCCGGCTGGCGCCGGTGTAGTAGCCCGCGATGGTGATCCGAGTGCTGCCTCCAATCACGCTGACCAGCAGATCGTTGCCCACCTTCTGCAGCCAGACCTCGTGGTTGGCCACGTTCTGCAGCACGATGCGATTGACGCCCAGTGCGTCTTCGATGCGGTCGTTGCCACCCTCCCGATCGAACAGGTAGGTGTCATTGCCATCCCCGCCCCGCAGCAGGTCGTTGCCGGCCTCACCGGCCAGGGTGTCGTTGCCGGTGCCGCCATCCAGCAGGTCGTCGCCTGCGCCGCCCACCAGGGTATCGTTGCCGGCCTCGCCATAGAGCTGATCGTCTCCGTCCTGGCCCCCCAGGGTGTCATTGCCTTCGCCGCCCCAAGCCTTGTCGTTGCCCACATCGCCGCTGATCTGGTCGTCGCCCAGCCCGCCGTAAAGCTCGTCGGCACCGGCGCCGCCGGCCAGCACATCGTTGCCCCCGCCACCTTCAAGCCGGTCATCGCCGGCATCACCGGACAACGCGTCGTTGCCGTCGCCGCCCATCAGGGTGTCATTGCCATCACCACCGATGAGCACGTCGTCGCCCCCCCGCCCATCCAGCCAGTCGTTGCCACCCAGCCCGATCAAGCGATTCGCGCGTGAATCACCACTGATCGTATCGGCGAAGCCGTCGCTGCCAACTACGTTCTCCAGCGTGCTGACGCCGTTGACTGCAACCAGGGTATCGCCATCGGCGTGCCCGCCCGACAGAGTACCCGCAGCCAGGTCCAGCACCAGCGACGCAGTGGAGGTCACGTATCGGACGGTATCGCCATAGGCTTCACCCGCCACCGCGGCCTGGCCGAGGCTGATGCGATCGCTGCCGCCGTCGAGGATGTCGGCACCGGCGCCGCCCTCCAGCGTGTCGTCGCCGTCGCCGCCCCGCAGCGTGTCATTGCCATCTCCACCCGCCAGCACGTCGTGACCTGCAAGACCCGTAAGCGTGTCCGCGCCATCGGACCCGAACAATACATCGTCACTCGCGCTACCGCCTTGGGAAAGCTGGCGGAACTGGCGCAGATCCAGCACCAGTCCGTCCTTCAACTGCATGAACTCGACGCGACGCTGGGCATTCGTATGATTGGCGAGCTTGATCGTACCGTTCTGTGCGGCGAAGACATCCACCTGGAGCGTCGTCCCGCTCAGCGCCAACCGAAGATTGGAGAGGCTGAGCCCTGCTCCCAGTACCAGCGTATCCTGGCCCCCGTCGGTGGCCTGGAACACTTCGCGCACGATCTGTTGCCCATTTGGCCCGTTTCGCCAGGTCGACGAACGGAACTGCCCCTGCGCCGATGGCCACGTGGTGGAGGCTGGCGCGTTCGCCACTGGGGCGTCAAACAGGAAGTCCACCTTGTCCACGCTCTGGTAGACAACGGTGCCGGATGCGATCTCCTTGACCGTCAACCGATACTGATGCTTGTTGCCCGCCGTTGTCTCGCCAAGGCCCAGATACTCCCAGGACGCCGTGTAGGCTGATCCAAACGTCCCTGAGCTGGACATCACCTCATCCAGATAGAAGGCGCCTTCATAGATGACATCACTACCGTCGCCGACGTTGTACTCATAGGCATCGTCGCCCTCACCGCCGTACAGCGCATCCGCGCCGCCACCACCGCGCAGCACGTCCGCGCCGATGCTGCCGCCGAGGCGATCGGCACCGGCACTGCCTTCAATACCCTCGATGCTGCTGTAGACATCTCCCTTGGCGTCGCCGGTATTGGCGAACGTGCCTTCCAGGTAAACGCGCACCGCCGCACTTCCCGCGTAAGAGGCGATGTCCACGCCACCGCCGCCGAACAGGGTGTCCGCGCCGGCACCGCCGTGCAGCAGATCATCGCCCTGGCCGCCGTACAGGATGTCGTCACCCGCACCGCCACGCAGCGTATCGTCGCCTTCGTTGCCCATCAGCAGGTCATTGCCCGCGCCGCCGTCGATGACGTCATCGCCACCGTTGCCGGTCAACCAGTCCTTGCCGGCCGTACCGGCAATGGTGTCATTGCCATCGCCGCCCCCCAGCAGGGTCATGTCGGTGAGCGCATGGCGGCCGGTCGCGGCAAACACCATGTTCTCGATCGATCCACCCAGCGCGTACCAGTCCTTGATCGTGATGCGGTCACTGGACGCCGAGAGGCGCTCCTTCTCACCATCGCGGCCGATCACCAGGCGCAGGTCATTGCCATCGCGCTGCAACATCACATCCTGGATGTCGATGCCAACGCCAAACTCCAGCGAATCAACACCCGCGTTGCGCGCAATCAGGCCATTGAGCGCGCCCTTGTGCCGGCGCAGCACCTGCGCCTCATCATTCCAGTCGTTGTGGCTGATCCAGGTGGAGCCATCGAAGTAGACCACGCCATCCTTGCTGACAGTGCCATCGGCATTGCGCACATAGCCGTTGACATAGGCGCCCCTTTCCCAGACCAGATCCCAGTTGTCGACATAGTCGTCCATGACGATGTCGTCGCCATCGCCGCGCTGGTAGCGGAAGACGTCATCGCCTTCACCGCCCACCACTTCGTCGTTGCCACGGCCGCCGACCACCAGGTCCGAACCCGTACCGCCATACACACGATCATTGCCATCATCGCCAAACACCGTGTCATTGCCCGCGCCGCCCAGCACCTGGTCGTTGCCGGAGCCGCCCATCACCCAGTCCTGGTCGCCATCGCCAGCAACGAAATCGTCGCCCGAGCCACCATTGCCGAAGTCATTGCCGGCCAGGCCCCGGATCTCGTCATTGCCGGCGCCGCCATAGAGGAAGTCCGCACCGTAGGTGCCCAGGATCACATCCGAGCCACCGGTGCCGATGATGTACGAGGTCATGTCGCCGATGCGGATGTCCTCGCCATCGGCAAACCGCAGCCACTCCACGCGATGCGAGGATTCGAACCAGTCCTTGATGGTCAGCTCATCGCCGGTGAGGGTCGCGTTGCCGGCGGCGTCATAGCTGACCAGGGCGATGATCAGGTCGTTGCCGGCACCGCTGGCCGAGGAGCGGCGCATCTGGATGTTCTGCAGCGACAGGCCGGTGCCGAACACGATCGCGTCCTCACCGCCCTTCACCGAACCGTTGACCTCGTACTCGCCGCCACCGGCCCAGTTGCGCGCCAGCTGTCCATTGGCGATCTTGGCGAGGCGATCATTCAAGCTGTCGCCGCTGCCACGGATGGCGCCTGCGCCCTCTTCGTCGTAGATCACGTCGCGGCCGTCACCGAGCCGGAACAGGTACTGGTCCGCGCCGCCCCCACCGAACAGGCGTGCTTCGACATTGGCACCCCGATCATCGCCAGCGCCACCGGCGATGATGTCCCCCCCTTCGCCACCCACCAGCAGGTCGTTGCCAGCGCCACCTTCCAGCCAGTCCGAACCGGTGCTGCCATACAGGCGATCATCGCCGGCACCGCCGTCGAGGTAGTTGCCGTTGCCACCACGCGCAGCGATCGCCAGCGCCTGTGCGCTGGCATCACCGATGGCGAAGTTCACATTGGTGATATTGCCGGCGAACAGCACGTCATTGCCGTCCCCGCCAAACAGCCAGTCATCGAGCAGGCCGCCCACCAGGGTATCGTTGCCGCTGCCGCCGAGCAGATCGTTGCCGAGGTCTCCACCCCGGACCAGATCGTCACCTGCACCGGCATCGATGACAGCCGCGATTTCGATGCGATGCGTGGCCGAAGGTGCGTTGCCGTTGACCAGCAGGCCGGTGGTGCTGGACAGCAATGCACCATTGACGATGATGCTGTCGCTGCCGGTTCCGCCGAGGATCCTGTCTTTATCTGCGGTGACGATGGTGTCGCCCAACGAGTGAACTTCGTCTCCGGTCCAGCTGACCAAGGTACGCTTTCGTCCTCCATCAGGATCGAGCGCCAACGTCATGTTGGAGGCGACCAGACCGACACCGTCTACAGCGCCGTCTGCCAGTTGATCAAGCCATGCAGCAAATCCCCCCGTCCAATCAGACGCTGCACGGCGGTTGAGTCCGAGCTCTTCGACACGGACGAGCGTAATGGCCCACTGTGCGGCGAACCCACTCTCAGGCGCTCCCGCAATCAGAGTATTGATTTCCCATGGAGACGCAACATATCGAGCGTAGTCGGAAGCAACGGCTATGTCGCCAAACAGATTGGTCGCACTGAAACCTGTCGGCGCATCTAGGCTGACAAGATTCTTTCCGATGGCACGCTTGATGTAGATGTCTCCACCAATCATCCGATCGAGTAGATTGGACAACGCCCGCACCGTACCGTAGGAAATTACATCCTCGGCCTTGGAGGTGGTGAATGAAGGCTCCGACCAATAGCGATACTTCTTGCCGTACGTTCCATAGGTACCGCCATCCACCGTCGCACCCGTTGCCACCCGGCTCCCCGACACCTCCAGTACCGCATTCATTGTGCCAGCGACCTGATTGGCCAGTAGCGTCGCTCCGATACTCACGCCGCCCGAGCGGGCACGAACGCCAGAAACGGTGAAGGTCGAGTTCGCCTCGTCCCAGGTGACAGATGCCCAAGAGCGCGGCTTCCCACTGGAGAACAAACTTCCGATCAATCCTCCGAATATGTACCCAACCAACGCGCCAATAGCCGCGCCGATGGGTCCGGCATAGGTCGTGCCAACGGCCTGCAGCAAGGCACTCCACGTCTGTGCCATCGTGGCACCAACATAGGCGCCCACAGCAGAGCCGATCTGAGCGCCCAACTGTCCACCCACTGTTTCGAACTGGACGAGGCTGGCGCCCAGGCGCGCGCCGATGTACCCACCGATCGCGGTAAAGACCTGCCCCTTTGACAAGCCATCTGTGATGCCGATCGTGGCGCCATCAGCAATCTTGATCGCATTCTCAATGATCTGGCTGAGTGAGCTTGCGGCAACGCTCTGTCCGACCTCTCCCAGCGTGCCCTTGATGCCAAGCGAGCTGATCAGCTCAGCCGTCAAATAGGCAGAAACCGTGCCAGCAGCGGCGCCCTGAAGGCTTACTCGAAATTCGTCCGGAACATCAGAGAGCAGATCCAAGACGCCCGCCCGGGTCACGACCTTCGTTCCACCGGCGGCTGCAATCTCGCCCAGATTTTTGCCTACCGTCTTCAACGTGGCTGAAGCGAGTACCTTCCACAGTGGATCGTTGATCTTCAGCGCAGAGGCTATTGCCCCGCCAATGGCCCCGCCCAAACCCCCAGACATGGTGATTCGTTGCAAGGTTTCACTGTCAACGGGGAGCTGTATCTGTGAAGGGCTTCGCGGCTTCTGCGAAGCATCACCCTTTCTATTGAAGACCCGCAATGGCCCCCGGCCATCAGAGAATATGAACTGGCTATCTCTTCCGCTGAAGTACAGGCCGTCTGCTTCAAGGACCGCCTCGTTGCCACCTATCGCCTCAAGATCAATCCGAACGTCGCCAGGCTGGTTTCCCGCCGGCATCAGCCGCTGCATCTGCAGCTCGGCTTCGATGATGTACTCCAATTGGGGACCCAAGTAGTAGTTCCGGTAATCGAGCCCCCCGGATTGGCCGAGCCCCGCACCGGTACCGTCGTAGTAGCAGATTCCGAATCCCTCGATGTTCGGCGAATTCCTGCTGGACTCAATGGAGTAGTTGCCGCGCATGGTGATGCCCTGTGCGAGCTTGTAACTACCATTGGGCTCCTTGATGACGCATCCCGGTGGCATCGCCTGATACATCCTGGCCAAGAACGACTGCTGGTCAATGCCATTGCTGGAATTGAGTACGGCTCGTCCCCAGACTGCGTTCCATCCGCCGATCATCGCAACCGCTTCGTTTTCGCGAGTAGCCTTGAGGTAGGCAGCCAGGATGGGCGTGTAGTCTCTGACACCCTTCACGACCGAGAGTGCGTATACCTGCTGGCGGAAAGTTTCGAGCGCTTTGGCGTTCTCGACTTGATAGATGCTATGCGCGGTTTCATGGCCGAGCACGAATGCCAGCGCGTCCAACGCAGCTTCACCTCCAGCAACGAACCGATCGCGACTTATACGGATGACTCCGGACCCGGCGCTGTAGTGCCCTCCCTCTGTCGCACCGGAGGGAAGCAGTTCGATTCCCTTCAGCGTTCCATTCTTGGCGGATACGTTCAAGCGAATCATGAGTTCGGGTGAACTCTCGATTGTCCGCCTAATGGTCTGCTCGGCCTTGGAGAACTGCCCTCCCTTCTGACGGAGGCTCTGCAGAACGGCTTCAAGCTCGTTGTTGATCGATGGCATGTTCAGAACTCCCGGGGACCGATGCTGATCGTTTCAACGCACTGATGGCGCTGACCATTGGTAGTGCTTGTGTATGTCCTGACCGCAACCTCCACGTTTCTGGCACCGAGGTACCAGGTCTCGGGAAGCAGCGTTGATCTGACTGGCCCACCCTCCATCCCGATGGCCTTGAGCCTCCGGGCAAACTGATCGGCATTGAAGGTGCAGGTGCTCCCTGGCGTGGCAACGTAGGTGTCGAGGCGCGTTTGATAGCCACCGTTGCGAAACTCGGTGTGCATCCAGAAAGACCAGCCTTCGACCGTGACCCCCTCCCCTCTGCCGGAAGAAGGCAAACCTGCTCCACGCCGCCAACTGACCCGCATCGCCTGTTCCAGAGTGCTCGGCGGGATGCCCTTCCAGTGGTCCCCGCCCTGTCGGGCCAGCAGTCCAACCAGGCGTTCCTGCAGGTCCACCGACCTCAAGGAGGCGTGATCTCGTGCCTGTAGATGCCAAGGGAGGAGTACCAGCGCGAGAATCAGACCAAGAGCCCGCATAGGTACAGGGTTGCCGTTTGAGGCTCGAACTCCGCTTTTCATCGCTCCCTCCCCGCCTCCTGAACACGCCGCGACAGCGGTGACAGCAGGTATTCAATGATGCGGCGATCACCGGTCTTGATCTCCGCCGTGGCAGCCAAGCCTGGCGCCAGCGCGCGGCGCCGGCCATCCACTTCGATCCAGGGCTTCAGCAGGCGCACGCGCGCCGGGTAGCGTAGCCCTTCCTTCTCGGTCTGCACCGCATCATGGCCCACGGTCTCCACGATTCCGTCGACCACGCCGTAGCGGGTGAACGGGTAGGCCTCCAACTTCACCTCCACCGACTGGCCGTCGCGGACGAAGCCGGCATCACGATTGGGCAGCATCGCATCGACCACCAGTTCGCCGTCGTGCGGCACCAGCACCATCAGCGGATCTGCCGGCTTCACCACGCCGCCGATGGTGTGCACCTGCAGCTGCTGCACCACGCCGGTCACCGGCGCGCGCAGTACCATGTGCCCGGCCTTGTCATGGGCCTTCTTCAATTCTTCGCCACGCAGCGCGCGCGCCGCTTCGGCCTCGGTCAGGGCGTCCAGTGCTTCACGTGCGAACTCGCTGCGGCTCTTGCTCATCTGCTGGCTGGCCGCCAGTTGCGCTGCGGTCGCTTTGCGCTGCTCTTCGCGTCGGATCGCCAGGTCCTGGCGCATGCCGACAACACGCTCCTTCACTTCGGCCACCTGCAGTCGCGGCACATAGTTGTCGCGGCTCAGCTCCTCCAGCTTGTTCAGCTGGTCTGTAGCCAGCGGCAGCTGCTCTTCCAGCTTGGCGATCTCGGCCAGGATCATGCCGTGCTCGCCATCGCGCTGGCTGCGCTCCTGCTGCAAGCCGCCCACGGTGGAATCGAACTCGCGCTGTTTGGCGGCCACCAGTGCCTGCTGGATGGCAACGATGCTGTCAGATGCTCCCTCCGGTGCGATGAACCGACCGGCCCGGCCGGCAACGTGGTCAACCACGGCCTGCGCCCGTGCCACATCGATCTGCGCGGTCAGCAACGCCTGGCGCGCCTGCTCGACCTCGGCATGGCTGACCGTCGGATCCAGTTCGAGCAGCGGCGTGCCAGCCTTCACCGACTGCCCTTCGACCACATGGATCGCACGGACCACGCCCTGATCCGCCGCCTGGATCACCTTCACGTTGCCGCGCGGAATGACCTTGCCTTCGGCCACGGCAACCATGTCCAGGCGGCCAAGGCACGACCAGACCAATGCGATGGCCAGGAAGGCGATCAGCAACCAGAGAACGGTGCGGCCGATAGGGTTCGGGGGCTTTTCCAGAATTTCCAGCGCCGCCGGCAGGAAGTCCGGCGCGGCCGAATCCCGTTGATCCGGCTGCGCACGCTCTGCGCGCAGGCTCTCGCGCAGGATGCCCAGGTGATGCCTCAGTCCCTTCAACATGCGTGCTGTCCTTGGCTGGGCCCGCAGTGGTCAGTTCAGCGGGGCCGCCACGGCGGGCAGGCCCATCTGTTTGGTGTAGAGCAGTGAGTAACGGCCTCCCGCGCGGAGCAGATCCTCGTGCGTGCCGGTCTCGGTGATGCGGCCACGTTCGAGGGTCACGATGCGGTTGGCCTGGCGTACCGCCGACAGACGATGCGCGATGATGATCACGGTGCGGCCGGCGGACATCCGCTTGAGGTTGTCCTGGATGACCTCTTCGCTCTCCGCATCCAGCGCCGAAGTCGCCTCATCGAAGATAAGGATCTTCGGATCGATCGCCAATGCACGCGCGATCGCCAGGCGCTGCCGTTGGCCGCCGGAGAGATTGCCCCCGCGCTCGTCGATGCGCGTGTCGTAGGCCTCGGGCAGCTCCAGGATGAAATCGTGCGCGCCAGCCAGCTTGGCCACTTCCACCACCCGGCTCATCGGCATCGCCGGGTCGGCCATGGCGATGTTCTCGCGCACACTGCGGTTGAACAGCAGGTTTTCCTGCAACACCACACCCACCTGTCGCCGCAGCCACGCCGGATCCACCATGGACAGATCGACACCATCCACCAGCACACGGCCGCGCTCCGGGGTGTGCAGGCGCTGGATCAGCTTGGTCAGGGTCGACTTGCCGGATCCCGAGGGCCCGACCACGCCGAGGATCTCACCCGGAGCAATCTCCAGACTGACCGACGACAACACTTCCTGCCCCTCAGGCCGATAGCGGAACGACACGTGCTCCAGCGCGATGCGGCCATCCACTGCCGGCAGGCTGGCACGCGAGGGTGAGCTGGCCGGTTCGGTAGGGGAGTTGAGGATGTCGCCCAGCCGCTCCACGGCAATGCGCGCCTGCTGGAAGTCCTGCGCCAACTGCGCCAGGCGCAGCACCGGCCCGGCAACCTGCCCGGCAAGCATGTTGAACGCCACCAGTTCGCCCACGGTCAGCTTGCCGTCAATCACCAGCCGCGCGCCGAAGAACAGGAGTGCCACGGTGGCCAGCTTGTGGATCAGCTGCACCGCCTGCGAGCCCCAGTTGGCCAGCATGCTGGCGCGGAAGCTGGCCTGGATGTAACCCGCCAGCTGCTTGTCCCAGCGGTTCTGCGCCTGCGGCTCGACCGCCAGCGCCTTGATGGTCTCCACACCGGTCACTGCTTCGACCAGGAACGACTGGTTTTCGGCACCGCGCACGAACTTTTCATCCAGGCGGCGCCGCAGCATCGGCCCGACCACCATGACCACCACCGCGTACAGCGGCAGCGTGATCAGTACGATCAGCAGCAATGCAGGGCTGTACAGCCACATCACGGCCAGGAACACGATGGCGAAGAACAGGTCCAGCACGACCGTCTGCGCCGAGGAGGTGAGGAACTCGCGGATGGTTTCCAGTTCGCGCACGCGCGCCACCGAATCGCCCACCCGGCGCGCCTGGAAATAGGCCAGTGGCAGATGCGTGAGGTGCGAGAACAGCTTCGATCCCAGCTCGGCATCAACGCGGCTGGTGGTGTGCGAGAACAGGTAGGTGCGCAGTCCGCCCATCAGCACTTCGAACACCGAAACCACCAGCAGGCCGAGGGCAAGCACTTCCAGCGTGGTGATGCCTTTGTGCACCAGTACCTTGTCGATCACCACCTGGAAGAACAGCGGCGTGATCAGTGCCATCAACTGCAGGAAGAACGAGGCTACCAACACGTCACGCAGCAGGCGGCGATACTTCACCAGGGCAGGAATGAACCAACCGACATCGAAGCGCCTCACGGCGCCGGCCACGCTTTCACGCGTGGTCATCAGCAACAGGCGGCCATCGAACTCCTGCGAGAACTCGCCAAGGGACAGCGTGACCGGGCGTCCGTCGGCCGCCGCGTCGAAGCACAACACGTTCTCGGCGTCAGCCTTGAGCACGAGCGTATAGCGCCCGTCGGCCAGGCAGGCGATGGCGGGCAGCGGATGGTCGCGCAGCGCGGTTACCCGCGCCTGTACCACGCGTGCTTTGACGTCCATCCGCTTGGCCAGGCGCAACAGATCCTGTGTATCGATACGGCCTTCGGGGTGGCCCAGCTGGTGCCGGAGCTGGTCGGGGTCGGCAGGCCGATCCAGAAACCCCAACAGGGCGACGAAGCACGCCAGCGCGCCTCCATCGTCCACGCACAGTGACTCCTGCAGATCGATCCCTGATCCGTTACTGCCCACGTCAACTGCCTTGTTGTCCCCTGGTGCGCGGACTCTAGGGCCATCCCATGGCAGCTGTCCATCCGCTGAATGCGCTTTTGTGCAAATCAGGTCAAAGTGACAAATTGATCACATTTTTTAACATCAACTCCGTTCATCCAGACAGGAGCGCACCTGCAAGCAGAGGGCCAGCCTCATGGCATCATGATCGCTGCACGTTCCCTATCCGTTCCCATGACGATCAAAGGCAAAGCCACCTCCCTGGACATCGCCCACCTGGCCGGGGTCTCCCAGCCGACCGTGTCGCGGGCCCTGCGAGGCAGCCCGATGGTCAATGCCGAGACCCGCGAGCGCATCCTGCGCATCGCCCGCGAACTGAACTACAAGGTCGACAAGAACGCCTCCAGCCTGCGCCTGCGCAACGCCGGCACGCTGGCCCTGCTGTTCTTCGAGGACCCGACCAACGACGACTCGCTGATCAACCCGTTCTTCCACTCGATGCTGGGCTCGATCACCCGTGCCTGCGCCCTGCATGGGCAGGACCTGCTGGTCTCGTTCCAGCAGCTGTCCACCGACTGGCAGGCCGATTACGAGGACAGCAACAAGGCCGACGGCATCATCCTGCTCGGCTACGGCGACTACCACCAATCGCGCGACCGCCTGCAGCGGCTGGTCGAACAGGGCACGCACTTCGTACGCTGGGGCGCCGCCCTGCCCGGCCAACCCGGTGTATCGATCGGCAGCGACAACTTCCAGGGCGGGCATGACATCACCACCCACCTCCTGCAGCAGGGCTGCCGCCGCATCGCCTTCCTCGGCCATGCCTCCAGCCATTACCCCGAATTCCAGGAGCGCTACCGCGGCCATGTCGCGGCCCTGCAGGACCACGGCCTGGTCGCCGAACCGGCGCTGCAGCACGATGCGATCACCACCGAGGCTTCCGGCCAGGAAGCCTGCCAGGCGCTGCTGGCACGCGGTGAGCCGATCGATGCGATCTGTGCCGCCAGCGACCTGATCGCCATCGGCGCGATGCGCGCGCTGCGCGAGACCGGCCTGCGGGTGCCACAGGACGTGGCGGTGACCGGCTTCGACGACATCCCGCTGGCGGCCTCGGTATCCCCGGCGCTGACCACCGTGCAGCAGGACACCAAGCAGGCCGGCCAGCTGCTGGTGGAGCGCCTGCTGGCACTGATCGGTCGCCAGCCGGTGGAGAGCCAGAGCATCCCGGTGAAGCTGGTGGTGCGGGAATCGTCGCTGCGCCGGTAAGCGCCGCCAGGCCTCCCGCCCCGGCCCAACGTGCGACGGCGGAATTCTCCCCCCATGACCAACGGCGGATGCGCACGGAGGCTGATGCGCGGATAACGCGCAGACATCGTCCATGGAAAGGTGTACGTCGCATGCTGAAGATCGATTCGCTGTCCAAGACGTACGCCAACGGCGTGCATGCCCTCAACAACGTCAACCTGGACATCCCGCGCGGCATGTTCGGCCTGCTCGGCCCCAACGGCGCCGGCAAGTCGTCGCTGATGCGTACGCTGTCCACCCTGCAGGAGGCCGACAGCGGCACGGCGACGCTCACCATTCCAGGCGAGGCGCCGATCGACGTACTGCGCGACAAGGACGCGGTGCGCCGCCGGCTGGGCTACCTGCCGCAGGATTTCGGCGTGTACCCGAAAGTCAGCGCGCTGGACCTGCTGGAACATTTCGCGGTGCTCAAGGGCCTGACCCAGCGCGCGCAGCGCCGCGAGGTGGTCGATGGGCTGCTGCAGCAGGTGAACCTGTGGGACGCCCGCAAACGCAAGCTGGGCACCTACTCCGGCGGCATGCGCCAGCGCTTCGGTATTGCCCAGGCGCTGCTGGGAGACCCGCGGCTGGTGATCGTCGATGAACCCACCGCCGGCCTCGACCCGGAAGAGCGCAACCGCTTCCTCAATCTGCTGGCGGCCATCGGCGAGAACGTGGCGGTGATCCTGTCCACCCACATCGTCGAGGACGTGACCGATCTGTGCCCGACGATGGCGATCATGAACAAGGGCCAGGTGCTGCTGACCGGCCGTCCTGCCGAAGCCATCGACGCCCTGCAGCACCAGGTCTGGCGCAAGCAGGTCGATCCGTCTGAACTGGCCGACCACGAAGCGCGCTACGTGGTGCTGTCGACCCGCCTGGTCGGTGGCCGCCCGGTGATCCACGTGCACAGCGCCAACGACCCCGGCGACGGCTTTGCGGCCGTAGCTCCCGACCTCGAGGACGTGTACTTCCAGCGCCTGCGCCTGCAGGCCCGTGCCCGCGCGGCAGCCTGAGCGGAGCACGCCATGATCCTCAACTTCTTCCGCTTCGAGCTGCGCGAGCAGCTGCGTTCCCCGCTGCTGTGGCTGCTGGCCGGGCTGTTCGCCCTGCTCGCCTTCGCCGCCGCCTCCAGCGACGCCGTGCAGATCGGTGGCGGCACTGGCAACGTGCACAGCAACGCGCCCACCGTGATCGCGCAGATGCTGGGCATCTTCACCCTGCTCGGAATGCTGGTCACCGCCCTGTTCGTCAGCAACGCCCTGTTGCGTGACTTCGAACTCGGCACCGCCGAACTGATCTTCGCCAGTCCGGTGAAACGCCGCGATTACCTGGCCGGACGCATCGCTGCCGCCTTGGCGGCCGGGCTGCTGGTCTACGTCCTGATCGCGTTCGGCCTGTGGCTGGCGCCGTTCATGCCGTGGGTCGATCCCGAGCGCATGGGCCCGATTAGCTGGCAGGGCTATGCGTGGACGTTCGCGGTCATCGTCATTCCGAACCTGCTGTTCACCACCGCGCTGCTGTCGCTGCTGGCGGCGCTGACGCGCTCGATCCTGTGGGTCTACATCGGCCTGGTGGCCTACCTGGTCTTGTACGGCGCCAGCGCGGCCCTGCTGCGCGACATCGACAACACGTGGATCGCGGTGCTGAGCGAACCGCTGGGCATGCGCGCACTGGGCCGCACGATCCGCTACTGGTCCACCACCGAACGCAACAACGGGATTCCCGAGCTGGCCGGTTACCTGCTGGCCAATCGCGCCCTGTGGTTGGGCGTGGCTGCCGCGCTGTTCACCGCCACCTTCGCGCTGTTCCGCACCGAACGCAGCGGCAGTGGCCGTCGGCGCTGGGGCCGCAGGCAGGCGCAACCGGTTGCCGATGCCGGCGCCGTCCGCCCCACCCGCGCAACGCTGCCGCGCGTGGTACCGGCGTTCACTACCACCACGGCGTGGCAGCAGTTCCTGCGCCAGGTCCGCTTCGATACACGTGGTGTCCTGCGCAGCGTGCCGTTCATCGTGCTGCTGGTGCTGGGCCTGGCCAACTTCCTGCCCAGCGCGCTGTTCCGGCAGACCCTGTACGGCACCTCGATCTGGCCGGTCACCTCGCAGATGATCATGGGCTTGCAGGGCGCCTTCAGCTGGCTGCTGGTGATCATCGTGCTGTTCTTCGCCGGTGAGCTGGTCTGGAAGGAACGCAGCGCGCGCATCAATGAAGTGACCGATGCCATGCCGGTGCCGAACTGGGTGCCGCTGCTGGCCAAGTTCACTGCACTGCTGGCGGTGATCGTCTGCTTCCAGGCCGCCGGCGCGCTGGCGGCGATGGGCGTGCAGCTGGCCAAGGGCTACACGCATCTTGAGCCGCTGCTGTACCTGCGCAGCCTGGCGCTGGATTCGGTGGTCTACATCCTGATGGGCGGCCTGGCGCTGGTGCTGCAGGTGCTCACCAACAACAAGTTCGTCGGCTACGCACTGCTGATCGTGGTGATGATCGGCCAGGGTGTGCTCGGCCTGCTCGACTACACGCAGAACCTGTACAACTTCGGCAGCTGGCCCAACGCGCCCTATTCGGACATGAACGGCTACGGCCACTTCCTGACCGGGCAGCTGGCGTTCCAGGGCTACTGGGCCCTGTTCCTGCTGACGTTGATGTGCCTGGCATCGGCATTCTGGGTGCGTGGCGTCAGCCAAGGGCTGCGCCAGCGACTGGCCCTGGCCGGCCGCCGCCTGCGCGGTCCGACCGGCGTCTTCGCTGGAGTAGCGGCCTTGGCCTTCATCGGCGTGGGCGGCTGGCTCTACTGGAGCACCAACATCCGCAACGAGTTCATCTCGCCCGACCAGCAGCTGGATCTGCAGGCCCGCTACGAGCGCGAGCTGTCGAAGTACCGCACTTTGCCGCAGCCTCGCATCGTGGCGGTGGACAACCGCGTGGACCTGTTCCCCGAATCGCAGTCGATGGTGATCGATGCGAACTGGACGGTGCGCAACACGCATGCCGTACCGATCCAGGACGTGCATGTCTCGATGGGCGACGACAAGCAGCTGGTCGCGGCTGACCTGGGTGGGCAGACCTTGTCGATGCATGACGCCGATCTCGGCTACCGCATCTACCGCCTGGCCGCGCCACTGCAACCGGGTGAAAGCCGCAACGTCCACTTCCGGGTGGTGCAGAAACCCAACGGCATCACCGCCGGCCAGGCGCCGAGCAACATCGTCGACAACGGCACGTTCTTCAACAGCCGCGTACTGCCGTCGTTCGGCTACAACGAAGGCGCCGAGATCAGCGACCGCAACGAGCGGCGCAAGCGCGGCCTGGGTGAGCCGCGGCGCATGCCCAAGCTGGAAGACGAAGCCGCGCGCGCCAACACCTACATTTCCAACGACGCCGACTGGCTCGATTTCCGCACCACGGTCTGCACCGCGCCGGACCAGGTGGCGCTGGCCCCGGGCTACCTGCAGAAGGAGACCACGGTGAATGGCCGCCGCTGCTTCAGCTACGCCATGGATCGGCCGATGCTGAACTTCTACGCCTATCTGTCGGCACGCTGGGAGGTGCGCAAGGCGAAGTACAAGGACATCCCGATCGAGGTCTACTTCGACCCGGCGCACGGCTACAACGTGGACCGGATGATCGAAGCGGTGCAGAAGTCGCTGGCCTACTACGAAGCGAACTTCACGCCCTACCAGCACCGCCAGGTACGCATCATCGAGTTCCCGGGCTATGCGCGTTTCGCGCAGTCGTTCGCCAACACCATCCCCTACTCCGAGGCCATCGGCTTCATCGCCGACCTGCGCGATCCGGACAAGGTGGACTACGTGTTCTACGTGACCGCGCACGAGATCGCGCACCAGTGGTGGGCGCACCAGGTGATCGGTGCCAACGTGCAGGGCGCGACGGTGCTCTCCGAATCGTTGTCGCAGTACTCTGCGCTGATGGTGATGGAGCAGGAGTACGGCCGCCAGCACATGCGCCAGTTCCTCAAGCGCGAGCTGGACGGCTACCTTTCCGGGCGCGGCGGCGAAGCCATCGAAGAGCAGCCGCTGGAGCGCGTGGAAAACCAGCAGTACATCCACTACCAGAAGGGTTCGCTGGTGTTCTACCGCCTGCGCGAGGAAATCGGCGAGCAGGCGCTGAACCGTGCGTTGAAGCACTTCCTGCAGGACAAGGGCTATCAGCAACCGCCGTACACCACCTCACGCGAACTGCTGGACTACATCCGGGCCGAAACCCCGGCCGACCGCCAGCAGCTGGTCACCGACCTGTTCGAGAAGATCAGCTTCTACGACAACCGGGTGATGGCCGCCAGCGCCCGCAAGCGTGATGACGGCCGCTACGAGGTGACCCTGGACCTGCACGCCGCCAAGCAGTACGCCGATGGCAAGGGCAAGGAGAGCGACGGCACGATGGATGACTGGGTCGAGATCGGCGTGTTCGCCAACGGGCCCTCCGGCAAGGAACGCGACCAGAAGGTGCTGTATCTGCAGCGCCACCACATCACCAGTGCCGAGCCGAAGATCACGGTGACGGTGGATGAAAAGCCGGATGAAGCAGGCTTCGATCCCTACAACAAGCTGATCGACCGGGTGAGCGATGACAACCGGCGCAAGGTGACGATGTGAGGCAACGGGGCGCCGGCCTGTCCGCCGGCGCTCCACGCAACACCTGCGGGCTTGGCTCGGCCTTACTGTAGTGCCGAGCCATGCTCGGCACATTGTCCACGACAGCCGCGAAGATTCAGTGCACCGGGGCTTTCGGCCCCAGCAACGCCAGCAGCACATAGACCACGATCGAGGCGACGGTGCCGAGCGCCGCCGGCAACCCGAATGCCCACGCCGAACGGCCCTGCTGGCGCGCCCACTGGGCCAGATGCCAGGCCGCGCCCAGATTGATCAGCCAGGCAATGACGAACACCGGCCACAGCACCATGCCCAGGGCGCGCAGCAGGGGCATGGAGACCAACGCGGCAACGATCGCCGCGATCAGGAAGATCAGGGCGGAGCGGGAATGGCGGGGTACAGCCATGGTCACGTTATCAGCCATCAGAAGATGAAGTCCGCTTCCAGAATAACGCTGACTGACATTGGGTGCAGCAGGGGTCAGATTGGATGCCTGACATCAAGATCCTCGGATCTCTGACGAACCGCACGGCGGATACCGATACGCGGCAGTCGCCACGAAGCGCAAGGTGAATGCGTGGGAACACCGTGGATCAGGAAGGTGTACCCGCAGGTACACCCACTCGTCCAAGGAGCCACTTTGTGAAAATGATCTCTGCAGCCACCTTGATTCTCGCAGGCTCCGTGCTTTCCCCGTTCGAGGCACACGCGGTCCAGGTAGTCACCTGTGGCAACTGCACTCAATCCTGGCAATACGAATCCGCTGGCGAGATGGCTCATGGGTTCCGTCGTGGCTGGGAGGCCTACCTCGTGGTCAACCCCAACACCGCCCAAGCGCTTTACGTCACCGTCAACTACATTCCTCCTGGCGAGGTTCCCAGACGCCTCCACCAGGCCCCTTCCCAGGGCGATCTGGGAGTCGCTGCCGACATCAACGTTCCAAGCTGGCGCCTACCGAGCCAACCGGTGTTGACCCGGTATGGGCAAGGTGACTTCGATAGCAGTTCACAGGGCCTGGCAGACGGCGAACGACTTCAGCTTGAAGCGATCGTCCGCATGTCGAAAGAATGGGTGTTCATAAAACCCGTAAACGACAGCGGCTACTTCTCAAGCCTGCATGTCGCAAACCAGTTCATCCCCGCAGTGGACGATGCTATCCGAATCGCGCACACCGCAAACAATCCAGCCTGGCAACACGGGCAGATCAATGGAAACCTCATTGGCTCACTCTTCCGGTCGCTCGAGTACTTCTTCGGGAGAGGCGTTGGCGGCTGCCTGCTGATGGACAACGGCGACACCGCTTGCTGGCAGATCAATCCAATGGCAAGAGGGGCGGCTCGACTGATCAAAGACACCGCCAGGGATGTTTTTGGCCAGGCATTGCCTGAATCAGACACCATCAGGAATGGGGGACAGATTGATATTGATATCGACAAGGGGGATTGGCCACGTGAGATCCGCTACAACTTTAGTGGCGGCTATTACCGATGCGGATCGATAAACGGAAAGCTGGACCGCTGCGAATGGGTCCGTCCCCGCTAGGAGTTCCGTCATGAAGATATGGTTGCAGTTGGGATCGCATTCCCTGGTCGCCATTGCGTTCTCGCTTCTGGGAGCCTTTCACATCACCCATGGACTACCCAGTCTGAAGCAGCAGTACAGCGATGATCTTGCGATGTCCATCCACATGCTTTTCGACGAGGATGGTGAAGCAAGATCCCAGGCTGAACTGCAGTCCAGAATCTCATCCCACATCGTTAACATGCTGTTGCTCTCAGCCAGCTCATCGGCAAAATCGGATGCGGACAATGAGCGTTTGGCAACAATCAGCAAACGCGTTCTCGCACAGGACCTCCTGCGATACATCGAGCGTGACGATGTACGACACAACGCTGTCCTCGTCGCGGGCAACCTGGCTGCCGATTGAGCATGCGATGTCCGAAGTCTCCAAGCCCTGAGGTCGCCCCTTTTCCGACAGCAGTGAGCCGGAGCTCCCAAGCTCATTCAACCGGCACATCCAGCTCACCGCCTGGACGAAGCACCAGGGCACTTCTCCTACAGCGAACGCACCATCACCAGCACGCGATAGCTGCGGTTGTCGGCTTCCTGCAGCGGCTTCCAGCCCAGCCGCGCGTACAGGCCGCCATCCAACGATTCGGTCTGCAGGTACAGTTCGGAAACGCCCATCCGCACCGCCTGCGCCGCGGCCTGTTCGACCAGCGCGCCAGCCAGCCCACGCCCGCGATGACTATCGGCCACGAACACGCTGCCCAGCCAATGCTCGTACTGCGGGAAGGCCTGCATTTCCCGGCGCTTGAGCTGCACGGCACCGACCACCTGGCCGCCATCGAAGGCGGCGATCAGGTGCGGGAAACCCTCGGCGTCCTGAGGTGTGTTCAGCCGCTGCAGTTCCTGTTCCAGCGACAGGCCGGCGTCGCGGCCCCATTCGGCGTGGTACCACCGGGCCAACTGCTGCCGTCCCGGTGCGCCGGCGGGTAATACCCTGAATTCCATGGCAATGCCTCGATGGGGAAGCGTTCTGTAGAGTCGAGCCATGCTCGACTGATCTGGCACTGTGCGAAAGG
>NZ_JAWIRR010000017.1:0-35221 GCF_036320065.1 Stenotrophomonas sp. SMYL8
CTGGCCAGAAAGCTGGCCAGGATCGCCTGGGGTGTCTTCAAAAGCGGCCGGGACTTCGATCCGGCCATGCTGAAGGTGGGTCAAGCCTGCTTCCAGCAGGCTTGACCACGAACATAGGATCTCGACTCATGCAAGATCACGGCCCCGAAGGCACCGGACCATAAACGTTCCCCTGCGGCGTGCCCGGCAGCAGCGAGAAGATCATGATCACGATCCCGCCGCCCGGCACCAGCGCCAGCAGGAACAGCCAACCCGACTGGTTGCAGTCATGCAGGCGGCGTACGGTCACCGCAATCAGCGGCACGATCGTGGCCAGCCACATCACACACAACAGCACCACCATGCCGATCAGGATGCCGGCCAGCGCATCAGCATTGTTGCGCAGGAGGATCGCCAGCACACCGGCCAGCAGCATCACTGCCGTTGCCACCAGGAACAGGAACAGCTGATACATCCAGTATTCGCGGCGGTTGGCGCGCCCCTCGAACTGGGCATAGCGCTTCAACGGCAGAATCATTTCCTGCACGGCATCGATCCTTGAAAGAGAAGCCGCGCAGTGTGTCAAATGCACGCGCGCTGGACAATGTTGCGACGAACCACGCCCGGCTGCCATTGCCCCCTGTAGAGTCGAGCCATGCTCGACTGCTGCTCCAGAAGGCACCTGCAGCCCGTGCAAAAGCGGAGTCGAGCGTGGCTCGACGCTACCTAAGCCGGCTCAACGGCCCTTCGCGGCCCGCGCCGCTTCGCGTTCGGCACGCAGCCGGTCCAGCTTTTCCTTCAGCTTGATTTCCAGCCCGCGCGGCACCGGGTTGTAGTACACGCGCTCACCCATCGCATCCGGGAAGCCGGTCTGGTCCAGTGCGATGCCACCCTCGGCGTCGTGGTCGTACTGGTACTCGGCGCCGTAGCCCAGCTCCTTCATCAGCTTGGTCGGCGCATTGCGCAGGTGCAGCGGCACCTCTTCGGTGCCACTCTCGCGCACATCGGCCTTGGCCTGGTTGAAGGCCGCATAGCCTGCATTCGACTTGGCAGTACTGGCCAAGTACAGCACCAGCTGAGCAAAGGCGAGCTCGCCTTCCGGACTGCCCAGCCGCTCGTAGATGTCCCAGGCCTCCAGCGCCATGCTCTGCGCGCGCGGATCGGCCAGGCCGATGTCCTCGATGGCCATGCGGGTGAGCCGGCGCGCCAGATAGGACGGATCGCAGCCGCCATCGAGCATGCGGGTCAGCCAGTACAGCGCGGCATCCGGGTTGGAACTGCGTACCGACTTGTGCAGCGCGGAGATCTGGTCGTAGAACTGCTCGCCGCCCTTGTCGAAGCGACGGGTGCGGTCGGCCAGCACCTGGGTCAGCGTCTGCGGGGTGATGCGACCGCCCTCCCCGCCCGCCAGCTCGGCGGCGATTTCCAGCAGGGTCAGCGCACGACGCACGTCGCCGTCGGCGGCGGTAGCGATTTCCAGCAGCAGTTCGGGAGCGACCTCGATGCGCTCTTCGCCCAGGCCGCGCTCGCGGTCGCCCAGTGCGCGCTCCAGCGCCTCGACGATGTCGGTCGGCGAAACACCTTCCAGCACATGCACGCGGCAACGTGACAGCAGCGCCGAGTTCAGCTCGAAGGACGGGTTCTCGGTGGTGGCACCGACGAACAGGATCGTGCCGCGTTCGATGTGCGGCAGGAACGCATCCTGCTGCGCCTTGTTGAAGCGGTGCACCTCGTCCACGAACAGCACGGTGCGGCGGCCTTCGGCGAAGCGCTGTGCAGCTTCGGCCAGCACCTGGCGCACTTCCGGCAGGCCGGACAGCACCGCGGAAATGGCACGGAATTCGGCGTCGGAGTACTCGGCCAGCAACAGCGCCAGCGTGGTCTTGCCGCAGCCCGGCGGCCCCCACAGGATCATCGAATGCACGCGACCGGATTCGACCGCGCGACGCAGCGCGCTGTCCGGCGCCAGCAGGCGCTTCTGACCGACCATTTCGTCGAGGGTGCGCGGGCGCATGCGCTCGGCCAGCGGGCGCAGGTGTTCCCGATCAACACTCAGCAGATCAGGGCCGGGGAAGGAAGTTGAACGATGTCTTGCCACGCGGTCATTGTACCGCGAGAGCGTGCCAACCAAGGTTGACACCCACCAGCGCCAGGCCACAGGAACCAGTAGTGCCGGCCGCTGGCCGGCAGATCAGAAAGCGTGTCAACCAAGGTTGACACCCACCAAGGCGGTGCCGGTTGACACCCACCAGAGCAGGTAGCCCCAGACCGTTATCGGTAGCGGATCAAGCTGCAGGAATCGGTAGTGCCGGCCGCTGGCCGGCAGATCAGAAGCGTGCCAACCAACGGTTGGCACCCACCAAGGCGGTACCGGTTGACACCCACCAGAGCAGGTAGCGCCGGGCCATGCCCGGCGTCCCCGATCAGTTACCGATGACGTCGGTGCCCTTCGGCGGGGTGAAGCTGAAGGTGCCGGCAGCGAAGCCCGGGTTGCGCTTCCAGCCGCTGAAGCTGATCACGGTGCGCTGGCCAACGGCGTCGGTGATCTCCATCCTGGCCAGGCCCTGGGCGTTGAAGCCCAGCGCGGCGTACTGGAAGCTGGCTTCGGTCTCGCGCTTCGGCGACAGCGACAGCCACTGCAGGCCGTCGCGCTGCGCGGCCTCTTCGCTGACGTCGTACTGCTGTTCCAGCAGCGCCGGGTTGATCAGCGCGGTCAGTGGGCTGTTCTGCTCTTCCTTGCCCTGCTCGCGAACAGTGGCCTGCTCCAGGTCCGGCTCGTACATCCAGACCTTCCTGCCGTCGGCCACGATCAGCTGTTCGTGCGGGCGCACGTATTCCCAGCGGAACAGGCGCGGCGCCGAAAGAGCCACGCGGCCGCTGGTCGACTCCTTCACCTTGCCGCGGCCGTCGAACACCTGCTGGCTGAACTGGCCATCCAGGCCCTTCAGGCCACTGGTGAAGGTCTTCAGGTCACCGCGGGCGCCTGCCCAGGCGCTGCCGGCGGCGGCGCAGGCCACGGCCAGGGTGGTGGTGGCAAGGAAACGGCGGAAGCGGAAGTTCATGCGGGAATCCTGTGGGCGCGGGCGCCAGGAAAGGTGGTTGCCAGTGTGCCCGGGGAAAGATGAATGGGCGATCAGGCGACATTATGCCGCCCCGAACGTCCATCGGCGATTCAGCCACCCGAGCCGGGCAGCTTGCCGTACAGCACCTGACCGCGGAAGCCGCGCCGCACTTCGCGGTACAGCGCGCGGAACGCCGGATAGTCCTGCGGCTGGCACAGTGCCTCTGGTCCACGCACCGCGTTCTGCTGCAACCGGTGATGCACGATCACGTCCTGGCCATCGCGACTCCAGTCCACCCGGTACTCGCCGGCGGCGTTGGCAAAACGCTGACTGGCCGGGATGGCGATGATCGGCGCATTGGCCGGGAACTGCAGGCGATAGGTTTCCTCGCGCAGGCTGGCATTGCAGTAGAACGGCGTCTCGTTGGCCGGCGCCGAGGCGGTGGCGTACAGGCCACGCACCGATTCGCCACCCGGCGGGTCCGGCACAGCCATGCCGCCGGCCACGCTGAAGTCGGCGTAGTCCTCGGCCTGGAACGCCATGCGGTAGCCAAACGGCCGGGTCAGGTCGACCGGCACGCCCTGGATCTGCAGCTGCCCTCGCCCATCGAAACCGGAGGCGGCCATGATCTGCTCTTCAGCGCGCGCACGGTTCTGCGCGTTGAGCTGGGAGAACTGGGCACGCATGCCGATCTCGGCGTTCTCGCCCAGCTTCGGAATGGTCTCGCCGCGCAGGTTGCCGTTGGCGTCGAAGGTGAAACGCACCTCCATCGAGGTGGCATTGCGCTCCGGCGTGTTGGCCGGGGTGCGCGCCAGCGTGGCGTCACGGGTACGCATCACCGGTGCACCCAGGTCACCCTCTGGCAGCTGACCGAAGCGCGCCCACGCGGTGGTCGAATCCAGGTACAGATCAAACTCGGGAATGTAGGTGATGGCGTGGTTGAAGCGGCCCAGCACCGGAATCTTCGGCAGCGTCGGACCGCCGCCGGCACCGATCAGCACCGGCGAGCTGGCGATGCCCTTGGCTGCCAGCAGCGCCTCCAGGATCGTCACATGGTCCTTGCAGTCACCATAGTGGTTGTCGAGGATGCTCTGCGCGCTGTTCGGCTCCAGCCCGCCATTGCCCAGGTACACCGCCACGTAGCGGATGTTCTGCGCAACCCAGCGATACAGCGCATCAGCCTGCTCGCGGCGGTCGCTGATACCAGTGGTGATCTCATCAGCCAGCGCCTGCAGCGCCGGGGTCACCTCGGCCGCCGGGCCCGCCTTGAGCTGGTAGGCGCGACCCATCTGCGACCAGTCACGATAGGTACTGGCCATGATGTTCGGGCCGAACTCCCAGCCCGCCGCCGACCAGTTCTGCGCCGGCATCGCCTCGCGACGCTGGTAGCGCCAGCGCCACTGCGCCTGGCCGTTCTTCACCGTCGGCCGGTCGCTGCCCTGCACGCCGCGGCTGTCGATGAACATCGGCAGGTTGGCCGGCGCACTGAGGGTGACCTCGGCGTCCTCGTACTCGGTGAACACATTGAAGGTCTCCCACAGGCCGAAATAGCCCGGGAAGTACGGCGTGGCCTGGGTGCGGCGCACCTGGTAGTACAGACGGGTGCCCGGGGCCAGGTTCGGGAACACGATCACCCGCACCTTGCGGTCGGCATACATCGCCGCCGAGGCGCTGGAGTAGCTTTCCTGGGTGTAGATGCGGTCGGCCGGCACGTCGCGGCGCTGGCCGTCGGCGGTGATGGTGTAGGCGCCGAGTACTTCCAGCGTCTCCATCTTCTCGCTGTAGCTCAGCCGAACCTGGCTGAACTGCTCGACCGAGGCCTTGGTCTTGAGCAGGACTTCGTAGGTTTCGGTCTGCACATTGCCTGCATCCGGCCGCACCTGGTAGTCGGCGCGGTAACGGACAATGCTGAAATTATTGCTGGCTTCGGTATCGCCGCTGGTGGAAGGCGGCGCCGTGGCGGGCGCGGAGGTGGCGGTGTCTGCCAGTGCCGGGCCGGCAGCCAGGAAGGCTGCCAGCGCCAGTGCCAGCGCGCTTGGTACGGGGTGAAGCATGCGTCGGTTCCTTGGACGTCGTGGGGGATACGTCGGGTCTTACTTCGGCGGCGGCGGTGCCAGCACCGTGCGGTCGCCGTTGTGCTCGGGCGGGCTGACCACGCCGGCCGCTTCCATGGCCTCGATCAGTCGCGCTGCACGGTTGTAGCCGATCTTCAGCCGGCGCTGCACGCCGGAAATCGATGCACGGCGGGTCTCGGTTACCACCCGCAGCGCTTCGTCATACAACGGGTCGGACTCGTCGCCGGACGAACTGTTCTCGGGCAGGCCGGTGGCGCCGACGACCACGCCGTCGCCCATCGTCTGCACTTCGTCCAGCACGCCGTCGACATAGTCGGCAGGGCCCATCGCCTTGAGGTGCTCGACCACGCGATGCACTTCATCGTCGGACACGAACGCACCATGCACGCGCTCGGGCAGCGCGGTGCCCGGCGGCAGGTACAGCATGTCGCCGTGGCCCAGCAGTGTTTCCGCGCCGGACTGGTCGAGGATGGTGCGCGAGTCGATCTTGGAGCTGACCTGGAAGGCGATACGGGTCGGGATGTTGGCCTTGATCAGGCCGGTGATCACGTCCACCGACGGGCGCTGCGTGGCCAGGATCAGGTGGATGCCGGCCGCACGCGCCTTCTGCGCCAGGCGCGCGATCAGCTCTTCCACCTTCTTGCCGACGATCATCATCATGTCGGCGAATTCGTCGATGAAGATGACGATGAACGGCAGCGTCTCCAGCGGACGCGGTGCCTCGCCGAGCTCCGGGTTCGGCTTGAACAGCGGATCCATCAGCGGCTGTCCTGCGTCCTGGGCTTCCTTCACCTTCTTGTTGAAGCCAGCCAGGTTGCGCACGCCCACTGCGCTCATCAACTTGTAGCGGCGCTCCATCTCGGCCACGCACCAGCGCAGGCCGTTGGCGGCCTCCTTCATGTCGGTGACCACAGGTGCCAGCAGGTGCGGGATGCCCTGGTAGACGCTCAGTTCGAGCATCTTCGGGTCGATCATCAGCATCCGCAGGTCTTTCGGCGAGGCCTTGAACAACAGGCTCAGCACCATCGCGTTGACCGCCACCGACTTGCCCGAACCGGTGGTACCGGCCACCAATAGATGCGGCATGCGTGCCAGGTCGGCCACGGTCGGGCGACCGGCGATGTCCTTGCCCAGCGCCAGGGTCAGCACACTGGCCGACTTGTCATATTCCTTCGAGCGCAGCAGCTCGGACAGGAAGATCATCTCGCGGGTGACGTTGGGGATTTCCAGGCCGATCACCGACTTGCCCGGAATGACGTCGACCACGCGCACCGACTTCACCGACAAGCCGCGCGCGATGTCCTTGTCCAGCGAACTGATCTGGCTGACCTTGATACCCGGTGCCGGCTCGATCTCGAAGCGGGTGATGACCGGGCCGGGATTGGCGCCGACCACCTGCGCATCGATGCGGAAGTCCTTCAGCTTGAACTCGATCTGCCGCGACAGGGTCTCCAGCGTCTCTTCGTCGTAGCCCTTCGGCTGCGGCTTGGGATCATCCAGCAGCGCCAGCGGCGGCAGGTCCGAGCCATCACCGTTGACGCCGCGGAACATCGGAATCTGGGTATCGCGCTTGGCCCGATCGCTCTTCTCGATCACCGGCTCCGGACGCGGCTCGATCTTCACCGGCTCGCGCTTGGCGCGCACCTCGGCGTCGGCCTTGCGCACTTCCTGGCGCTCCTCGCGCATCACCCGGGTCTGCTTCCACTCGGTGACTTCTTCCTTCTTGCGTTCCAGCAACGGCGCCAGCGACATCACGCCGCGGCCGATCTTCTCCATCACCGTGAACCAGGACAGCCCGGTCGCGAGCGTGATCGAGGCCAGCAGCAGCACCAGCACGAACAGGTTGGCGCCCAGCGCGCCGAAGCCCACCGTGAGCGAATTGCCCACCAGCTTGCCGAGGATGCCGCCGGCACTGGAGACATCGCCACTGAACAGGCGCACGTGCAGGAAGCCGGTGCCGGCGATAAGAAAACCGACCAGGCCGACCAGGCGCAGCGCAGGATCCAGGTCGTTCTCGCCCTTGCTCTCGCGCTTGAGGCCGAACATGGCGATCCACGCCAGCGCGCCGAGCACCACCGGCAGCAGGAAGGCGATGTAGCCGAACAGCTGCAGCAGAACGTCGGCTATCCAGGCCCCGGCGCGGCCACCCAGGTTGTGCACCGGCGCGACCACGCTGCCGGTATGCGACCAGCCCGGATCAGTCGCTGAATAGGTGAAAAGACTGGCCGCCAGGTACAGCAGGGCCGGCGCGATGGCGATCAGGCCCAGATCGCGCCAGAGACGCTGGCGGCGTGGATTGTCGGTCGTCGCCGCCGCGGCCGTGCGACGTGACGCCTTGCTGTCGTCGGACTTGGAGCGTTCGGGGACCTGCTTCGCCACCTTAGACCATACCTTTGGAATGCGCTGTTAGTGATTGATAATAAATGAGACGGCGTCAGTTTTCAGTTACGCGACGTCCGGCAGGCCAATCCGGGGGCCGAAACCACTGCTGGATGACGGCGTTCCGTTCATCGGCTTGAATCGCCCTGCCCCAGCCGCCACTCTATGACCAGCCAAGGATGCTGCGCAAACATCGCCAGCGCCTTGTCCCATCTACCTTTTCGCGAGTTTACATGAGCACCAGCCTGCCCTCCCGCCACCAGCGCCTCGTCATCCTCGGTTCCGGCCCGGCCGGTTGGACCGCCGCCGTCTACGCCGCCCGCGCCAACCTGAAGCCGGTCGTCATCACCGGCCTGCAGCAGGGCGGCCAGCTGATGACCACCACCGAGGTGGACAACTGGCCGGGTGACGCCCACGGCCTGATGGGCCCGGACCTGATGGCGCGCATGCAGGCCCATGCCGAGCGCTTCGAGACCGAGGTCATTTTCGACCACATCCACACCGCCGACCTGTCGCAGCGTCCGTTCAAGCTGATCGGCGACAGCCACGAGTACACCTGCGATGCCCTGATCATCGCCACCGGCGCCACCGCCAAGTACCTGGGCATCCCGACCGAAGACGAGTTCAAGGGCCGCGGTGTGTCCGCCTGCGCCACCTGTGACGGCTTCTTCTACCGCGACCAGGACGTGGTCGTGGTCGGTGGCGGCAACACCGCCGTGGAAGAGGCCCTGTACCTGTCCAACATCGCCCGCAAGGTCTACCTGGTCCACCGCCGCGACACCCTGAAGGCGGAAAAGATCATGCAGGACAAGCTGTTCAAGAAGGTGGCCGAAGGCAAGATCGAGACCGTCTGGCACCACCAGGTGGAAGAAGTGCTGGGCAATGATGCCGGCGTGACCGGCGTGCGCGTGAAGTCCACCTTGGACGGCAGCACCCGCGACATCGACGCCCACGGCTTCTTCGTGGCCATCGGCCACCACCCGAACACCACCCTGTTCGACGGCCAGCTGGCAATGAACAACGGCTACCTGGAAATCCGTTCGGGCCTGGGCGGCAATGCCACCCAGACCTCGGTGGAAGGCGTGTTCGCCGCCGGCGACGTGGCCGACCAGCACTACCGCCAGGCGATCACCTCGGCCGGCTTCGGCTGCATGGCCGCGCTGGATGCCGAGCGCTACCTGGACGCGCAGGGCAAGGCCAGCTGAGAGGCGAACCTGCATCCGTAGAGTCGAGCCACGCTCGACTCATGCAAAAGGCCGACGCCAGTGCGTCGGCCTTTCTGTTTCATCTGCCCTATCCTTTCCCCCATGCCCTCCCCCCGTTTCCTCGACTCCCTGCAGTCCGTTTCCGCCACCGACTGGGATGCCCTGCACGACGGCCGCAACCCCTTCGTCAGTCATGCCTTCCTTTCCGGGCTTGAACAGCACGGCTGCCTGCGCGAGGACTGGGGCTGGCAGCCCCGGCACTTCACGCTGTGGGAGGGCAACACGCTGGTCGGCGCCATTCCGGGTTACCTGAAGACCAACTCCCACGGCGAATTCGTGTTCGACCATGCCTGGGCCAACGCGTATGCCCGTCATGGCCGCGACTACTATCCGAAGTGGCTGGGCGCGGTGCCGTACTCGCCGGTCACCGGCCCGCGCCTACTGGCCCGTCACGATCTGGAGCGCGCCGCATTGCTGTCGGCATTGCGCGAGACGCTGCCGACGCTGGACGTCTCCTCGGCCCATATCAACTTCCACACCGCAGGTGACGAGGCGTTGTTCGGCGATGACTGGCTGCTGCGCGAGGATGTGCAGTTCCAGTGGCAGAACCCGGGCGACTGGACGACATTCGACCAGTTCCTCGGCGCGATGGACCACAAGCACCGCAAGAACATCCGCCAGGAACGCGCCAAGGTCATTCGCCAGGGCATCACCTTCCGCGTGGTGCACGGCGACGAGGCCAGCCGCGCCGACCTGCAGGCGATGTACCGCTTCTACCTGCAGACCTTCCTCGAGTACGGCAATGCCCCGGCGCTTACCGAGGCCTTTCTGCGCCATCTGGCGATATCCCTGGGGCGCGGGCTGGTGCTGTTCCTGGCCGAACAGGATGGCGAGCCGATTGCCGGCGCCCTCTGCCTGCGCGGCGGCGATACGCTGTACGGCCGCTACTGGGGCGGCGCCACCCTGCCCGGCCTGCACTTCGAGGCCTGCTACTACCAAGGCATCGAGTATTGCCTGCGCGAAGGGCTGACCCGCTTCGAGCCGGGCGCACAGGGCGAGCACAAGCTGGCACGCGGTTTCCTGCCGACGCTGGTGCACAGCCGGCACTGGGTGGCCGATCCGGACTTCGCGGAAGCGCTGCAGGAGTGGTGCCGGCAGGAGCGACAGAGTGTGCGGCGCTACCAGCAGGAGCTGCAGGGGCATGGGCCGTTCCGCGTAGAACCGTAGAGGCGCGCTTGCTCGATTGGCGCGGTGCCGAAAAGCGTGCCAACCAAGGTTGGCACCTACCAAGGCAATAGCGAGGGCGCTGTGCTCAGGTGCACTGCCAGAAGTGCCCGCTCACCCGGCACTTTGCACACCAGAACGTGTAGAGCATGCCGCCGCTGCCCCACAGCAGCGTGCCCTCACCTGTGGTCGGCAGTGTCGAATCCAGCTGCATCACGAACGGCATCTCTTCGCCGCAATCGATGCACGCCGGGTACCAGGCACTCTGCACCCAGCTCGGCGCGCCGCCCACGCGCGACAGGTTCTGCCGATGATTGGACTGGCCCCAGTCCTGTTGTTGCCAGCGCGCACTGTCCATGGCGACCAGACCCACCTCGGCCTGCATCAGGTCGCCACTGTCGGTGGGTGTGTTCGGTACCTCACGGTGCTGGCTGGGGTGGCAGCTGGGCAGGCCGGCCGCATCATGGCGATAGAAACGCACAGGCGGGTCTTCCCAGCCGCAGCAGTCCAGGCACAGCCCCAGCGTGATCTCGCCCGACGCGCCCGGCTGCAGCGCGGCGGCATCGGTCTGCAGCAGGCGCTGAAGCGGCGCATGGCAGCTGCTACACAGCGCTTCCAGCGGCCCTCCCATCTGCCCAGCATGGTGTACCTGCCCACCATTCCAGGTCGGGTGCAGCCGCCATATGCGCTTGCGCCAGCTCGGCTCGTCCGCCTGCTGCGCGCGATGCTGTTCGCGGCCGAATCGGAAGTGCAATGGCCGCTCGCCATGCAGGCGACGCGGCTGCGGACCTTCGGCGACACCGGCCCAGTGCGCCCAGACCTCTGCATCCAACCGCCCCCAGTCGACCAGGTAGCCGCGAGCAATGGCGTAGGTTTCGGGCTGGGCGGCGAGCAGCAGCGCCCTGGCCCGCGCCGTTTCGCGATCGTCATCGGCTTCGGCCAGGACCTGCGCCCAATGCGCGGCCGTCGCGCTGGGCAGGCCCTGCCAGACCTGCGTGGCCAACTGCACCTCATCCTCACTGGCGACCGCCAGCAATGCCTCCCAATCGTCCTGCAGCACCTGCGGCGCCTGATAGCTGGCGAACTCCATCACGCTCGTCAACACGTCACCGCGCTCGCCCGCGCGATAGCGGCGCCACGCGTCGGCCGCGACCGCGGGCACCGCGTCATCCGGCAGCAGGTCCAGTGCCATGTCGAGGAAGGCCGAGCTCGGCGAAGGCCGCGCCAGCGCCTGCAGCATCAACTCTCCCAGTTGACGCGGCTGTTCAGTGGCCATCGACAGCAGCATGCCTTGGCTGTCGTTGCGCGTGCGCGGGGCGTCATGCAGGTCGAGGATGGCGCTGATCGAGTCACTCATTCGGAGGCTCCTTGCCGGTGAACAGTGATGGTGCCAGACATCACGAATCACCACGACGAATACAATGGCCCCATGACCCGCCAGCTGCCCTGGCGCCTGGCCGATGCGCCGGACGCCCCCTTCCCTCCGGCCGAGACCGCACTGCGCCAGCCCGATGGCCTGCTGGCGGTGGGCGGCGACCTGCATCCGGTGCGTCTGCTCAATGCCTACGCCGGCGGTATCTTTCCGTGGTTCAGCGAGGGCGAGCCAATCCTGTGGTGGTCGCCGGACCCGCGCATGGTGTTCCGCACCGACGGCGTGCACCTGTCCAGCCGCTTCCGCCGCCAGCTGCGCAGCAGCACGTGGGAGGTCACCGCCGACACTGCCTTCAGTCGTGTGATGCGCGCCTGCGCCGCGGCACCTCGGCCCGGCCAGGACGGTACGTGGATCAGCCCGGCGATGGTCGAGGCTTACAGCCAGCTGCACGACCTTGGCTTCGCCCATTCCTTCGAAGTCTGGGACCGGCAGAGGCTGGTCGGCGGCATCTATGGCGTCGCGATCGGTGCCATGTTCTTCGGCGAGAGCATGTTCAGTGGCGCCAGTGGCGGCTCCAAGATCGCCCTGGCCGCGTTGGCAGCCACCCTGCGTGGCTGGGACTGGGAACTGATCGATGCCCAGGTGGAGAATCCGCACCTGCTGCGGATGGGCGCCGAGCACCTGCCGCGCGCGGACTTCCTGGAGCACGTCCGTCAGGCCGTACACCGTGACGGCCGTGAAGGCCCCTGGACCCAGGCGGTAGGACGCTTGCCAGCACAGCGTTTGGCCGGGGGTTAACACAAACTTTGCAAGCCGGGCCCATCACGCGTAAAATACCGCGCCTTAGGCCCAGCGTGGCCGTTTTCTGAACCGCACAGGACTACATGTCGAAAGACGATTCCATCGAGTTCGAGGGCACCGTCAGCGAGACGCTGCCGAACACCACTTTCCGCGTTCGTCTGGAAAATGGGCACGAAATCATCGCCCACATCTCCGGCCGCATGCGCAAGAACTACATCCGCATCCTCACCGGTGACCGGGTCAAGGTTGAAATGACCCCGTACGACCTGACCAAGGGTCGTATCACCTACCGCATGAAGTAAGCGGTCGGCGCATTGCGCCACTCCGACAGGGCCGGCCTCGCTGCTGGCCCTTTGTCGTGCGCGGAAGAAAGCGACCGGCACTAGGACCGCTCGATTTTCGTCCCTGTCCGAAATACCGCATCGCGCCGCGACTCTAGACTCAATGCGTTCTTCACAGAAGGCGTTGCGCGCATGACCTACCTGATCGTCCTGGACCCCCAGTCCGTCACCAGCCGCTGCTACGCCAGCAAGGGCCCGGACGGCACGTGGTTCGGCCAGCCCTGCCTGGTCTGCACCAGCATGGACGCCTCACACCCGCTGTACCTGGCCGTGCAGCGCGAGATTCCGCATATGGGCAGCACCTTCAAGCAGCGCCTGCACATTCCGCACGAGGCGGTCGCCTTTGTCATCGAAGACGGCGGCGACCAGGGGCGCCAGCAGGGATTCCGTTCGATCGCAGCCTGATGCGCCAAAGGTCATCGTGACCGATCTCACCGTGGCGTCGGTCAGCCCTGCTTGCGGCAGATTCGCATTTGCAGCGGCGGCGGCATCTTGGGATCCGATCCAGTCCGGATCGCTGCCCCCTGCCCCGCCATGAACCTGTCTTCCCTGCTCATCCCCCTGGCCTTGTCTGCCGTCACCCTGCTGGCGTCGTCCGCCCATGCCGCCGACACCGCGCCGGCACAGTGCGTATCACTGACCGGCGAACAGCAGATCGTTCGCGCCGGCGCCGACAAGAACATCCTGCTTCGCTCCGGCGAAGACCACTATGTTGTGCATTTCCGCAACAGCTGCCCTTCTGCCGTACTGGCCACCCGCCTCGGCTTCAAGACCGACGGCAAAGAAGCTGACGAGCTGTGCAGCGAGGGCCGAAGCGCACTGGACACAGGTCGCGGCAGCTGCGAGGTTGCACGCATCGAGCCGATCGATGCCGAGCGATTCAAGCGTGAGGCGCGCCGCCGCAGCCGCTGACCCCAGACAGGACAAGGGCGGCCGAAGCCGCCCTTGTCGCGATATACGTCAACGCGTCGCGGCAACCAGCGACAACACTCTCGGTTGCGCGCGCTGCCGTGCCAACCAGAGATCGTAGCTGGATTGCAGCCCCATCCAGAAAACCGCAGTACTCACCCCCGCCATCTCAAGGCGGATGGCCAGGTCAGGACTGATGCCCGCCTTGCCGTTCAGAACCCGCGAAAGGGCTACCCGCGACATTGCCAGGCGCTCGGCCGCTTCGGTCACAGACAGATCCATTGGATCAAAGACCATTGCCTTGATCGCCTGCCCGGGATGCGGATGGTGATGAATCATGCGCGGCCTCAGTGATAGTCCAGGTAATCCAGCAGCTCCACGTCGCTGCCGGCGAAACGGAAGGTAATCCGCCAGTTTCCATTGACCCATACAGACCAATGCCCTTTCAGGCCGCCCCGGAGCTTATGCAGACGCAATCCAGGCATGGCCAGATCCTCAGGACCCGAAGCAACATCCAGGATCGACAGGATCAACAACACCTTGCTGGCGTGACTGTGGCGGATTCCACTGCTACTGCCGGAACGGTAGAGCCGCTCGAGGCCCCTGTGGCGAAAACCGATGATCATCACTGTATCCTGTATCGTTTCGCGATACAAACAGGGCAACACCCTATCGCGACCAGAAGACAGCATTGGCACCTCCGTTCCGTTCAAGCAAGGCCGCGGACGACAGTCCCACTGGAAACAACAAGGGCGGCCGAAGCCGCCCTTGTCATTTCCAGGCTTTCACGCCAAGCCTATGGCATCAGCTCATTCCACCGTGACCGGCAGCAGCCGCTCCGGCTCGGCCTGGGTCTCGACCACCAGCTCGTCGTCGCGGACGTCGATACTGACCTTGCCACCGTTGACCAGCTTGCCGAACAACAGCTCGTCGGCCAGCGGACGCTTGATCTTGTCCTGGATCACGCGGGCCATCGGGCGGGCACCCATCAGCGGGTCGAAACCATGGTGGGCCAGCCAGTCGCGCGCGGTCGGGGTGGCCGACAGGCTGACGTGCTTGTCCTGCAGCAGCATCTCCAGCTCGATCAGGAACTTGTCGACCACGCGCAGGATGTGCTCGAAGCCCAGCGCCTGGAACTGCACCACCGCGTCGAGGCGGTTGCGGAATTCCGGGGTGAAGCTGCGGCGGATGGTCTCCATCGCGTCGGTGGCATGGTCCTGCTTGGTGAAGCCGATCGAACGCCGCGAGGCCTGCGCCGCACCGGCATTGGTGGTCATCACCAGCACGACGTTCTTGAAGTTGGCTTCACGACCGTTGGTATCGGTCAGCACACCGCGGTCCATCACCTGCAACAGGATGTTGAAGATGTCAGGATGCGCCTTTTCGATTTCGTCCAGCAGCAGCACGCAGTGCGGCGTCTTGACGATCTTCTCGGTCAGCAGGCCACCCTGGTCGAAGCCGACGTAGCCCGGAGGCGCACCGATCAGGCGGCTGATCGAATGCGGCTCCATGTACTCGGACATGTCGAAGCGGACCAGCTCGATGCCCAGCTGCAGCGCCAGCTGCTTGGTCACCTCGGTCTTGCCGACACCCGTGGGACCGGCGAACAGGAAGTTGCCGATCGGCTTTTCCGGGTTGCCCAGGCCCGAACGGGCCAGCTTGATCGCCGAGGACAGCGTCTCGATGGCCGGGTCCTGGCCGAAGATCACCATCTTCAGGTTGCGCTCCAGGTGCTGCAGCACATCCTTGTCGGTGGCGCTGACCTGCTTGGTCGGGATACGCGCCATCTTGGCGACGATCGCCTCCACTTCCTCGACGTCGATCAGTTCCTTGCGCTGGCCTTCCGGCAGCAGGCGTTGGCGGGCGCCCGCCTCGTCGATCACGTCGATGGCCTTGTCCGGCAGCAGGCGGTCGCCGATGTGCTTCACCGACAGGTCCACCGCAGCCTGCAGCGCCTCGTCGGAATAGGTCACACCGTGGTGCAGCTCGTACTTGGACTTCAGGCCCTGCAGGATCTCGTAGGTCTCGCCGACGGTCGGCTCGACGATGTCGATCTTCTGGAAGCGGCGGGCCAGCGCCCGGTCCTTCTCGAAGATGCCACGGTACTCCTGGAAGGTGGTCGAGCCGATACAGCGCAGCTCACCGGACGCCAGCGCCGGCTTGATCAGGTTGGAGGCATCCATGGTGCCGCCCGACGCCGAGCCGGCACCGATGATGGTGTGGATCTCGTCGATGAACAGCACCGCATTGGGCACCTTCTTCAGCGCGGTCAGCACGCTCTTCAGGCGCTTCTCGAAGTCGCCGCGGTACTTGGTGCCGGCCACCAGCGCGCCCAGGTCGAGCGAATAGATCACCGCATCAGCCAGAACGTCGGGCACCGAGCCCTCGACGATGCGGCGGGCCAGGCCCTCGGCAATCGCGGTCTTGCCCACGCCCGCCTCACCCACGTACAGCGGGTTGTTCTTGCGGCGGCGGCACAGGACCTGGATGGTACGCTCGATCTCGTCGGCACGGCCGACCAGCGGGTCGATGCGACCGGCCCGGGCCTGTTCGTTGAGGTTGCTGGCGAACTCGGCCAGGGCATCACCCTTCGGCTCGCCCTCCCCGCCTTCGATGCGGCCTTCGCCCTCGGAGGAAGACGACGGCTGCTCGCCTTCCTCGCCCAGCTTGGCGATGCCGTGGGACAGGTAATTGACCACATCCAGCCGGGTGACATCCTGCTGGTTGAGGTAGTAGACGGCGTGGGAGTCCTTCTCGCCGAAGATGGCGACCAGCACATTGGCGCCGGTGACCTCCTTCTTGCCCGAGGACTGCACGTGGTAAACGGCCCGCTGCAGCACGCGCTGGAAGCCCAGGGTCGGCTGGGTATCGCGGCCGTCATCTTCGGCCAGGCGGGACACGGAGGCCTCGATGGCCTGCTCCAGCTCCTGGCGCAGGCGTTCGGCGTCGGCGCCACAGGCCTTCAGTACGGCCTGGGCGGACGGGTTGTCGAGCAGTGCCAACAGCAGGTGTTCGACCGTCATGAACTCATGCCGGGCCTCACGGGCGCGCTTGTAGCACTGGCCGATGGTGTGTTCGAGGTCTTTGCTGAACATGGATTACTCCGGCGGCAGATGGGGACAATATGCGGCCTGACTACGCGATTTCCATCACCCTAGCGGATTGCTGCGTTCAGATGGCGTTATCAGTGCGAATCGATTGATCTTCATTCACTCCAGGACAGCCCACCCAGCATGAGCGAACCCTACCTGAGCCGCTGGCGATTGCGGCGTGATGGCGCAGCCATCGAAACGCCCCATGCCCGGCTCTGGCCGGTGCTGACCGCCGCCGGCGAGCCGGCCATGCTGAAGATCAGCAGCGAAACCGAAGAGCAGAACAGCCATCGCCTGCTGCGTTGGTGGGACGGTGACGGCGCCGCCCGCCTGCTGGCCCACGAGGGGCCGGCGATCCTGATCGAACGTGCCGGCGGCGACTCACTGCGGCAACGTTCGATCAAGGGCGACGATGACACCTGCACCACGGTCCTGTGCCAGGTCCTGCAACGGCTGCACCGGCCACGGAGCGCACCGCCAGCGGAACTGGTCTGCCTGCGAACATGGTTCGCCGACCTGCTGCAGCCAAGGGCTGCGCTGCCGACACTGCTGGAACAGTGCAGATCACTGGCGGAGGGACTGCTGCAGCAGGAACAGGAGATCCGGCCGCTGCACGGCGACCTGCACCACGACAACGTGCTGGATTTCGGCGCGCGCGGCTGGTTGGCGATCGACCCGAAGCGGCTGCTGGGCGACCGCGCGTTCGATTACACGACGATGTTCAGTAATCCGGACCTGTGCGGCCCCGGCATCCATGTGGCCACCCGGCCTGAGCGGTTTGCCACCCGGCTGGAACAGGTCGGCGCGCTGGCGGGCCTGGAACGCACGCGCCTGCTGCGTTGGATCGCAGCCAGCGCGGGGCTGTCAGCGGTGTGGTTCCGGGATGATGGCGACCCCGCCGAAGTCGACGAGGCGGTGGCGCGGATGGCACTGGAGGCGTTGGCGGAGGGCTGATCCCGCGCTCTGGTAGATGCCCACCTTGGTGGGCACACCCCATCCACTATCGATACAGGCCCCTGCCTTGGTAGGTGCCCACCTTGGTGGGCACACCGGGTCCGGAATCGATGTGCCCGGACGAAAACCGGCAGCCGGTCAGGCCTTTTCCATCGTGCACAGCAGCGGGTGCTGGTTCATCCGCGAATACTCGTTGACCTGGGCGACCTTGGTCTCGGCCACTTCGCGGGTGAACACCCCGCACACGCCGCGGCCACGGGTATGGACGTGCAGCATCACCTGCGTGGCCTTGTCCAAGTCCATGCTGAAGAACTGCTGCAGCACGTCCACCACGAAATCCATCGGGGTGTAGTCGTCGTTGAGCAGCATCACCTGATAGAACGGCGGCGGCGCCACTTCCGGGCGCGCGGGCTCCACGGCAACGCCGTGCTCGTGATGGGAATCGGGGGAAGACTCATGGGGCATCTGCCCATTATAGAGGCACGGGCCAGCCTGCGTCGGCCTGCCGCAGATTGGACGGCACGCACGCCCACCGTCACAATTGCACCCTCTCTCAACACTGTTTCACAGGATCTTCATGAAAAGGACCCTTCTTCCCGCCCTGCTGATCGCCCTGGCCGCCGCCGGCTCCGCCGCCGCCGAGACCCAGGCCGACAAGGCCGTGGCCCGCCACCTGGACAAGCTGGGCTATACCTACGAGGTCGACGAGGACGGCGACTACCGCATGGTGTTCGACGTCGAGGGTGATCGCACCCAGATGGTCTACGTGCGCTCGTCGGTGGAAGATTTCGGCACCCACAACATCCGCGAGATCTGGTCGCCGGCCTACAACGCCAAGACCAAGCAGTTCCCGGTGGCCGTAGCCAACCGCCTGCTGGAAGATTCGCAGGACGCCAAGATGGGCGGCTGGGTGAAACAGGACACCACCGCCATGTTCGTGGTCAAGATCGACGCCGATGCCACGGCCGACCAGCTCAGCGACGCCATCGATGCGGCCATCCGCACCGCCGACGCCATGGAGCTGGAACTGACCAAGAAGGACGAGTTCTGAGTTGAACACCACGCCGGACCCGCGCTGGGCACCGCACGCCACTGTCGCCACCGTGGTGGTCGACGGTGGCCGCGTGCTGCTGGTCGAGGAGACCATCGACGGCCGCCAGGTGCTGAACCAGCCGGCAGGCCACCTCGAGCCGGGCGAAAGCCTGGCCGAGGCAGCCCTGCGCGAGACCCGCGAGGAAACCGGCTGGACGGTGCAGCTGACCCACTTCATAGGCTGCTACCAGTGGACGGCCGGCGACGGCACCACCTTCCTGCGCTTCTGCTATGCGGCGCGTCCGGTCTCGCACGACCTGGCGCAGCCGCTGGACACCGGCATCGATCGCGCGCTGTGGCTGACCCCGGCCGAGCTGCAGGCCGCCACGGAGCGCCTGCGCAGCCCGCTGGTCTGGCAGGTGGTGGCTGATTTCCTGGGTGGCCAGCGCCATCCGCTTTCGCTGGTCCGGGAGGTCGCATGAGCACTCCGCGCGTGATGGTGGGCGTCTCCGGTGGCGTCGACTCCTCGGTCGCCGCCTGGCGGCTGGTGCAGCAGGGCGAGGCCGTAGCCGGCCTGTTCATGCAGAACTGGGCCGACGACGGCAGCGGCGACTGCCGCGCCGAGGACGACCGCCGCGACGCGGTGGCCGTCTGCGGCCTGCTCGGTATCCCGTTCCACTTCCGTGATTTCTCCAGCGAGTACTGGCAGGGGGTGTTCGAACACTTCCTGGCCGAGTACGCCGCCGGCCGCACGCCGAACCCGGACGTGCTGTGCAACCGCGAAGTGAAGTTCAAGCATTTCCTGGACGCCGCCCGCGAGCTGGGCGCCGAGCGCATCGCCACCGGCCACTACGCGCGGGTGGCCCAGCGCGGCCACCAGTGGCTGCTGCTGCGCGGCGCAGACCGCTCCAAGGACCAGAGCTACTTCCTGCACCAGCTGGGCCAGGAACAGCTGTCGGCAACCCTGTTCCCGATCGGCGACCTGGAAAAGACCGACCTGCGGCGGATCGCGCGTGACGTCAGCCTGCCGACCCACGCCAAGAAGGACTCCACCGGCATCTGCTTCATCGGCGAGCGTGACTTCCGCGAGTTCCTCGGCCGCTACCTGCCGGCCAAGCCCGGCCAGATCCTCGACCCGGCCGACGGCAGTGTGATCGCCGAGCACCCAGGCGTCTTCTATTTCACCCTGGGCCAGCGCGAGGGCCTGAACATCGGCGGCGTGCGCGGCCGCCCGGCCGCGCCGTGGTACGTGGTCGGCAAGGATGTGGCCAGCAACGTGCTGTACGTGGACCAGGACCGCGACAGCAAGTGGATGCTGTCCGACCGCCTGCGCTCGGAAACCGCGCACTGGATTGCCGGTGCACCGCCGGCACGGCGCTTCGAGTGCACCGCGCAGACCCGCTACCGCCAGCCTGACGAGCCGTGTACGGTCGAGGTGCTGGACGATGGCAGCGTGCTGGTCACCTTTGCGCGCCCGCAGCGCGCCGTTACTCCCGGTCAATCACTGGTGCTGTATGACGGTGATGTGTGCCTGGGTGGCGCGGTGATCGCCGCCACCGATGCGCCGCTGGAACAGCGCCTGCGCACCACCCCTTCCCCTTTTGAGGTAATCGCTGCATGAGTTTCACTGTCGACGACCGCGTCCTGGCTTTGGCCGGCATTGCCCAGGCCCTGCAGCAGGTACGCCGCATCGCCGATACCGGCCATTCCGACGCCGCTGCCGTGCGCACCGCCGTGGACAGTGTGTTCCGCGTCGACGCGTCTTCGCCGCAGGAGGTGTTCGGTGACCGCCATGCATTGAAGGCTGGGCTGCGCCTGCTGCACAACTACTTCCGCAGCCAGGGCCAGGACCCGATCCTGCCCAAGCTGGCCCTGTCAGTGCTGCAGCTGGAGCGCCGCTTCGTGCAGGACGGCGCCACCGTGAACAAGGTCGCCTCGGGCATCGAACGCGCCCAGCGCCAGGCCGTCGAGCTGGGCGACAGTGGGCACCCGGACGTGCTGGCCAACCTGGGTGGCCTGTACGCCGACACCATCAGCCACCTGAAGCCGCGGGTGATGGTGCAGGGCAACCCGCATTACCTGGGCCAGGCCGGTGTGGTCGCCGAGATCCGCGCCCTGCTGCTGGCCGCGGTGCGCTCGGCGGTGCTGTGGCGGCAGCTGGGCGGCAGCTACTGGGACTTCCTGTTCAGCCGCAAGGCGATGATCGAGGCCGTGGACCGCCAGCTGGCCTGAGCCCCATGGGGTCGGATCCTTTTCCGGCAAGGAAAGGGCTCTGACCCCGAAGCCGCCGAGGCGTCGGAAAACCGGCGCATTCAGAATGCACTTCGAGGCATTTCGACGTTAAAGAGAAAGGGGGTACGGCCGATACATCCTCCGTGCACCTCCCGAGAACGTCCATGTACTCACGCATTTTCATCCGTCTGGCCGCCCCCCTGGCTCTGACCCTGCTGCTCCCCTTCGCCATCGGTTTCGAATGGCCGGCCGCCCTGCGCTGGGCGATCCTGACCACGATGACGCTGAGCTGGCTCGGCTTTGCGTGGTGGACCACCCGCGCCCAGGCGCACCGTTCCCCGGAACACGCCCGTGTCCTGCGTGAGCAGGACCAGCTGCTGACCGAACTGCGCAACTTCGTCGGCAACGAGATCGACGGTTCGCGTGGCGAAGTGGAACGCGCCCGTGACCTGATCCGCCAGGCGGTGTCCAGCCTGGGCGGCAGCTTCGACGCCATGAACCGCAAGTCGCGCCAGCAGAGCCAGGCCCTGTCGCGCATCGTTGATCGCGCCGGTGATGAAGGCAATGCCGGCCTCGACGTTGCCCGTTTCGCCCAGCACGCCAGCCATCGCATGGAGCAGCTGGTGGAAGCACTGGAACAGGTGAGCGGCCAGAGCAGCACCACCGTGCAGCACATCGACCAGATGGCGCAGCACCTGGATGGCATCTTCGCGCTGCTGGAAGACGTCAAGTCGATCGCCGACCAGACCAATCTGCTGGCGCTGAACGCCGCCATCGAAGCCGCGCGTGCCGGTGAAGCCGGTCGTGGCTTCGCGGTGGTCGCCGACGAAGTGCGCAACCTGTCCGAGCGCTCGACCACCTTCAACGAGCAGATCCGCAAGCTGGCGCACAGCTCCAAGGACGCCATCGCCAAGGTGCGCGAGACGGTCTCGCACATGGCCTCGCGTGACATGGACCGCTCCCGCGAAGCGCGCCAGGAGGCGGCGGCGATGCTCGACAACGTCGCGCAGATCAATGCCTCGCTGGGCGACGGCATGCGCGAAGTCTCCGAGTGCGCCCGTTCGATCGATGGCAGCGTGGCCGAGGCCGTGCGCGCCCTGCAGTTCGAAGACATCGCCACTCAGGCCCTGGGCGGCGTGCACACCCACCTGGACCGCCTGACCGCGATCAACCGCGAGGCGGTGGCCCTGCAGGAACTGCTGCACCGCAATGGCGGGGTGTTCGACGAAGAGATCGCCACCGCCCTGCAGCGCACCGGCAGCCGCCTGCGCGAACTGCGCAGCGAATGGGAACGCCCGCCGCACAAGCCGGTTGCCCAGCAGAGCATGGGCGCTGGTACCGTCGAGCTGTTCTGATCCTGATGTCCGCTGCCGCTACCGGCAGCCCGCAAGGCCCCGGTTCTTCCGGGGCCTTTGCCTGTGACCCGCCGTTGGATGCATCCTGTACACGCACCATGACCCTGATCCGCGCCCTGCCCTCCCTCACCGACACCGAGCGCCCGCGCAACGCGAGCGTGCGTGAGCAGCTGCAGCAGCTGGAAGAGGTGGCCCGCGAGGAGATCCGCGAACTGCAGCAGCTGGCCAATGCGCGCCCTGCCCTGCCCCGCACGGACGACGCGCTGCTGGGTCTGGCGTGGGACCTGGGGTTGGATGGGGAAGCCTTGAGGTAGATCCACGCCATGCGTGGATGGTCTTCACCACCACCCGCTCCAAACCCATGGCATGATCCGCCCATGCCACCTACGGCTGGACACGGAGTGTCGTCGCATGAGCACCACGTTCATGACCTGGCTGGGATTTGCTGTGATGGTGCTCATCGCGGTCACCTTCACCTGGCGCCCCGCCTACGCCACCTTGCGGCCGCCCCGGCATCGACCTGTCGCATTCCTGTTCGGCAGCCTGCTCTTCATGCTGATGGCCTTTCTATTTGCCTGGGCGCCGGCAACTGCCATCAACACCGGGCATGTTCATCTGAGCCATCACCGCTCCGGCACCATTGATGCATGGCGGGACATCGAGCCGATGACCTTCTGGCTGATCATCGTCGCGGAGTACGCGTCCGGGCTGTTGATCGCCAGCTATTCCATTGCGGGCATCGCATTGATGAAACGGTAGATCCACGACTTTCGGGGATGGACGCCGCGATATCTGCAACCTCTGCTTTGCCTGTCGCCTTTTAGGATTTGTTGCATAGCCTGAGGAACGGGACGAGGACACACTGCCCACTCCCCCTGTCTCCTCTGGCCTCTGCATGACGTTCAATCTGGAAGAAGCCCGCGAGGCTTTTGAGCAATTCCTGATGCTGATGGACGGCCAGATAGAATGGCTGGTCGCGCAGGCTCAAACGCATGGCATTGAACTGGATAGCAGCCCCGAAAGCCTCGACAGGCTGGAACACCTCCATGACTTGATGGCAGCCACGCTGTCTGAGGACGAGCGGGACTCTCTGAGGGTCGTGTTCGCCCGATATCTAGGGGAGACCGTCAGGCTGGTACACGGTGGGAAGTGGGCCCTGCCACTTGATGACCCTAAGGACATCCACTTCAACAGGCCCGTCATCATGGGGCACTCACGCTACCCCCTGTGTGAATTCAGTCCCATCCATGCGATACGCGCCTACTCGCTTCGCCGCCGCCCGGGGCTGATCAGAAGCATCGTAGCCAGCAGCGTCAACCCGCAGATCCTGGACCTAAGCGATCTGGCGGAAAAGGATTGAGCCAAGTCGATCCGGCAAGGCATGTGACCTGTTGCTCGTACTCGAACCCGCAGTGCTAGCGCCGGCCATCCCCATGGCATGATGCGCCGGTCCCGTTCATGGAAGACCGATGGCCATCGCCCTGATCGCATTGCTGCTGATCGAAGTCCTGCTGCTGGTGCTGTGGGCGCCGTTCTTCTTCCGCACCGGCATCGTACTGTTCAATCAGCGCATCGCCGCTACGCCGGCAGAGCTGGCGCAGCTTTCGCTGGCCGGGTTGGAGCATGATCTGCCGGCCGATACCTGGCTTCGCCTGGTATTCCGCGCGCTGCCGGACGGCAGTGTCGCCTTTCGCGAGAGCTTCACACCGAGCTTTGGCGGCCGCTACTTTCCGCTGATGCGCGGGCGGGTGATGATCGACGCGCGACGCAGGGAGGTGCGGGTGGTCGGGCTGTGCAGCTGGTTCGCGCTGGGCCTGACAGTGATGCTGGTGCCCATCATCCTGGTCCGCCCGGCTGCGTCGCCGATGCTGGTGGCCCTGCTGCTGTTCTACATGGGCTATTTCATCCAGCGCCGACGCTATGCACATGTGGTGGAAGCAGTGCGCGCACGGCTTCGCTCCGAATTTCGGCAGCGAATGGTTGCCGCATCGCAGTAGATCCACGCCATGCGTGGATGATCGCGAGCACCGGCATTCGTGTCGACCAAGGTCGACACCTACCAGAGCGGTGCGTCGGCGTGCGGCGATCCCTCCGGGCATGGCCCGGCGCTACCCTCAGCGTGCCAGCACGACCTCGCTGGCAGCGTCGGTGCGCCCGGGCGCGGCGTGCTGCTGGCGCAGCCACTGCGCCAGGTCGCGCGGGCTGAGCGGGCGCGAGTACAGGTAGCCCTGGATCTCGTCGCAGCCCTGGCGACGCAGCATGTCTTCTTCCTGGTGCGTTTCCACGCCCTCGGCCACCACTTTCATGCCCAGCGCGTGGCCCAGGTGCACGATGGCCTGGGTCACTTCGGCCGTGCCAGAGTCATGCAGCATGCCCTGCACGAAACTGCGGTCGATCTTCAGGCGGCCCACCGGGAAGCGGTTGAGATAATTGAGGTTCGAGAAGCCGGTACCGAAGTCATCCACCGCCAGCGGCACGCCGTGCCGTTCCAGCACGTCGAAGCAGTGACGCAGGATGTCGGTGTCACGGATCAACGCCGACTCGGTCAGCTCGAGCTCCAGCCGCTGCGGCGGCCAGCCGTGGGCATGGCAGATCTCGATCACCCGCTCGGCAAAGCCACGGTCACGCAACTGCACCGCCGACACATTGACCGCGATGCGGTCGAAACACAGCCCGGCCCGGTCCCAGGCAATGGCCTGGCGGCAGGCTTCGTTCAGCACCCAGTCGCCGATGCGCACGATCTCGCCGCACTTCTCGGCAATCGGTATGAACTCGGCCGGGCTGCAGTAGCCGATGCCGGGCCGGTGCCAGCGCAGCAGGGCTTCGATCGCTGGCGGCTCGCCCTGGTGGGCGTGCAGCAACGGCTGGTAGGCCAGGCTGAATTCTTCGCGCTCGATCGCCCCGTGCAGGGCGTGCTCCAGTTCCAGCCTGCGCTGGATGCGGGCCAGCGCGTCCTGGCTGTAGTACTGGTAGGTGTTGCGCCCCGCTTCCTTGGCCGCGTACATCGCGGCGTCGGCGGCGCGCAGCAGTGAATCGAAGTCGGTCTGGGCATCACCCAGCATCGCGATACCGACACTGGCGCCGACCTTCAAGGTGGTCTCGCCACGGCGCAGCGGCTCGGCCAGCGAGGCGATCAGCTTGCGGGCGACATGCCCCGCGTCTTCCGGCTCGGCCAGGTCACGCAGCACCACGATGAACTCGTCACCGCTGAAGCGGCCGAACAGGTCGTTGTTGCGCAGGTTCTGGTGCAGCCGCGTGGCGGCGGCCTTCAGCAGCGCATCGCCGGTGGCATGGCCGAAGCTGTCGTTGATGGTCTTGAAGCCGTCCAGGTCGATGAACAGCATCGCCAGCGAGGTGCCACGGTCGCGCGCCTCCTCGATCGCCTCTGCGGTCTGCTCGCCGAGCAGCACGCGGTTGGGCAGGCCGGTCAGCAGGTCGTAGTGGGCCAGCAGCTCGATGCGCTCGTTGGCCTCGCGCTCGCGGGTGATGTCACGGAACAGGACCACGAACCGAGGTGGCAGGCCGTCACGGCGATCCAGCTCGATCAGTACCTGCACCCACACGCGCAGGCCGGACTGGCGGTAGAAGCACAGGTCCAGCTGTTCGGGCAGCCCGCCGCCGGCAATCCGGACCAACGCGGCGTCGAAGGCATTGCGCGAATCCTCGGTGTACAGCGCCAGTGCCTGGTCGAGGGTGATCGGCTCCTTGCGCAGGCCGTGGATGCGGTAGCACTCCTCGGTCCACTGCATGTGCCGGGTCTGCACTTCGATCTCGCAGCCGCCGATGCGGCCCAGCGCGGAAACACGGTTGAGCAGTTCTGTACGCCAGCGGATCAGTGCATCGGTCTGGTGCTGCTCGGTGATGTTCTGCACCTGGCCGAGCAGGCGCTTGGGCTGGCCATCCATGTCCAGTAGCGGCTGCATCCATAGCCGCAGATGCTGCGACGGTTCGTTGCCCCGGGTCAGTTCCAGCTCGATGTTGGCGGCCCGGCCGTCGCGCCACAAGCGCCGCCATGCTGCGCGTAGCGCACCACGCGAGCGCGGATGCAGCTGCTTCAGCCAGCGCCGCTGGCCGGGTACGGCCCCCTGCTCCAACGCCAGCAGCGAACGCAGCTCCGGCGACCACCAGAAATGACCGCTGTTGGGGTCGAACGACCAGCTGCCCATGCTGGCGATGCGCTGGGCCTCGCTCAGGTGCAGCTGCTGTTCCTGAAGCAGCCCTTCCAGCTGCTTCTGTTGTTCGATATCGGTATGCGTGCCGACCATGCGCAGCGGCTGGCCATCGGCGGTGCGCGCGACCACGCGCCCGCGGTCCAGTACCCAACGCCACTGGCCATCGGCCTGGCGGAAACGGAACTGTGCGCTGTACTGCTCGCTCAAGCCACGCAGATGCTCATCCAGTGCAGCCCGCACCTGTGCGATGTCCTCGCTGTGCACGCGGGCCAGAATCTCGGTAGCGGTTTCATCGCCCAGTGCCGGGGTGCGCACCACACGGTCGCTGGGAATGTCCCAGTCCCAGAGGCTGTGCCCGGCGCTGTCCAGCGCCAGCTCCCAGCGCCCACCGCCGCTGAGCGGCACCGGCTCGGGAATGCTCAGCGTGAAGGCCAGCAGGTTGCCGGCGCCATCATGCACCGCGCGCAGGTGGCCGTCGTAGTGGCCATGCGGGCCACCCGGCAGCGTGCAGGCCACGATGCCGCCATCGGCGGCCATCAGGCGCAGATCTTCCAGCATCGGCGCATACGCAGCCACGGTCGCCGGCAGGCCGTGCTCGCGCGCAGCCGGATTGGCCGCCAGCGGTCGGCCCGTGCGGTCGACGATGACCAGCGCCGACGCAAGCGGGTGCTGCAGCAGGCTGGCGATGATCCCTTGGTCCACGCGATCTTGCTCCGGATGACACGCCCGTCAGCGGGGCACGCAGTGGTTAACGGCGCCTGCGGCGGATAATTGAGTGGTCTGGGCGCACCTGCGCGGTAAGATGGCCGGCGCCCCTTTCTTCCGCCCTGTCCATGCCCGCAGAACCGACCGGCAACGCCCCAGTTCCCGACCCGCGGATGGCGCAGGCGCTGAGCCGCGACCGGCGCCGGGTGGTGCTGAGCTACCTGGCGATGGCGCTGGCCTGGATGATCTCCACCGACAGTGCAGTGCAGGCACTGGTGCCCGACCCGCAGCAGGCGGCCTTGTGGCAGGGCCTGAAGGGCTCGTTCTTCGCCCTTGCCAGCGCCGGCCTGCTGTATCTGCTGCTGCGCCCGCTGGCCGAGCATGTGCTGCACACCCATGCACGCCAGCAGGCCTCCGAGCTGCGCCTGCGGCAGATGTTCGAAGGCAACCCCGGCCCGATCCTGGTCTACGACCTGGACACACTGGCGATCCTCGATGCCAATCCGGCGGCCTGTACGGCCTTCGGCTGGGACCGTGACGAACTGCTGGAGCAGACCATCGATTCGCTGTGGCCGCCAGGCCAGGACCAGGCACTGCAGACCAAGCTGGAGGCGATCCGCGAGGCACCGGAGGAACTGTGCATCCTGCGTACCCAGCTGCAGCTGCGCGACGGCTCCCTGCGTCAGATGGAACTTCGCTCCAACGCCATCAGCTATGACGGCCACAACGCCCGCCTGCTGATTGCCATCGACCGCACCGCCGAAGACCTGGCCCAGCTGCGCCGTGACCAGGCGCTGGCGCGGGTCGAAGAAGCCCACGAGCTGGCACGCATCGGCGCCTGGGAGCTGGACCCCTCCACGGGACTTGGCCGCTATTCGAACCAGGTCTATCGCCTGCTCGGTCGCCGCCCGCCCGAGGCGCGGCGCTGGCATCGCTTCGACGAACTGCTGGTGCCGGCCGACCCGGCCACCGCCACCCAGACCGAACAGCTGCTGGCCGAGCTCTGCTCCGGCGAGCCGGTCCAGGTGGACGTGCTGTTGCCGTTGCTGTCGATGGATGGGCGCGCCTTGATGGTGCATCTGCGTGCGGCCAGCGGCATCGACGAGGCCGGCCGCAACCGCGTGCTGGGCACCCTGCAGGACGTGACCGAGCGCGAGCAGTCGCGACGCCTGCTGCGCGAGCGCGAGGAACAGTTCCGCGAGCTGGTACGGGTACTGCCCGACGGCGTGGTCATCCTCTCCGACGAACACGTGCTGTACGCCAACGCCTGGGCCGCCAGCCTGTTCGGCTATGGCAGCCACACCCTGCTGGGCGAACCCCTGTCAGCACTGGTGGACAGCGCCGATCTGGCCCGCGTGCGCAGCCAATTGCGTGCAGGCCAACCACACCTGGGGCCCGGTCACAGCAGCGTGGTGGCGATGCAGCGCGCGGATGGCCGCAGCTTCCATGCCGGCCTGGCGGTGGGCGAAGTGCGTTATGGCGGACGCGACTGCAAGCTGCTGATCGTGCGCGACCTGAGCGATTCCGAGCGCACCCGCAGTGCACTGGAAACCAGCAACCGTGAACTGCAGGCGATGGCCGGCCGCCTGTTCTCGCTGCAGGAGGATGAGCGCCGCGCGATCTCGCGCGACCTGCACGACGACATCGGCCAGGCGATCACCGCAATCAAGCTGTCCGCCCATGCTGCGCAGGACGAGCATGATCCACAGCGCCGCGCCGAGGATCTGGCGCAGATCGTCAGCCTGGCCGACACCACCGTGGCCAAGCTGCGCGACATCTCCACGCTGCTGCGCCCGCCGCAGCTGGATGCCCTGGGCCTGGAGGCCGCACTGAGCTGGCAGGCACGGGTGCTGTTCCGTTCCTCGCCGGTGGAACTGCTGGCCGAGATCGAACCGCTGCCACAACGTCCTGACAACAGCATCGAGCAGGCCTGCTTCCGCATCGCGCAGGAGAGCCTGACCAATGCCCTGCGCCATGCCCGCGCCAGCCAGGTCCTGCTGCAGCTGCGCGATGTCGGCCAGCGCGGCCTGCACCTGCAGATCCGTGATGATGGCGAGGGCTTCGACCCGGACGGTCCGCGCGGGCTGGGCCTGATCGTGATGCGTGAGCGTGCGCAGAGCGTCGGTGGCCATGTGCGGATCGAATCCGCACATGGCGAAGGCACCCTGATCGACGTACACCTCCCCTACCAGGCGGCCAGCATGGCCGCTGTTGAGTCACCGGAATACTGAGCCTATGTGGAATCCCAACCAGCCCCCGGTCAGCATCGATGATGCGCCTGACCGCCTTGGCGCCGGCAACCCCGAGCTGCAGGCGATGGTCGCCGAGGCGGCCTCGGGCGGCACCGCACTGATGTTGATGCACGTGGACATCGACCACTTCGCCTCGGTCAACGAAAACATGAGCGCCGAGGTGGGTGACCAGGCCCTGGTGCTGGTGGCGCAGCGGTTGCAGTCCTACCTGCGTGGTCGCGGCAAGCTGTGGCGCCACGGCAGCGATGAGTTCCTGATCGCAGTGCCACGCACCGCCGACGTGCCATTGCCGGAGGACTTCGCAGAGGAGATCCGGCAGCAGATGGAGCTGCCGCTGTCGGTGCTGCCGTACACCTTGTTCATGACCGGCAAGCTGGGCGTCAGCCTGTGCCCGGACCATGCCAGCAGCACCTCGCGCCTGCTCGATCACGCCGAAGATGCGCTGTACCAGGCGGCCCGCGAAGGCGGCAACGCGGTGCGCATCCACGCCGTGGATACGCCACCGAGCGCGCACAGCGAAAGCATCATCGCCCGCCAGATCGTGGACGCCATTCCCAACGGCGAACTGAAACTGCGTTACCAGCCGCTGGTCAGCGCCCGCGATGGCCACGTGGTCGGCATGGAAGCGCTGCTGCGCTGGCAGTCACCGACGCTGGGCATGCTGGTGCCGGAGCGCTTCATGCGCACCGCCGAGCGGCTGGGCATCATCGTGCAGATCGGCACCTGGGTGCTGGAAGGCGCACTGAAGCAGGCCCGCCTGTGGCGCGACCAGGGCTTCGACGACTTCACAATCGCGGTGAATGTCTCCACCCTGCAGCTGCTGCGGCCCAACTTCTTCGCTGAAGTCATGGGCCTGATCCAGGCCGCGGGCGTGCCGGCACAGATGCTGACGCTGGAGATCAACGAAAGCGCGCTGACCAACAACGTCAACTTCGTGCACGAGACGCTGGCCAATCTGCGCAACGAAGGCATCAGCCTGAGCCTGGACAATTTCGGCACCGGTGATTCCAGCCTGAGTGCACTGGTCCGCTACCCGGTGGACAAGCTCAAGATCGACCGCAGCTTCATCAAGAGCGCGCCGGCCGGCAACCGTGAGGCGGCCATTGCCCGCGCGATCATCGCCATGGGCCACCAGCTGGGCATGACCGTGATCGCCAACGGCGTGGAATCGCAGGCCCAGCTGGGCTTCCTGCGCCGCAATGACTGCGATGTGTTCCAGGGCTACCTGTTCGGCGAACCGATGTCGGCCGATGCCGCCGGCATGACCCTGCGCCGCCGCTACCTGCGTCCGGAAGCCTTTGCCGAGACCCGTCCGGACCGCACGCTGCTGCTGCTGGACGACGAAGAAAACGTACTGCGCTCGCTGGTGCGCCTGTTCCGTCGCGACGGCTACCGCATCCTGGCCGCCGGCAACGTGCGCGATGCATTCGACCTGCTGGCAATCAATGACGTGCAGGTGATCCTGTCCGACCAGCGCATGAGCGACATGAGCGGCACCGAGTTCCTGGGCCGGGTGAAGATGCTGTACCCGGACACGATCCGCCTGGTGCTGTCCGGTTACACCGATCTGAACACCGTGACCGACGCGATCAACCGCGGTGCGATCTATCGCTTCCTGACCAAGCCGTGGAACGACGATGAGCTGCGCAAGCACATCCACCAGGCGTTCCGCACCTACGAGGAGCAGCGCCGCAGCAACGCCGGTCCGGCGCCGGTGGAAAGCGGAGATGGCGGCGAGGATCGCCCATTGCGGTAACGATCCCCTCTGGTAGCGCCGGCCGCTGGCCGGCTGCTCTGGATGTCGGGTTCAATGAGGTTGCCGGCCAGCGACCGGCACTACCCGAAGCGCGGACCCGGTCGGGGACAAGCCCTGGTAGAGCCGGCCGCTGGCCGGCTGCTCTCGATGCCCGGTTCAATGAGGTTGCCGGCCAGCGGCCGGCACTACCCGAAGCGCGAACCCAGGTCGGGGACAAGCCCTGTAAGAGCCGGCCGCTGGCCGGCTGCTCTGGACGTCGGGTTCAATGAGGTTGCCGGCCAGCGGCCGGCACTACCCGAAGCGCGAACCCCGGTCGGGGACAAGCCCTGGTAGAGCCGGCCGCTGGCCGGCTGCTCTCGATGCCTGGCTCAAAGGGGTTGCCGGCCAGCGGCCGGGCACTACCAGATGCGGTCAGCGCGGCTGCTTCACCGGCAGCACCACGCGGAAGCGCGAGCCCACGCCCGGGGTACTGTCCAGGTCGATGCGGCCGTGGTGCTTGTTGATGATGCTGTAGGAGATCGACAGGCCCAGGCCGGTACCGCTGCCCACCGGCTTGGTGGTGAAGAACGGATCGAAGATGCGCTGGCGCAGTTCCGGCGAGATGCCGCCGCCGGTGTCTTCAAACTCGACCCACACGTGATCGCCATCGACGCCGGTGCGCACGGTGATCGTGCCGCGCTCGGCGATGGCGTGGCCGGCGTTGAGCAGCAGGTTCATGTAGACCTGGTTCAATTCCGACGGCAGGCACTCCACCAACGGCAACTGGCCGAACTCCCGCACCAGGGTGACCTTGTACTTCAGCTCGTTCCAGATGATGTTGATGGTCGATTCCAGGCCCGCGTGCAGGTCGACCAGCTTCCACGACTCGTCGCGGCCGGAATACGAGAAGTCCTTCAGATCACGCACGATGCGCGTCACCCGCTCGATGCCTTCGCGCGACTCGGCCATCAGCTGCGGCAGGTCGCGGCTGATGAAATCGATGTCCAGGCGGTCACGGATATCGTCAATTTCCGGAATCAGCGCCTTCGGGTCCGGCGCCCGCAATGCGCGCTCGTAGGCTTCGATCACGGTGAACAGGCTGCGCAGGTACTCCTGCAGGCTGCCCAGGTTGGAGTGCACGTAGCCGATCGGGTTGTTGATCTCGTGCGCGACGCCTGCGGCGAGCTGGCCGATCGAGGCCATCTTCTCCGACTGCAGCAGTTTTTCCTGGGTACCGTTGAGGCGCAGGTAGGCCTGCCGCAGCTCTGCATGGCGCTGCTGCAGTTCGCGTTCGTAGTCTTCCTGGCCTTCGATATGGCGGAACAACGCCAGGAAGTGCCCCTGGCCGACCGGGCCGTGGTGATACAGATGGGCGATGACCACGCCCTCGCCCAGCGGCAGGCTGCCGTTCCAGTGACCATGCTGGCGCGCCTGCTCCAATGCATCAGGCGGCAGCAGTTCACGCAGGCGCTGCGGCGGTGGCAGGCCGCCGCCCTCACCGCTGGCCAGCAGGTTCTGCGCGGCTGGGTTGGCCAGGGCCACCTGCCCGTCTTCGGTGAACAGCAGCAGCCCTTCGCGCAGGCGCTCAAGCAGCGCCTGCAGCACCGGCTGCGGCGGAAGGGGGGCGGTAACCAGGGCGTTGGCAGCGGACACGGCGACTCGGGGCATTCGAACAGGCGCCCAATATACGCGGTCGTGCGGCGGGCTTCAGCCCGCGGGGGTGGGATGTGCGACCGCCGTCGCGTCAGGCGATGGCGAGTGGGCGCCGCGCAGTGACCGTATGCGACTGGCCCTTGGCATCATAGGAGGAGGAGGCCTCGGTACGCCCGAGCTGGCGCAGCGCCCAATCGACCTCGCGGCGCCGGCGCGACAGCAGCACGCCATTGGCTCGGTTGCGTTCGGCCAGTTCCTGGAGGTGATCCCCCTCACCAAGCGGCGGCGTGCCTTCCAGTGCACGCAGCGCCTCCAGCTTGGCACCGGTCGCCCGGATCAGCGCGTGTACGTCATGATCGACCAGCGCCTGACGTTCAACGTCAAGCGCCTGGGCCAGCCGCTGCAGTTGTTCGCTCATCGGCGCGGTCATCCGTGCAGCTGCTGATCCAGCTCAAGCATGCGCGATGCGATCGCGTCCGGATTGATCTTGTAGGTGCCGTTCTGCAGCGACTCGCGCACTGCGGCCACACGCTGGGCGTCAATTGCCGGGGCGGTGGTCAGCTCACGCTCGATGGCCTGCAGATTGGTGGCCTCGCCGGTCAGGCGCAGGCTGTCGGCCGCTTCGACCGGGCGCGTCGCCGCATCGGTGCTGACGCCGGGCTTGTTGGCCGGGGTCGTCACGCTGCGCAGTGCCTGGGGGACCTGCAGGTTGCCGTCGATTTTCTGGCTCATGGGGTGTCCTGGAGTTGCCGTTCACAAGGGATAACGGCCGCAGGGCCGTGATCTTTAGGGATATTTTGCGGTAAATCAACGCGCCACGATTACGTCACCGGCGGCATCGACCGTTCCCTGCACAATCCGCCGCGAGGACAGGTTCTCCACCGAGACCCGTTCGTTTTCACCGGCATCGCCCATCGCACGGCCTGCAATACGGACCTCGACCGAGCCGCGACGCGAAACCAGGGCCACATTGTCTCCTCGCTTGATGAGACGCTGCACCACCAGATCGTCGTTCGACAGCAGGGCTCCGGCCTGCAACGGACGGCGGGCGATGCGGCCGATCGCTGCATTCGGATCGGCCAGCACCGCACCAGCAATCCGGGCGGCGTCACGCTGGGCAGTGGTGATATCGGCGGCGGTGAGGGTTTCTCCAGTACCGATTCCGCGGTTGAGCACCAGCACGGTCTGGTTGCGCCGCACCTTTACTGGTACGAACAGGCGCCACCCGCCGGCATCGGGGCAGCTGACTTCAACCGTGGTGTTGGCGGTGGGCTGCACCTGCAGCGCGCCACCACACCTGGGCAAGCGCAGCGCATCGGCCACCTGGGCCTCGCCCTCGCTGCCTGCCGGCAGCGTCGACAACGCGGCGGTGCGGATACTGGCCACCGGCTGCCAGTCGGCGGCAACCGCCCACGGCGAGGCCAGGGCCAGCGCGATGGCGAAGAGCGATGTGACCCGGCGCATGGCGCCTCCTGTCGATGGGATCTGGCCCTGGTGCCTGCAAGGGGTGTGCCAGAGGGGCTTGTGTAGAGTCGAGCTTGCTCGACTACTTTCATGACCAGTCGAGCAAGCTCGACTCTACAGAGGCAGGGTCGAGCATGGCTCGGCTCTACAAAAGCGCTCAAGTTCGGCGCCCACCCCGCCGATACAGCAGCCATGTCCCATGACCTGCTCAACCGGATCGACCAGCGGACCCGACTGGCCGGCCACAATCGCCTGGCGCTGCTGCTGTTCCGCCTCGGCGGACGTCAGCTTTTTGGCGTCAATGTCTTCAAGGTGCAGGAAGTCCTGCGCCGCCCGGAGCTGTTCCAGGTGCCCGGACTGCCCAGCCAGTTCGCCGGCGTGGCCGACGTCCGTGGCCGCTCGGTGCCGGTGCTGGACCTGGGCCTGGCCATCGGCCACCCCGAGCGTGAGCCCGATGCGGACACCTCGCCCGGCTACCTGGTCGTCACCGAATTCAACCGTTCGATCCAGGGTTTCCTGGTCAGCGGCGTGGAGCGCATCGTCAACATCGCGGTGGAAGACATCCACCCGCCACCGGAACTGGGCGCCGAATCGAGCTATCTGACGGCGGTGACCCGCTTCCAGGGCGAGTTGATCCAGGTGATCGACGTTGAAAGCGTGCTGGCCGATATCGCCCAGGTACGCGGTGAAGCAGTACTCGACCCGGCGATGGCAATGCCCGCCGACGGCCCGCAACTGCAGGTACTGGTGGTGGACGACTCTCGTGTAGCCCGCCAGCAGATCCGCAGCGTGCTGGACCAGCTCGGGGTGGGCGCCACCCTGCTTTCCGACGGCAAGCAGGCGCTGGACCACCTGCTGCAGATCCAGGCCTCGGGCGAGAACCCCGCCGAGCGCTACGCCATGGTCATCTCGGACATCGAAATGCCGGCCATGGACGGCTATACGCTGACGACGGAAATCCGGCGCCATCCGGGCCTGTCCGGCCTTTACGTCCTGCTGCATACCTCGCTGTCGGGCGTATTCAACAATGCGATGGTCGAGCGCGTCGGCGCCAACGCCTTCGTCGCCAAGTACTCGCCGCACGAACTGGCCGACTTCGTGCTGGACCGCCTGCGCAAGGTCGCGATGGCGGCCTGAGGCCTCTGATCCGGTAGTGGCGGGCGCGGGGCGGCCCCCCCCCCCCCCCCCCGCGGCCGGCGCCGCGGCCGGCCCACCCCACACACAGGTG